>NZ_CP129966.1:330488-660976 GCF_030503595.1 Corynebacterium sp. P4-C1 | reverse complement strand
CTCCGTTCACGGAGCCCGAGTTCACGGGGAAGGAGTGGGCGCTCGCAGATGTGCGCCTGCTGGCCCCGATGCTCCCCAGCAAGGTAGTCGCAATCGGCCGCAACTACGCGGACCACGTCGCTGAGGTGTTCAAGCAGTCTTCGGAGCACCTGCCGCCGACGCTCTTCCTCAAGCCGCCGACAGCAGTGATCGGTCCGGAAGCGCCGATCAAGATCCCGGACTTTGCCACGCGCGTCGAATTCGAGGGTGAGCTGGCTCTTGTCATTGGGGTCCCATGCAAGAATGTCAAGGCTGAAGACTGGAGGTCTGTGGTCCGCGGCGTGACCATCGTCAACGATGTCTCCTCCCGCGACCTGCAGTTCACCGACGGCCAGTGGGCGCGCGCCAAGGGCATCGATACGTTCTGTCCGCTCGGCCCGTGGATCGAGACGGACTTGGATAAGTTCGATTTCGACGATCTGCCGATCAAGGCGCACCTGACCCACGACGGGCAGACGGAGACTAAGCAGGACTCGAACTCGAATCAGATGATCTGGAAGCTGGGCAAGATCATCGAGTTCATCACCTCGTCCTACACCTTGCTGCCCGGCGACGTCATCTGCACCGGCTCCCCGGCAGGAACAGCCGAAATGGTTCCGGGCGACACCATCGAGGTGGAGATTGACGGCATTGGCAAGCTCAAGAACCCGGTGGGGCGGGCTTAAGCGATAAGCGGCTTTGGCTTCAGGTAACTAGAGGCCGAGGGCACGCTGAATCGTGCGGAGTTTCGCCGTGGTCTCGGCGAGCTCTTGCTCCGGGTCGGACGCTGCGACGAGGCCCCCGCCCGCCCATGCGCGGGCAGCGGTGCCTTCTCCGTTGACCTCGGCACAGCGGATGGCGACCATGAATTCGCCGTCACCGCTTGAATCGCACCATCCGACGGTTCCGGCGTAGAAGGAACGGTCGGACTCGGCTGTGGTGATCAGCGCTTCAGCCGCGTGCTGGGGCGACCCGCAGACCGCAGGGGTGGGGTAGAGGCGAGCGGCGAGGTCGAGAGCGTTCGGGGCAGGCTCGCGCAAGGCGCCGGTGATCGGGGTGGCGAGGTGCCACATCTCGCTCGTCTTTGTCAGCACTGGTCGATCGGGAATTGACAGCTCGCTGCACAGGGGCTCGAGAATCTCCCGGATGTGCTCGACGACGTACGAGTGCTCGTCGAGGTCTTTCTCCGAGTGGGCGAGTGCCGCGCCTGCGGCGGCATCCGCCTCAGGGTCGTCGAAATCGCGTGCGGCTGAGCCGGCTAGGGGGTAGGAGGAGATCTTCAGCCCCTCGCGTTTGATCAACAGCTCGGGAGACGAGCCTACGAACATATGCCCCTGTTTGCCGGCGGGAGTCAGGTCGGCGATGAATCCGTCGCGGGTGCGGGAGAGGTCGATGAGGCGTGCGGCCACCAACCTGGCGTCGACAGGCGGGTCGAACGCGATGTCCACGGCGCGGGCGAGAACCACTTTGTCCAGAAGCGAATCCTCGATGGTCGCCACGGCTGCTTCGATGCGGCGTAGGTGTTCGTGCGGTTCCGGATCGTAGCCGGTGACACGGGCGGAGAGTTGGGAACCCGCGCCGATGCGGTAGTGCGCGTGCGGTTCGAGGGGGCCGGGCTCCCGGATGACGGACTCTGGCACGGTCAATGCTGCAGGAGCCTCACGGTCGAAGGGGAGGGCACCGACGACAATTTCCACATCGCCTCGGTCAATAACCTCGATGGCATCCCAGACATCGGTGAAGCTCCTCGCGGATCCCTGGGTGCGCACCGAGCCTTCCGCTCGGGAGAGCAGAAAATCGGGCGCGGTTGCAGGTCTGGGTAATGGCATGGTGACCGATTCTACTGCGGGAGAAACCAAGGCCGGAGGCAGGGTTGCCCGGAATAAATGCACTGTAATTGAAGTGTTAATGAACTTGCTGTTCAGGGAATTTCAGCGAATAATAAGAATGCTTCAATCTTCTGTTGAAGGACGCGTTAAGTATCACTACTGTTACGCAAGTGACTGTTGAGGATAAGAGCTCGCGTCCAGTCCTTGCCGGGCTTCTCACCTCCTCCAATTTTTCTGAAAGGCCGCACATGAAAACCTCACGCGCTTGGAGTCGCCGTCTTGCGGGTGCCATCGCAGGTCTACTCATGGCTGCAGGGCTCGCCGTTGCCCCGGCTCAGGCTCAGAGCATCCCCAACGTGAACCAGCTGACCGCACAATCCAGCCAGGCATCCAACGCAGCCGCACAGGCTGCCGCAGACGCCGCCAATAACGCGAACCGCGCGTGGAACGACATGGCCCGCCAGGTCAACGGTGCAATCCCGCAGGGTGCCGGTTCTTCTGTGCCGTACAACCCGATCCCGGCGCCGCCGCAGGCACAGACACCCGCGCCGCGCCCGGGGGCGGCACCGTGGCGCGCCACCGCCGGTCAGCCGGTTGCTCCTGGTCAAAACGGTGAAATCCGCGTGGGCAACCGCTCCTACCTGATTTGGGTTCCGCGCGGGTACAACGCCTCCCGTCCGACCCCGGTCATGGTCGGCTACTCGGCGTACGAGGACTCCACGGAGAATTTCCGGAACTACTCCCGTTTGCGCGAGTCCAATGTCGGCCGTGACGCGATCATCGTCTACCCGCGCTCCATCGGCGCCTCGTGGGAAGGATCCGCGACAGCTGCCACCCGCCCGGGTGAGGACATCCGTTTCGTCCGCGCGATGATCAACGATGTGCAGCGCTACTACAACATCGACCGCCGCCGCATCTACGCCACGGGCATGTCCACCGGCGGCGGCATGGCGGCGGTGTCCGCCTGTCACATGGCTGACCTGTTCGCCGGTGTCGCGGGTGTGTCCGGTGCCTACTACTGGCCGGTCAATGCCAACTGCCAGAACATTCCGGTCGCGTTCTTGGCTTACCACGGCACCAACGACACGCTGACGAACTATTACGGTGGTGTGCGCCGCGGAACCCGTTACTTGGGTGTTCCGGAGCTGTTCAGCTCGTATGAGCGCCGCAACGGCTGCCAAGTCGGCCGTATCAACTCGGCGCCGCTGGGGCATAACGCAACCCGTATTTCTGCCACCGGATGCCAGAAGCCGGTGCAGGCCATCAAGATCCACGGTTCCAACCACTTCTGGTGGTACGACCCGTCCACCGCGAACGACATGTGGGCAGTGCTATCCCGCGTGAGCAAGTAGCTGCCCGCACGCTACAGTTGGGTGCATGACTGACGCACCTGTACGAGTTCGTTTTTGCCCGTCGCCGACCGGAACGCCCCACGTGGGGATGGTCCGGACGGCGCTTTTCAATTGGGCGCAAGCTAGGCACACCGGCGGCAAACTGGTTTTCCGTATCGAGGACACCGATGCCGCCCGCGACTCCGAAGAGTCCTACCAGGCGATCATTGATTCCCTGCGGTGGCTCGGCATGGAGTGGGATGAAGGTGTCGTCACCGGCGGTCCCCACGAGCCGTACCGCCAGTCCCAGCGCATGGATATCTACAAGGAGATCCTGGACAAGCTGATCGAGGCCGGCGAGGTTTATCCGGCGTACTCCACGGCAGAAGAGGTCAAGGAGCGCCACATCGCCGCCGGCCGGGACCCGCAGCTCGGCTACGACAACTTCGACCGCGAGCTCACCGATGAGCAGGTGGCCGCGTTCAGGGCGGAGGGCCGCGAGCCGGTGTGGCGCCTGCGCATGCCGGAGAAGGACTGGAAGTGGCACGATTTGGTCCGCGGCGACATGGAATTCAAGGCATCCACGCAGCCGGACTATGTCGTCGCCCGCTCCAACGGTGCGCCGCTGTACACTTTGGTCAACCCTGTTGACGATGCATTGATGGGCATCACTCACGTGCTGCGCGGCGAGGATCTGCTGTCTTCCACCCCGCGCCAGCTGGCGCTCTATGAGGCGCTGCAGCGCATTGGCGTCACCGATTTCACTCCGGAATTCGGCCACCTACCGTTCGTGATGGGCCAGGGCAACAAGAAGCTGTCCAAGCGTGACCCGGAATCGAATCTGTTCAACCACCGCGACAACGGCATCATCCCCGAGGGCATGATCAATTATCTCGCGCTCCTTGGATGGTCGCTTTCCGCGGACCAGGACATTTTCACGGTCGAGGAGTTCGTCGAGGCCTTCGATATTAACGATGTCCTCGCGAACCCGGCCCGTTTCGACCAGAAAAAGCTCGAGGCCATCAACGCAGACCACATCCGCATGCTGGAGCCGGAAGACTTCAAGAACCGCCTGCGCGATTACCTGACGGAACACACGGACTTCCCAGCCGATTACCCGGAGGACAAATTCGCTGTCGCCGCGGATCTTGTGCAGACCCGCATCAAGATGCTGGGAGACGCGTACGGCCTGTTGAAATTCCTGGTCACGCCCGATGCGGAGCTCACCTTGGACGAGAAGGCGGCGAAGAAGAACCTCAAGGAGGACGCCGCGGAACCGCTCGATGCCGGTATCGCCGCGCTCGAAGGGGTCAGCGAGTGGACGACGGAGAACATCGAGAGCGCACTCAGCGGCGCGCTTATCGACGATCTCGGCCTCAAGCCGCGCAAGGCTTACGGAGCCCTTCGTGTCGCAGTCTCCGGCGAGGCTGTTTCTCCGCCTCTGTTCGAATCCATGGAGCTGCTCGGCCGCGAGTCGACCTTGGCTCGTCTGCGCGCCGCACGCGAGGCCACGCCGTTCGTTCCGGCGGGGGAGTAACCTCCGAATCACACCGGCGTTATTCACCTGCCCGTGAACATCCTCCAATAAAAGGTGGAGGACCTGCCGATTTGGTGGGATATCGCCGGTGTGGTTATAGTTATCGACGTTGTTCAGAGCGCCTGGCAGTAGCCGGGAAGCACTGAAATGACAATGGCCTATGGTGTAATTGGCAACACTACGGTTTCTGGTACCGTCATTCTAGGTTCGAGTCCTGGTAGGCCAGCTGCAGTTCAATTGAGGTGAAACTCAATGGGATTGCTGGACACAAAGTCCTTATGCCCCGTTCGTCTAGTGGCCTAGGACGTCGCCCTCTCACGGCGGTAACACGGGTTCAAATCCCGTACGGGGTACAAATAGAAATACGCAGACCTCCGGTCGGCTTCAACACTGAAGCGGGCCGGAGGTTTTCGTTATGCTGGCCTCCATGTTGCAGGCGAATGAACTCATCATCTCTCAGTCGAAGGCGATCGGCCGTGACGAATTCACCATCAGCGACCCCAACGGCGGTCAGCTCGGCATCGCGCGGCAAACGCGGAAGCTCAGCGATCTGTTCAAAGCCTCCCGTGGGGTCGAAGTATTCGATGCGGGAGGAACACCGGTGTTGGCGGTCGAGGATCCGGTGAATGTCATCCGAGACCGGTATATCGTGCACCGCGCCGACCCCCAGAATGGAGGCCAAGCTGAACTCGCGCACATTACCAAGCGCTTCGCCTGGATCGGCGCAAAATACGACGTGGACATCGTGGGCTTCCCGCAGGTGGAAATCCAAGGAGAGGTCTTCCAACTCAACTACGCGCTGACGTGCCAGGGGCGCACGATTGCTCGCGTGGATGCGGAATTCTCCGGCATGGGCAGGGCGCTGATGGGCAAGACCACATACCGCGTCGCCTTCGAACCGGGGCTCGACGAGAATGTCCACGCTGCCGTCATCGGCATCGCTATCGCGTTGGATATGCGCAGAGAGAAGATGCGCGACAGCTAGGTGCGGGAGTCCTACGTCGCTTGGCGAGCAGTGTGGGGCGGTCGGTGCTACGGTGAGCGCCGTCTGAGAACTATCTGAGAGGACGACACTGTCATGCGCATTTCCCGTAAGCCCCTGTCCCTGATCGCCGTGTGCGGCGCTGCAGCAATCGCTCTGGCAGGCTGTTCCGAGCCGAGCACCGATGACTCTGCCGCAGGCGGAAACGGCGACAGCACCGCAGAGAAGTCCGGCGAGAAGACCGTCATCACCGTCTACACCTCTGAGCCGGAGGAGAAGGTCGATGAGATCAACCAGGCGTTCACGAAGGCGAACCCGGATGTCGAGGTCGAGGTCTACCGTGCGGGCACTGGCGATCTGAAGGCGCGTATCGACGCGGAGAAGTCCTCCGGCAAGGTCGAGGGCGACATCATCTGGGCCGCTGACGCACCGACCTTCGAAGGCTTCAAGTCCGAGGACCTGCTGGCCAAATTCGATGATGTGAAGACGGACGGCGTGCTCGAGGAGGTCGTCGACGCTGACGGCTTTTATGTGGGCACCCGCCTCATCCCGACGGTCATCGCGTACAACACCGATGTCGTCGACCAGGCTGATGCACCGGCCTCCTGGGCGGACCTGACGGACGAGAAATTCATGGACAAGATCGTCATGCCGGACCCGGCTGTCTCCGGTGCCGCGGCATTCAACGCGACGGTGTGGATGAACAACGAGAAACTCGGCGAGACCTGGGTGAGCGACCTGGGCAAGAATAAGCCGATGATCGCGGCCTCCAACGGCCCGACCTCGCAGGAGATTGCCGGCGGCGGACACCCGGTCGGCGTCGTCGTGGACTACCTGGTGCGCGACCTGGCGGCCAAGGGCTCTCCGATTAAGGAGGTCTACGCCACCGAGGGCTCCCCGTACATCACCGAGCCGATCGCCGTGTTCAAGGATTCGGAGAAGAAGGAAGCAGCCCAGCGCTACATCAACTTCATCCTTTCCGAGAAAGCGCAGAAGATCGCTGTCGAGCAGAACTACCTGCCGGTCGTCGACTCCGTGGGCACCCCGGGCGACGCACCGAAGCTTGAAGATATCGAGCTCATGACCGTCGACGATGAGACTCTGTCGAACGACCGCGAGCGCTCCGTCGAGTTCTTCCAGAACGCGGTCAAGTAAGCCAGCTGGAAGGCCGGCTCTCGGCTTTCCGCTGAACCTGCCACAGTCATTCTCACGGAATAGTTCAAAACATAGTGGGCACTCGTTTTTCTTCCGGCGGCATCGCTTTCGCGCGGGCGGGCATCTGGCTGCTGGCGGCAGCGATCTTCATCGCGCCGCTGGCAATGGTCATCTCACTCGCACTCGGTGGCAACCAGTTTCCGGTCTTGGTGGAGCAGGGGCTAGCCACGGCGACGTGGAATTCGGTGTACACGACATTGGCGTCGTCGATAAGCGCTGTGCTCGTTGGAACTGCTGTCGCGGTCCTACTGGAACGAACCGATATTGCGGGCGCGGGCACGCTGCGGCTGTTTCTGCTTTCGCCGCTGCTCGTGCCGCCGTTCGTCGGCGCGATCTCGTGGCTGCAGCTCTTCGGGCATAATCAAGGGCTCAACGCGGTGTTCGGTCGCCCGTTGTGGGATATGTACGGCGCCGACGGCATCATCTTTTTGATGATGCTGCACTCGTACCCGCTGGTGTATGTGATTGTGGCGGCGGCGCTGCGGTCCATTCCTTCGGATCTGGAGCTCGCCGCCCGTGTCGGCGGGGCGGGCACCTGGACTGTTCTGCGGACCGTGACGATTCCTCTGCTCGGCCCGGCGCTGCTGAGCTCGTTCACGCTGACGGCAGTGGCGAACCTGGCCGATTTCGGCATTCCGTCGATTCTCGGCTCGCCCGTGCGTTTCGAGACGCTGGCGACGATGGTCTACCGCTTCATGGAGTCCGGGACGGTGAGCAATCCGCTGCAGGTGGTGTCCACCGTGGGCACCATCCTCATGTTGCTGGGTATCGCGGCTGTGATCGCCGATTACCTCGTCTCCCGGAGAGCGTCGTCGACCGTTTCGGGCGGGGGCACCATGAAATTGTCGCTGGGCCGAGCAAAATGGCCGGTGACGGTTATCGCGTGGATCATCGCGTTAGCTATTACTCTGGGCCCCGTCCTGGGCTTGACGTACCGCGCGTTTCTCCCTGCCCCGGGCGTACCGTTCACGATGGAGAACATCTCCTTTGACAACTTCTCCCGCACGTTGTCGAACCCGCGCGTGCAGGAAGGCTTCCTCAACTCCGTCATTCTCGCCGCGGGCGCGGCGCTCTTGTGCGCGCTGCTCGGGTGGGCCATCGGCCTGCTGGTCACCCGCACCCGTGCGCGCTCGAACACGGCGTTGAGTTTGCTCACGCTGCTGCCCTCAGCCCTGCCGGGTCTGATCATCGGTGTCGGCTGGGTGATCGTTTCCCGATACACCGGCACGTACAACACCCGGTGGGTGATTCTGTTCGCCTACGTGTGCGCGTTCACATCGATGGTGCTGCAGGCGGTGCGTGCCCCGCTGCGGAAGATTCCCGCTGCGGTGGAGGAAGCCGCGCAGATCTCCGGCGCCGGCCGTCTGCGCGCCCTGTGGGACACGAGCGGCCGCATGGCGCTGCCCGCCGTGGCCTCGGGAGCAGTGCTCGTGGCTGTGACAGCCGTGCGGGAGTTGACCATTTCAATTCTGCTCGTGGCCCCTGGCACCACGACTATCGGCGTGCAGCTGTTCAATTTGCAGCAGTCCGGTAACTACAACCAATCCTCCGCACTGGCACTCATGTTCGTGGTGATCGGTATCGCCGCGCTTGCCTTGACCGTGCGCAACCCCGCGAAGGAGTCCTGATGAGCGACATCGACATCGACAACCTGGGCGTGACGTTCCCCGACGGGACAGCAGGACTTAGCGGCATCACCTTGCGTATTCCCAGCGGGGAATTCGTGGCGCTCGTCGGGCCATCGGGATCGGGCAAGACGACGTTGCTGCGCACCATCGCCGGATTCATTGAACCGTCGGAAGGTGCCATCGCGCTCGGCGGGGAGGATGTCTCGGACACGCCGCCGGAGAAGCGCCAAATGGGCATGGTTTTTCAGCAGCATGCCGTGTGGCCCCACATGAGCGTCGCGGACAACGTCGCCTACCCGCTCCGCCGTTCCGGAGTGAAAGGCTCGGATGTGAAAAGCAGAGTGGAGGAGACCCTGGCTACCGTCGGGCTGGAGGGCTACGGCGACAGGAAACCAGGGACCTTGTCCGGCGGCCAGCGCCAACGCGTCGCTTTGGCCCGCGCCATCGTCGCACATCCGCGAGTGCTGCTTCTCGACGAAGCCTTGTCTGCCCTCGATGAGCCTCTGCGCGATTCGCTGCGCCGTGAAATTGTCTCCCTGACCCGCCAGCATGACCTCACCACGGTTCATGTCACGCACGACCGCAAGGAAGCGGTTGCCGTTGCGGATCGCATCGCCGTGCTTCACGATGGCCAGCTCGAGCAATTTGACACACCGCACGCTGTGGTCACACGCCCAGCGACAGCGTGGGCCGCGTCCTTCATTGCGGACGCCACGCTTCTCGACGGCACCGTGCGCGGCTCCGAAATCGTCGTCAACAACCCCTCGCTGCGTTGGCCGCGTTCCGAGGTCAACGTGGGCGGCAGCGACGGCCTGTCTGACGGGGCACGAGTGACGGTGGCGGTGCTGCCCGATGCAGTCCAGGTGGGTCCGACGTTTTCTGCGGGTGTGCAAGCGACGGTCACGTCCGTGCTGTTCGAGATGACCAGCTACTCGGTGAACCTTGAATCCAACGGTGTCGAGTTCCGCGCTCGCATGGCGGCGGACCCGAAGCCCGCGGTGGGGGACACCGTCCGCCTGAGCGTGAACGCGCCGCTCATCTATCCCGCATAAGGTGGCGGCAACCAGTCGATTTGGTTCTTGGCGCAGGGTCATTTACTGTTAGCGAGTCGCATTCAAAAGCGAACGCGCCCCGTTCGTCTAGCGGCCTAGGACGTCGCCCTCTCACGGCGGTAACACGGGTTCAAATCCCGTACGGGGTACAAGGCGAAGCGGCCGGTGGAAAACAATCACCGGCCGCTTTTTCGCGCGTGGGCCAATTGCTCGTTAGTTGAGTGGGCGCGCGGGCGAACAGCAGGCGTCGCCGCTGGCCCGAAGACAGCGAGTCCGCGCCGTTGGCCAGCGGAAAGTCCAGCGGGAAGTCGAAGCCGACGGCGGCGAAGACGGCGGTTGCGGTGGCGCCGTCAAGCGAGGCGCGAGGGGCGGATCCTCACCGGGCTCACCGTCCTCATCCTCGGCGTCGTGGCCGTGCCGACCTCCATCTTCGGCGGGTTCATGCTGGGCTCGCTGCTCGCCATCCTGGGCGGCACCCCCCCTTCATCGTCCAGGCGGACTCGATGCAGCTGACGGGCAACATCAAACTCAGCACTCGACGGGGTGCTGCGCCGCTTCGGCCCCACGCGCTCCGACGTGGTCGATGCCGCGTGGGCCGACAACGGGCCGGGGTGGAAGGCGGTGCAGCTGGGGGGGACGTCGACAAGCTCCGCTCCCTCGAATTTTCGAGAGGAGGGGACAAGGTCGGCTTCGTGGCGCTCACGGGCGGGGCCGAGCCGTGGTGCGAGGTGCGCGCGTTCACCACCGACCGCGAGGACCCGGTCACCAGATGCCTCAACGGCGCCCTCGCCCAGTGGCTGCGCGCCCGCTCGCTGGCACCGGAGAGCTACGTGGCGGACCAGGGGCGGCACGTCGGGCGCGCGGGGCGCGTCGAGATCACCGACGACGGCCGCGACATCTGGGTGGGCGGTAAGGTCACCGCCCGCGTGTGCGGCACCATCGACCTGTAGGCGCGGCTAGGTCATCATCACCTTGGTCTGAGCAACCGCCTCGTCCATGCGGTCGATCGCGTGGTGAAGCCGGTGGCGCAGCCAGAGGCCGAGGAAGAGGAAAGGCAGCACGAAGAGGACGAGGATGCCGAGGGCTCGCCAGAAGTCCCAGCCGTAGGTGCCGAAGACCGCGGCGCGCATAGCGCGGATCGAGTAGGTCCCGGGCAGCCAGGGGCTGATCGCCTGCGCCCAGCCCGGCAGCAGCTGCAGCGGGTAGGCGCCGCCCGCCGCCGAGACCTGGAGCACCAGGATGAGCACGCCCACGGCCTTGCCGGCGTTGCTCAGGGAGAGCACCAGCGTGTAGCAGATCAGGTGGAAGACCAGGCTCGAGACCCATCCCGCCACGAAGAGGAGGAAGGGGTGCGCGGGCTCGATGCCCACGTAGACCATGAGCCCCGCCATGAGGAGCGTGGATTGGGCCAGGCCGGTGGTCACGAACGTCAGGTAGCGGCCGAAGTACTTCTGGCCCGCGGTGAGGCGGCCGGGATCGACCACGTTCTGTTCGATGGAGCGGTCGTCCGTGCGCACGGCCACCGACGTCAACAGGGCGCCTACCCACAGGGCGAGCACTGTGTAGAGCGGGGCCATGCCGGCGCCGAAGCTGACGCGGGGGAAGACCTCCTTGCGCTCCACCTTGACTGGGTCGACGAGGGCGTCGGCGAGCTCCTCCGGGTGGCTGGAGACGAGGTCGGCCAGCTTCGTCAGGTCCCCGCTCGAGCGCGCCTGCGCGATCGACTGCTGCGCCTCCTGCATCCTCGCCGCGTTGGCGCGCAGAGATTCCGCCGTGTCGCGCAGGTCCGCACCGGAGGCTGCGAGGGTGTCGCGCAGCGAGCCGGGCCGGTTGGCCAGGGCAGAGGAGACGCCGTCCATGTCCGAGCGGGCCTCGTCGACGTTCGCCCGGACGTTGTCCAGCGAGCCCGACAGCGCCTCGAGGCGCGGGCGGATCCCGGTTTCGTAGGAATTCTTGGCCGAGTCCATCGCCTCACGGGCCCGGGCGATCGAGTCCTTGATCTCCTGCCGGTCCGCGTTCTTCCCGTCCGGGCTGCCCTGTCCGGCGGTGAGGCGCGCGGCGGCGTCGTTGAGTCGGTCGCGCACGGCCGTCTGGCGGGCGATGGCGTCGTTGAGGTCGCCGACCACCGCGCGCACCCCCGGCTGGGCGTCGGGGGGAAGCGCCGGGGCGACTTGGCCGTTGATGGTGTCGCGTAGGGCCGTGTACTGCTTCACCTGGACATCGATGCGCGCGGCGATGTCCGTCAGGCTCGCGGCGGTGGTCTGGGAGGTGGCGGAAGAGTCCGCCATCAGCTGGTCGACGCGGTCGCTTACGGCGGCAAAGCTTTCCGACGTCGCCCCCAGCGCCGCCGCAAGCGCCGCGCCGTCTCCGCCGAGGCCCGCCCCGGTGGCCCCGAGGTCGACGGGGCGGACCTGCCCGAGGGAGTCGCCCAGCGCCCCGGAGATCCGCTCGGCGCTGTCGACGAGCGGCACGCTCGACTCGGTGAGCGAGGCGAGCGCGTCCACGGTGCTGGCGCTGGATAGCAGCTGGTCGCGGGCGCTGGCGGTGCGCGTCTCGATGGAGTCGAGTGCCTGCTTGGTCTCCGACTCGTTGAAGAAGTCCGAGGCCGTCTCGATCACCCCGAAGGACACCTCGGCGAGGGCTCTAGTGAACGACGCGCTGATCTGGGCGCTGACGCCCTGCGTGCCGTTGGAGATGAGCAGCGGGGAGATGGGGTTCTTCTTCTCGTTGACGTAGAGGTCGATGGGGCTGGGTTCGGCGTTTCCGGCGTAGAAGGTGAACATGTCGTCGCTCAGCGTGGGCGGCAGGACGATGGCGGCATAGTACTCGCCGGACTTCGCGCCCTCGATGGCGTCGTCGGCGTCGGTGATGACCCAGTCCATAGAGTCGTCGCGGTAGAGCTGGGAGAGCACCATGTCGCCGACGTTGACGGCCAGCGGGGTGAGGTCGCTCGTGTGGCCGCGGTCGGTGTTAGCCACCGCCACCTCGAGGCGCTCCGTGTTGGCGAAGGGGTTCCACGTGGCCAGCACGTTGAACCAGGCGAAGAGGCAGGGGATGGCGATGAGGCCGACCATGACGATGCCCGCCATGACGTTGGTGTAGAGCCGGCGCAGGTCGTTGTAGGCGATGGAGAAGACGGTTCTCACTTGGTGTCCTCACTTTCGGCATCCGCGGGCCCGATGGTGACGCTGGTGCCGGCGGAGTCGTGGCGGTGGATCACGGCGTCGCGCAGCTCGGCCTCGCCGAGGCGCGAGACCTGTTCGGCGTCGACGAGGCTCTGCGTGAAGTACTCTACCGCCCCGAGGTAGAGGACGACCAGCAGCGACCAGGCGACGACGATGGCCAGCATGATCGTCTTGTCGGTGGGCAGGAGCATGGTGAGCAGGGTGATAATGGCGATGCCGACAACGCCCGCGCCGATCCCGCCGAAGATGAGGGTGCGGTAGTTCTCCCGCAGCATCCGCGCCCGCTTCTCGACGCCCCCGCGGAACTCATCCCGGTCCGACAGGGCGGCCATGATGTCGGACGCGCGGTAGGGCGAGCCCATGACCTCCACCTTCTCGTTGGTGATCAGGTTCGTGCGTGCGAGCTGGCGGTTGAACAGGAGGTTGGCGTGCGAGGAGGTGAGTCGGAACAGCCACCCCAGGGCGAAGGCCGCGGCGGACATGGCGAGAAGCGTCGCCAAAAAGCGGAGGTAGTGATGGCCGTAGAACCCGGCGATGGTCTCGCGCATCGCGTCGATGCCGTAGCGGAAGGGGAGGAAGGGGTAGATGTGGCGGAAGAAGTCGGGCATGAGCTCGATAGGGTAGAGGCCCGACGCGCCCGGGATCTGGATGACGACGAGGAAGACGGCGATGCCGCGGCCAATGTGGCCGAGCGCGGAAACGATGGAGTAGATGATCCCCGTGTAGGCGACCCCGATGGCGATTGCGGTGGCGAGAAAGGCCGTGACGGACTGCATCTGCACCCCGAAGGCCACGTTGCCGAGCGTCACCACGACGGCCTGGAGCACCGAGAGCGTGGCGAAGAGGAGGAAGCGGCCGAGGTAGGCCTGGCCGACGGTGAGGCGGCGGAAGCCCTCGGTGTCGACTTCGACGCGGAAGATGATCGTCAGCACGAACGCGCCGATCCACAGGGCCAGGTTGGTGAAGAAGGAGGCCATGGAGCTGCCGTAGTTCTCCGTGGGGAAGACGGCCTGCTGCTCGACGGTGACGGGCGAGGAGATGTACTCGCCGATCTTCGCGGAGTTGAGGTTCGTGACAGTGTTGAGGGCCTCCGAGTCGGAGGTGGCCAGGAGAGCGTTGATGTCGGACTGGGCGGAGCGGGCACCGTCGGCAAGCGTGCCGAGGTTACCCGAGACCTCGTCGAGGATGCCGAGGCTGGCCGCGAGCTGGTTGTCCACCCCGGCGAGCAGGGAGGTTGTCTCCTCACGCAGGGCACGCTGGCTGCTCAGCGCGCCGCGCACGGAGGCAACGCTGCCGGAGGCCTGGGCGAGCGAGGCGTTGATCGCGGGCACGGACTCGCCGAGCTGCTTGCTCGCGTCGCGCGCTGCGGCGTTGGAGTCGGCGGTCGCGGCCTCGAGGGAGTCGCCGAGCTCGCCTATCGACGCCAGCGCGGCGCCCGCGCTGCGGTCCACGTTGTTCAGGCCGTCGAGGACGGTGCGGGAGGCGGCGGTGCGCTCCTCCAGCGCGCCGGCCGCGGCGTCTAGCTGAGCGCGGACCTCGGGCGACAGGGCCGCCCCGGCCGACAGGGCGCGCAGCTGCGCGGCGGCGGACTCACCCTGCTTGACCACGCCGTCGACCTCGCCGACGGCGGAGCGCACCCGCCCCTGGGCGGTGCCGAGCTGGTCCGTCGCCCCCGCGATGGAGGCGTTGGCGGAGGCGGCGCCGAGGCTGAGCGCGTTGGTGGACTCGACGAGCGCGGTGGAGGTGTCCGCGCTGAACCCGGCGGAGGACTTCTGTAGCTCGGCGATGATCCCTTCGACCTCCCCGAGGGAGGAGTCCACGGACCCGAGGGTGTCGTCGACGGAGCCGACGAGGGTGTTCAGCTCGGCGACGACCGAGCGCGCCCCGCTGATGCTCTGGTTCATCGTGGCCACCCGCCCCTCGGCGGCGTCGAGGTCGGCGGCGACTTGGGCGAAGCTCCCGGAGGTCTTGCTGCGGGCCTCCTCGGCGCCGTCGCGGAGGGTGTAGCCCGTGCTACGCAGCTCGGTCGCCGCAGCCTCGCCGACCTTCTTCTTAAAGGCCTCGGACACGGCTGCGTCGACAGCGGAGGCGCCCGCGTCGGTAATCGAGGGGGTGACGCCGTTGCTCTTCTCGTTGACGTAGTACTCCAGCTCCGGCTGCGTGTAGGTGCCGCTGACCAGGCTCAGCAGGTCCTCGCTGAATTCGGGCGGGATGAGGAACATGGCGTAGTAGTCGCCGCGCATGAGACCGTCGCGGGCCTCGTCCTCGGGGAGGAACACCCACCCGATCTTGTCGTTGCCCTTGAGCTGCTCGGTGATCTGCTCGCCGATGTCAACCTCGCCGACGCGCTCGGCGGAGGCACCGCGGTCGTTGTTGACCACCGCGATGCGGATGTTCTGGGTGTGGGCGTAGGGGTCCCAGAAGGCGTTGATGTTGAACCACGCGTAGAGCGCGGGGATGATAAGCACGCCGACGATGATGATGAAGGCCCGGGGAACGCGCAACAGGCGACGAATGTCCCGTCCAAGAATCTGCCCGCTTTTTCTCACGTGGCGAGCGTACCCTCAAATGGAGCGTTAGTGAAACGCTCCGCGGCGGCCCCGCTGGCCCGGAACGCACAAGCTGGAGTTCATGCTTTCCGAATCATCCCCCGGCCTGCTCGCCGCTGTCGGCGGCACGCCCCTCGTTTCCCTTCCTGAACTCGGCGGCACACCGTGCACCGGGTAGATGAGCAGACTGGTGGCAAGGCGGAGTTGGCCCACATCACCAAACGCTTCTCTTGGATCGGCGCCAAATACGACGTGGACATCGCAGGTTTTCCGCCTGTCAAGATCCAAGGACAGATCTTTGAGCTCAACTACCAGATCACCGTGGAGGGGTGTCCCATCGTCAGTGTTGACGCTGAATACTCCGGTGTCGGCCGAGCTCTGATGGGAAAGATGACGTACCGGCTTGTCTTCGAGCCTGGTTTAGACGAGAACGTGCATGCCGCCGTGATCGGCATCGCGATCGCCTTGGACATGCGGCGCGAGAAAATGCGGAATTCGCAGTAGTCCGCCTCTCAGGATCTACGCGACCCGTGAGCTGCCGATTTGGTTCTTCAGTGACGGTCCTTTACATTTAGCAAGTCGCATTCAACAGCGAACGCGCCCCGTTCGTGTAGCGGCCTAGGACGTCGCCCTCTCACGGCGGTAACACGTGTTCAAATCCCGTACGGGGTACAACGACAGCAGATCCCGGCACCCACAACGCAGGCGCCGGGATCTGCTTTTTTCGTCCTCTGCGCTGAGAGAACTTATGAATCTCGGCGAAATTAGTGACGCAGGTCTCATTGGCGACTATCGTCAGTTCTATCGCAAAACTAACTATCTGTTTTTGCGGTTCGTTTGCATCGCGCACACTGACGTCAAACTCGCTGGAGGATATCGATGGGACACACACGGAAATTACGGTTCGCGGGAATCGCGGGCATTGGCCTACTCGTTCTTGCCGGTGAGGGAGTGGCGATGGCCCAGAGCGGCGTGTCTGCTGGAATGGCGCTCTCCAACGTGATTTTCACGCAGCAGGTCGGGGGAATTGAAGCGGATAACTTCAACCTATTCGTCGACCGCGAGAGCCTGGAGGACCGCGATGTGGCGGTATCCCGCCTCAAGCTGGAGGATGCCACCATCACGGATCTGTGCATGTCCGCGCCCATCAGTCTCCCCGGGCTGGGCGACCGGCGCTTTCAGATGACGGTGGATGGACCGAACACCACTGCCCACAATCTGATCATCGGTGCCAAGGAACTGAACGGAACGATGACGATGGCTAACCCCCAGATCGGCGTTGACGCGCGGCAGTTGTCGGACAAAGCGGAATCAGGTGCTTTCGGCATCGCGATGTCCCACTTGGATGCCTCCGACCAGTTGATTTACGCGACTTCGATTTCCGCGGACAAACTGACTGCCGCAGGCGGTCGCATCGCCGTTGTGAAGGAGGGCGAGAATGCCTGCTAGCCGAGCACTAGACCGGGATCACTCTGTCACCGACATGGACGAGCAGCAGGACGGGTGGCAGGACGAGCCGCAAGACGAGCCGGTCACCGAAAGCTCGGCCGGCCGTGGTTTCTCTGGATGGCGTTCGCGGCGTCCGTTCGGTGCCGGCCTGTTGATGCTGCTGGGCGGAATCGTCATCTTGATTCCCGCGTACCTGTCCTTCGAGGTGTCGAATATCCAGATCCAGATCAGCACGATCTCCGGTGTGTCCACACTGCTCATCGGTGTGCTGCTCATCGCCTGCGGGGTGATGACGTGGCACCAGAAAGAGGGGCGGCTCCTCGCGGGCATCTCGGCCATGATCCTCGGGATCGTGGCGTTGCCCACCTCGAATTTCGGAGGATTCTTCATCGGCACGCTTTTCGCGCTGATCGGGGGAGCATGGGCGTTGTCGTGGAGCGACGAACCGGAGCCTGTCGTGCGGAACGGGGAGGATACCGCGTAGTGGTGTCCAGATCGACCCTGAAGAACCGCGGTGCACTGGCTGCTCTTTCCGCTGCGGCCGCTATCGGCTTGGCGCTTTCGGCACCCGGGCCCGCGGATGCCCAGTTCCCCGAGCTGCCGTCGCTGCCGGGACTGCCCGGCGGGCCTGCCCCGCTTCCGGCGCAGCCCGAATTGCCGGTGCTTCCGCCGCCTGTGGCGCAGCCGCCGAAGCCTCTGCCGCAGGTGCCGTCGGTGCCGGCAGAGGTGCCTGGTCTCGAAGGTGTGCAGCTTCCTCCCGAACTCGCCGGCCGCGATGTCGTACCCCGCAAGATCGGCGGTTTCGACTTCGAACCGCCTGGACCGATTCCGGGGATGCTTACCCCGACTGGGGAAACCTACACGGTGGAGTCGGACTCCACGCGCCTGCTCGGGAACGTGAAGATGTCGTACGTGCAGATTGACACCCTGCAGGGTACGAAACCCGCGATCCGCATTGACGCGGACCGAGTCGTGCTGGACAACCTGCGCGTCCGGTTCCCCGGAACAGCGCCTGGGGTAGAGGATGTGTGGCAGCGCTCGGGCCCCGGTGTGGAAACGACGCTCAACGGCCACTTCCACATCATTGTCGGCAAGATGACCATCACACCGCAGGTCGCCGGAGTCACACTGCCGATTCCAATCACGATCGATGCGTCGTGGGCACCCGAGCGTGTGCAGGCGGAATTGTCCAAGGCAGGCGCCGGGCTGCCGGACGAGATGTCGAATCTAATGGCGGTGATCGACGGCACGATGGAGACCTACTACATTTCCGCCGACGACCTCGTTGCCGAACAGGGGATGAGCATCAAGCCTTAGGGCCGAGCTCGTCCTCGAGGACTTCCTGCGCGACCTTCATCGCCGACAGAGCGGCTGGGGCGCCGCAATAGCCGGAAGAGTGGATGATCGCCTCGGTGATCTCCTCGCGGGTGAGGCCGTTGGCGAGCGCGCCGCGGACGTGGCCGCGCAGCTCTTCCGTGGCGCGCAGGGCGACGAGCATGCCGATGTTGAGCAGGCTGCGGTCGCGTCGGCTCAGGCCGTCACGCGTCCAGACTGAGCCCCATACCGTTGCGGTGACGTGCTTCTGGAGCTCCTCGCCGTCCTTGCCGGCGTTGCGGGTCAAGGCCGCGTCGACGAAGTCGTCTCCCATCACCTCGCGGCGCACCTTGATGCCGGCGTCGTAGCGGCCGTCTTCCCCCGAATGGCGGATATCCTGAGCAGTGCGGTTTTGCTTCTCGTTGTGGGTTGCATCAGTCATGTATCCCAGCTTAATCTCCCCCGGTTCGCATAAACTGCGCGTTATGGCTCAATCTGACTACGGGATTCTTAGCGCGATAGGCACGACTCCACTCGTGCGCTTGGACGCATTCGGTGGGACCCTCGGCGGGGGCACCGAATGTCGCGTCTGGGGAAAGTTGGAATCCTTCAATCCTGGCGGTAGCGCCAAGGACCGGACAGCACATGCGCTTGTGCGGGCAGCTGAAGAGAATGGTCTTCTCAAAGAGGGAACGAAAGTCGTGGAGTCGAGCTCCGGGAACCTCGGAGTTTCGCTCGCGCGCGAGGCTGCGGTCGGTGGGTGGGAATTCCACTGTGTGGTGGACCCGCGCACGAATGCTTCCACGCTGGCGATGATCAGTGCGCTCGGCGGTATCCTCCACCCAGTCACTGAGCCTGATCCTGAGACGGGGGACTGGCTCGTTGCCCGGCGGAAGCTCGTCGCCGAGCTCAAGAACGAGCTTGGGGCGCTGAATCTGGACCAGTACTCCAATACAGCCGCCTTTGATGCGCATGATCGAGGGACGATGGCGGAGATCGTCGAAAAGCTTGGGCGAGCTCCCGATGTCCTCATTGTTGCGGTGAGCACAACGGGCACGATCGGTGGCTGTATACGGTATATCCGCGCTCATGGGTACGACACGTCAGTGGTGGCAGTCGACGCTGAAGGATCAGTGCTTTTCGGCGGTGAACGCGGGCCCCGTCTGCTGCCCGGGTACGGGGCCGGAGTGACACCAGATCTTTCGCGGGAAGTGCATCCCGACCGCGTGATCCGCGTGCGAGCCGCAGAAGCCGTGCGCGCAGCCCGGAAGTGGGCAGCTTCTACCGGATTTGTCCCAGGTGCATCCGGAGGTGCTGTTGCTCACGCAGTCGAGGAACTTGTCGGGGAGAGCGGATCAGGCGATGTCGTGGCAATTTTTCATGACGATGGACGCGCATACCTCGATACGGTGTACAACGACGAATGGGTGAAGGAAAACCTAGGAAGCGAGGCGCTGCAGTGAAAGTGGCGATCATCGGCGCGGGCCCTCGTGGTCTCTGGGCGGCGGAGTCACTGATGGAGCGTGCACGGCAGCGCGGTGGTGCGATCGAACTGACTGTGTTCAGCGACATGCCCCTGTCCCACGCATCTGCTCCCGGTGCATTTGCTCAGGACCTTCCCGAGCAGTGGGTTCTGAATGCACCGAAAGGCATCGTGGAGACGCAGCTCGGGACTGTCGATCCTCCCGATGAGCATGCAGGGGATTTTCCTTCTCGACGCATCGTCGGGGAGCTCCTCGAAGATTCGTGGAACGCATTGGTCGAGCACACTCCACGACGTAGCAGTGTGCACTTCTGTTTCGATCGTGTCGACTCGGTTCGTCCGGACGGGGACGGAGTCTACGTTCAAGGGCGACACTTTGACGAGGTACTAATCGCGACCGGTCATGCGCACGATTGGCCAGGCTCCCTTGTGCATCAGGATCTGGGGAACCTCCGCGTAATAGCGCCAGCTTACCCGGCCGCCAAACTCGACCGGGTTGAAAAGAACGATGTCGCGCTCGTGCGCGGTGCAGCGCTGACGTTCATCGACATAGTCCGCTACGCCACAGCGAAGACGTTCTACCCGGTGACGCGCTCGGGCAGGTTCATGGAAGTCAAGGCGTATCTGGATGAGCAGAAAAAGCAGGAGGCGCGCCCATACCTTGATAGCGCAGCTGAGGCGATCCTGAACTGTGCTGATCTCGCCGAATTGAAGCGCATACTCGCGAAGTGCTCGGCGGAGATTGCAACCATTGCCGGCGGCGACGGGAATAAGGCGGATATTCAGGCTGTGCTGGACGGAACCGACTTCAAGGGAGAACCGGTTGAAGAACTGCGCGCGTCGTTAGCTGCGGCGAAAGGTGAACAGCCGTGGACGGCGGCCCTCGCCGTGGCGCTCACGTTCAGGGATACTTACGACGCTTTGATCCAAAGGGCGTCGTTCGGCGGCCGCGAGTCTCTAGGCGGAGCCGATTTCCACGAATTCACCCGGACGATGGAGCGGGTGGCATTCGGGCCGCCGGTGAGTTCAGCGCAGGATGTGCTCTCGCTCATCGACAGCGGCAGGATCCGATGCGATGCGATGTCGTGGGGCGGGGAGGATCTACGGACCGTCGCTGCTGATGTTGGAGCCACAGTCGTCATCGATGCGGTGCTTGCCCCGCCCGGAGTGGTAAAGGGCACCTTGGTCGGGAACCTCGTCGAGCAAGGGATCGGGCACCGCTACGCCGACACGGATGCGCTCCATGTCGGCCGCGACGGGATACTTAGCGGCCAACGGCATATTGCGGCCGCGGGGCGAATGAACGAGGGGATGATTCTCGGGCACGACACGCTCCGCCGCGGTGAACACGACGTGGTGGAGAAGTGGGCCGACCGTGTCAGTGCGGCAGCGGTGGAGAATGCCGGGCGAGCGCACGGTATGCCCCCGTTGGAGGCGACCACATTCGAGTGGTCGGAGAATCTTCTTTCCGACTCAGACGCGTGCGCGCGTCTGCTGGACCGTTTCGGCAGCCCCGTCAACGTGCTGAATGCGGGGCCGATGATGTCGAATATCGATGAGCTCGTTGGAGCCGGTGCGGCCGCAGGGGTCGAGACGAAGGTGTTCTATGCACGGAAAGCCAATAAGGCGCTTCTTTTCGCAGACACCGTCCGCGACACTGGTCATGGTGTCGACGTAGCCAGCGAAAACGAGCTGCGCCAAGTTGTCGAGCGCGGTATGCCCGGCGAGCGCATCATCTTGTCCGCTGCAATCAAGCCGGACCGGTTGCTCCAATTGGCTATCGGCAATGGAGTCGTCATTTCTGTTGATCACCGCGGCGAATACGACCGCATTCAGCAGTTGGCTTGTGCGGCGGGTTCCGTAGCCCGGGTGGCGCCACGACTCGCACCCGATCCGGCAGCAATGCCGCCGACCCGTTTCGGCGAAAGGCTCGGAGCGTGGGCATCGCACCTCAAAAACAAATCACCACATGTCGATGTCGTGGGCGTCCATGCCCACCTGCACGGTTACGCGGCGACTGACAGGCAGGCAGCGCTGCGGGAATGCATGGAGCTGAGCGACCTTTTGCGGTCGTCCGGTCATTCGCCGGAATTCATCGACATCGGCGGCGGTGTGCCGATGAACTATCTCGCGGATGAGGAACAGTGGCACGACTACCAGCACGCAATTGAGCAGCAGCGTGACGGCTATGCGACACCGTTCACATGGAAGTCTGATCCGTTACGAAACACCTACCCGTACTGGCAGAGCCCAACGCGAGGTGAGTGGTTGACGCAAGTGCTCTCCGACGGGATTGCCGAGGGGCTGCGTGAGCGAGGGCTGCGGCTTCATTTGGAACCGGGGCGTTCGCTTCTCGACGGCTGCGGTGTCATCCTCACGCGCGTGGCCTTCACCAAGACCCGCTCTGACGGCCTGCCGCTCGTGGGGGTGGAGATGAACCGGACCCAGTGCCGGACTACCTCCGATGATTTCCTCATTGATCCAGTACTGGTGAAGCGGGGTGCCGGAGAAGAGCACCAACGGGAACCGGTGGAGGCGTTCCTTGTTGGGGCGTACTGCATTGAGGACGAAGTGATTCTCCGGCGGAAAATCCGTTTTCCGGAAGGCGTCGCGCCGGGCGATATCATCGCCATTCCGAACACGGCCGGGTACTTCATGCACATCCTGGAGAGTGCGTCGCACCAGATTCCGCTAGCGAAGAATGTGGTGTGGCCCGAAGCAGAACTCGATGCCATCGACGAAGAGTAGGCCCTGCCGGGCGGGTGCGGGCGTGCGGGCCGCGGAAAGACTTAGATCGCTTTCATGAGCTTCTTGGCGGCGGCGAGGAGTTCCTTGCCCCACTTGTCGGCAGGAGAGGGCTTGAGCCGCTCAACGGGCCCGGAGACGGAGAGGACGGCGAGGACAGCGCCGTTCTTGCCAAGGATGGGGGTGGACACGCTGGCGAGTCCCACCTCGCGTTCGGCGACGGATTCGGCGATGCCGGTGGAGCGGACGGTGACCATTTCTTCGTCGGTGAAGGGAGCGTCGACAAGCTTGTGCGCGGCGAAGACCTTCGCGGCGGACCCGCGGTCGAGGGGGAGTTGCGAACCCACGGGGACGGTGTGGGTGAGGCCGCTCGGCGGCTCGATTGCCGCTACGCAGGTGCGTGAGGAACCAGTCAGTTCATAGAGCTGGACAGATTCGTTAGTGGTGCGGACGAGCTCGGCCATGATCGGCTTTGCGGCGTCGATGATCTGCGAGGGTGCGGAGGCGGCGTAACGGGCGAGCGCGGGGCCGATGGTCCATGCTCCCGAATCGGTGCGCACGAGGATCTGGTGCATCTCCAGGGCAGTGGCGAGACGGTGCGTCGTCGCGCGGGGGAGGCCGGTGTCGGAGCTGAGTTGGGAGAGGGTCTTCTCGCCGGAAGCGACGGCGTCGATAATCGCGATCGATCGGTCGAGAACCTTAATGCCCGAGCTGTTTTCGCCGGGTGCGGCCGTTGATTGTTCCATTGACTCTCCCTCCGAGATTCCCACGGCGTGGATCTTATCATCTCACTATATGGTCTCCGTGCTGTTTGGAAACCTGGCGAGGTTGTGTGCGCGGACTGGGCGGCGTGCACTATAGTGTCCCATTGAATGGAAACGTCTATCCCGGTATGTGGAATTTCGGGAAGCCTGAGGAGGAAAGACAATGTCGCAGAAACCGTTGACACTGGCGGAGAAAGTCTGGCGCGACCATGTGATCACGAAAGGTGAGAACGGAGACCCGGACCTGATCTACATCGATTTCCAGCTCCTGCACGAGGTTACCTCCCCGCAAGCCTTTGACGGACTGCGCATGGCCGGCCGCACAATCCGCCGCCCACAGCAGCACCTGGCCACCGAGGACCACAACGTTCCCACCGTGGGGATCAAATCGGGCAACCTGCTTGAGATCGAAGAGCTGACCTCGCGCACCCAGGTGTCCACCCTGCGCAAGAACTGCGAGGAATTCGGTGTGCGCCTGCACTCCATGGGGGACGTCAAGCAGGGCATCGTCCACACCGTGGGCCCGCAGTTGGGAATCACCCAGCCGGGCATGACCATCGTGTGCGGCGACTCGCACACCTCCACCCACGGCGCATTCGGTTCCATCGGAATGGGCATCGGCACCTCCGAGGTCGAGCACGTCATGGCGACCCAGACGCTGCCGCTGAAGCCGTTCAAGACCATGGCTGTGGAGGTCTCGGGCGAGCTGCAGCCGGGCGTGACCGCGAAGGATCTGATTCTGGCCATCATCGCCAAGATCGGCACCAACGGAGGCGCGGGCCACATCATCGAGTACCGTGGCGAGGCCATCGAGAAGCTCTCCATGGAAGCCCGCATGACCATCTGCAACATGTCTATCGAGGGCGGTGCCCGCGCAGGAATGGTCGCCCCCGACGAAAAAACATTCGAGTACGTCAAAGGCCGCGAGTTCGCCCCGAAAGGCGAGAACTGGGATGACGCGGTGGCGTACTGGAAGACGCTGCCGACGGATGAGGGCGCGGAATTCGACACCGTCGTCGAGATCGACGGTTCCGCGCTGACGCCGTTCGTCACCTGGGGCACCAACCCGGGTCAGGGCCTGCCGCTGGCGGAGTCTGTCCCGGACCCGGAGTCCTTCGGCGACGACACCTCGAAATTCGCCGCCGAGAAGGCGTTGAAGTATATGGACCTGACTCCGGGCACGCCGCTGCGCGACATCAAGATCGACACGGTCTTCCTGGGGTCGTGCACCAACGCCCGCATCGAGGATCTGCGCGCCGCAGCCGAGGTGATCAAAGGCAAGAAAATTCACCCGGAGACCCGCATGATGGTCGTCCCGTCGTCCGCGATGGTCAAGCAGCAGGCAGAGGAAGAAGGGCTCGACCAGATCTTCCGCGACTTCGGTGCCGACTGGCGCACCGCCGGCTGCTCCATGTGCCTGGGCATGAACCCGGACCAGCTGAAGCCGGGGGAGCGCTCCGCATCCACCTCGAACCGAAACTTCGAAGGCCGCCAGGGCCCCGGCGGGCGCACCCACCTCGTTTCCCCGCTCGTGGCCGCGGCCACGGCGATCACCGGCCACCTCGCATCACCGGCAGACCTCTAAGCGCTCCAGGACACCAGGCGAAACAGAAAGAGAAGGGTTCAAAACAATGGAGAAATTCACCACCCACACCGGCGTCGGCGTCCCTCTGACCCGCTCCAACGTGGACACCGACCAGATCATCCCCGCCGTGTACTTGAAGCGCGTCTCACGCACCGGCTTCGAGGACGGCCTGTTCTCCAACTGGCGCAAGAACGAGGCGGACTTCGTGCTCAACCAGGAGGCCTTCAAGAATGGCTCCGTGCTCTTTGCCGGCCCCGACTTCGGCACCGGTTCCTCGCGCGAACACGCCGTGTGGGCGCTCATGGACTACGGTTTCAAAGCCGTGTTCAGTCCGCGCTTCGCCGATATCTTCCGCGGCAACACCTCCAAGGCGGGCCTGCTCGCCGGACAGATGACGGAGGCGGACATCCAGTTGATTTGGAAGCAGCTCGAGCAGGACCCGGGCCTTGAAGTCACCGTGTCGTTGGAGGACCGCACAGTCATCGTCGGCGAGAACACCTACACCTTCGAGATCGATGATTACATTCGCTGGCGACTCATGGAAGGTCTCGACGACATCGGACTGACGCTGCGCGACGAAGATGCCATCGAGCGCTACGAGGAGGCCCGCCCGGCGTACAAGCCGGCGGTCAACTAGTAGAGCAAGTAGGGCAGTTAGACCAGCTAGCGCACCGGCAACGCCGACGGCAGGTAGTCGGCGCCGGTGAGACGGCCCTCATCGAAGGAGAGGACCCACACAGACCCCTTCTTCGCCTTGATCTCCGAGTCAATGGGCAAGCGACCGGTGGCGGACAGCCACGCGACGATATTCGGAATCACATCGCCCTGGGCGCAGACGACACTCACACCGCCCTGCTCGATCACCTCGGTAATGGCCTTCTGCGCACCGACCATGTCGGAGAGCCACGCGTCATCGCCGAAGCGGGCGTCGACCTCGACGGGGAGGTTCAATTCGTCGGCAAGCGGGGCGACCGTGGTCTGGCAACGGTCCGGCACCGCGGAGTAGATCCGGTCGGGGTGGAACGGCGCCAGCATGGGCACGAGCATCTCCGACTGGCGGCGGCCCTTCTTGTCCAGCGGGCGCAGGTTATCGTCGCCGGACCACTTCTCGCGGTCGTGCGCACGCGCGTGGCGGACGTAGAGAATCCGGGCGGTGGTGGGAATCCCGAACCGCTTCTCCGCCTTCTTGAGCACCTGCCGGTCGAGGTCGTAGGACATGATCTCTTTGGCTTCGTCGAGGGGGAGCCAGCGGATCTCGTCGACCTCCTCGTTCGCCTCGAACTCGCCGCCGACTACCTCACCGGTCCAGTAATAGACCACCTTTGTCGAGTTCTTCACCGGGTAGACCGTTTTCCCGATCAGCTTGCCGAGGCGGACGTCGAAGCCGGTCTCTTCCTTGATCTCGCGGACGGCTGTGCCCACGAGCGATTCACCTGGGTCGACCTTGCCTTTGGCGAGCGACCAGTCGTCGTAGCGCGGTCGGTGAATGCACGCGATCTCGATATTGCTGGGATCATCGTCCTCCCCACGCCACAACACCGCTCCTGCGGCGAGGGTGGTGGACGAGAATTCCTCGGCCGGCTTGGAAGGAATTTCCTGGTGGCGACCGGTGAGGAACATCTCGCCCTGGAGATCTTTATCCTCTTCGTGCATCTGTGACTTCTTGCCCATGACGCTCATTGTCCCGCATCTCGCGCGGGCGTGCATAACCCTGAAACCGCTTTGGCGGTGCTCTACACTGTGACGGGCGTAAATCCCGCCCTGCGGGAGCGGTGGAAAGCAGATAGAAAGGTGGCGCGCGGATGGTCAAGGTCGCGGTTCTCGGAGCAGGTTCCTGGGGCACGGCTCTGGCGAAAGTCTTCGCCGACGCCGGCAACTCCGTCAGTTTGTGGGCCCGCCGCACCGAACTTGCCGACGCGATCCAGAAGACCCGCATCAACGCTGACTACCTCGACGGCATCCACCTGCCGGAAGCGATAGAGGCGACTGACGACGCCGACGCTGCGATCGATACGGCGCAGATCGTCGTGCCGGCGGTGCCGAGCCAGACGATGCGCGAGAATCTCGCTGCCTGGGCGCCGCTCATCCCTGCCGAGGCGACAGTGGTGTCCATCTCCAAGGGCATTGAATCTGGCACGTACAAGCGGATGAGCGAGGTGATCGCTGAAGTCACCGGCATCGCCTCCGACCGCATCGCGGTGCTCACCGGGCCGAACCTCGCCCGCGAAGTCGCTGACGAGCAGCCCGCCGCTACCGTCATCGCCTGCGAAGAGTTGAACCGGGCGAAGCTCGTTCAGGCCGCCTGCGCCACGTCGTACGTGCGCCCCTACACCAACACCGACGTCATCGGCTGCGAGATCGGCGGCGCCTGCAAGAACGTTATCGCCTTAGCTTGCGGCATGGCCGCCGGCAAGGAGATGGGGGAGAACACCCAGGCGACGCTGATCACCCGCGGCCTTGCGGAGATCACCCGTCTCGGCATCCAGCTGGGCGCGGACCAGCGCACCTTTGCCGGCTTGGCGGGTTTGGGCGACCTCGTTGCCACGTGCGGCTCGAAATTATCCCGCAACCGCACCTTCGGTGAGCGCCTCGGACGCGGCATGGCTCTCGACGAGGCGCGCGAAGCCACACACGGTCAAGTGGCAGAGGGCGTGATCAGCTCGCGGAGCATTCATGAGCTCGCCCTGGCCAACGGCGTGGACATGCCGCTTACGGACGCTGTGTTCTCCGTCTGCCACAAGGATCTGCGTGTCGACGACATGATCGCGGCGCTCATGGGGCGTTCCAAGAAATCCGAATAGCTGCTTGTAGTGTGGTCTCCATGATCACAATCGCCGTTGTTTACGGTGGGATGTCCTCCGAGCATTCCATTTCCTGCATTTCCGCTGGCGCCATCATGGCGGAGCTCCCCCGAGACACGTACGAGATTTTCCCGGTGGGCATCACCAAGGACGGCACCTGGGTCGCCGGCACAACTGATCCGGTAGGGGACTCGAAGCTGCCCAGCGTCGACGGTGGCCGTGAGGTGGCTCTGTCGGTGAATCCGGAGCGCCGCGGCGAGATCTACGACCCGAATAACGGTGAGGTTCTGGCGGCTGTCGATGTCGTTTTCCCCGTGCTGCACGGCACGTATGGGGAGGACGGCACGATCCAGGGCCTGCTGGAGATGGCCGGTGTGCCGTACGTGGGCACGGGCGTGCTGTCCTCGGCGTGCTCCATGGACAAGGAATTCACGAAGACGATCGTGCGCTCCGCCGGCGTTCCGGTCACCCGCGAGTTCATCCTCCACGACGGGATGGATGCCTCCGCTGTCGACGGTGAAACACGCGCTTACCTGGGACTGCCCGTGTTCGTGAAACCGGCGCGCGGCGGCTCGTCCATCGGCATTACGAAGGTGGATAGTTGGGATGAACTTGGCGCGGCGGTGGATGCCGCCCGCGTCTACGACACCAAGGTGATCATCGAAGCCGAACTCATCGGGGACGAGGTGGAGATCGGTGTTCTCGAGCGGCCTGACGGCGAACTCGTCGCTTCCCCGCCGGCGAAGCTGAACGGCACCGCAGATTCGGAGGAAGGCTTCTACGGTTTCGAGACCAAGTACCTCGACAATGTCGTCACCGCCACGATTCCGGCGGGCTACAGCGAGGAACTCAATGCGCAGCTCGCGGAGCTGTCCCTGACCACTTTCCGTGCCTTGAGCTGCGAAGGTCTGGCCCGCGTCGACTTCTTCGTCACCGAGTCCGGCCCCATGCTCAACGAGGTCAACACCATGCCGGGATTCACATCGATCTCGATGTACCCACAGGTCTTCCTCGCCGCGGGCATGACGTACGGCGAACTGTTGGAGACCCTGATCGCTACTGCTCTGGAACGTTCTCCGAAATAAGGTCCGACAGGGCGGTCAGCGCACCGTCGCCGGCACCCGGCGGGACGGACACAGCGATATCGGTCGCGCGGCCGAGCGCGTACAGGGTAGCCGCTGGCGACGCATTGCTGCCGTTGGTCTCTTCGAACCAGGGGATGCCGTTGATCTGCGTCAGCTGCGCGCCTGGGGCGTAGCTCGCAGCTGGTGCCACGCCGCATTTCAGCACGACCGGCTCGTACTCCTCGGCACCCCAAGCGGCGGCATTCCTGCCGAGTCCGTCGACATCGGCGACGTCGATGCGCGAATACCCGTCGGCGAGTTCTTCGGGCAGCGCCGCCATCAACTCACGGCAGGCACCGTGCACGGCTGCGGCATCGCTTGCCGACGGCTCCAGCTCCGCCAGCGGCGCCTTCCCCGGCGCGGGGTCCACCGCCGGCAGCGTGGCGAGGTCCAGGTCCGCGACGGGGGCTGAGTCCGCGGCGCCGTCGAGTGCCGCACCGTCGGCGGTGACCGCGACGACGGGGGCGCGGTCGACGGTGAACCAGGTGGTCAGATTCGATCCCGGGGCTGGGTCGGCGACTTTCATCCATCTTGCCCCGCCGATTTCCTCGGTGGTGGTGAGCTCGGTGAACTGCAAAGGCGCGTCCACACCGCAGCGCAGGGTGATGCGCTCGGCAGGCGTCGTTTGCCACACCGCTGCGCCGGCAGGGGCGGGATCCGCCAACTTCGCCCGTTCGTGTCCGGCTACTGTGTCCGGCAGCGAGTCGACCAGTGCGGCGCACTCCGGGGAGTCCGCGTCCGGCGACGGCAACTCCGTCAGCGCCACCGGCTGGTTGTTAAGCTGCTTCAGGTAGAGCTTTGACCCGACGAGCACACCGGCGACGAGCAGCAGAGCAAGCCCAAGGCTCACCAGGATCAGCGGGCGCCGCATGACGGCCCCTTGGTCGCTGCGGTCGGCGGGTTGTTCCGTGAGCGTCGGGCTGGTTGTCATAGCGGCTCATTGTATTCGTTGTGCCCGGAGTTTCCCCGGACACCTCTAGCACTCGACGGAAAGGCGTTCATCCACCGTGATCCAGACAGGGTATCCGACAGGCGGACCCACACTCGGGGAGGTCGGGGAGCGTGCGGTGATCCAGTCCATCATCGACGCGACTCCGTCCGCCATCAACGGCGATGACGCGGCGGTGTTGCACCGCTCCTCCCCGAACTCCCGGGTGGTGGCAACGACCGACATGCTGGTGGAGGGACGCCACTTCCGGTGGGACCTGACCACACCGCGCCTGGTCGGCCGGAAGGCCATCGTGCAGAATTTCGCCGATGTCGAGGCGATGGGTGCCCGCCCGGTAGCTGCGCTGCTTTCCCTGTCGGCCCCGAAGAATTTGCCCGTCGCGGTCGTCGCCGAATTGGCCCGCGGTATCGGCGAGGAAGTGGAGAAGTACGCGGCGGAGCTGGTCGGCGGCGATGTGACTTCAGGTGACAATTTGGTCATGTCGGTCACCGCGATCGGTTCGCTCGGCGGGAACCGCCGCGAGCTGACGCTGGATGGCGCACGCTCCGGGCAGAAGCTCGTCGCCCACGGCCGCCTCGGCTATTCCGCGGCGGGGTTGGCGTTGCTCGAATCCGGCAAAGATATTCCGGACGATTTCGAGCCCCTCGTGCTCGGCTACCAGGCCCCGGAGATCACGCCCGGTTCCGGGGTCATCGCGCGTTCCGCCGGTGTGACCAGCATGACCGACAATTCTGACGGTTTACTGCACGACCTCAACCACCTCGCCTCCCGCTCCGGGACCAGCATCGACATTCATTCAGCGGCCATCGCCCCCGACGAGTTGTTGGTGCGGGCGGGCGAATTCCTGGACCACGACCCGTGGCAGTGGGTCTGCGAGGGCGGGGAGGACCACACGTTGCTGGGCAGCGTCAACGGTGATGCGCCTGTCGGTTTTCGCACAATCGGTGCCACGACGCGGCCCGGCACCGATGAGGCACCTGCGGTGACGATCGACGGTCAGGCGCCGCAATACGGCGGCGGATGGGAGAGTTTCGCATGAGTTTGCCCGTGCATCCTTCCTGGGAGGCTCCTCTTGCGGAGGTCGAGGGGCAGATCCATGAGCTGGGCGATTTCCTCCGCGCGCAGCCGGCGTACCTGCCGGCCGGAAACGACATTCTCCGCGCTTTCCAGGACCCCTTCGACGATGTCCGTGTGCTCATTGTGGGCCAGGACCCGTACCCCACGCCGGGGCACCCAATGGGCTTGAGCTTTTCGACGCAGCCCGGAGTCGCGCCACCCCGCTCCCTGGTGAATATTTATCAGGAGCTCCAGGACGATTTGGGCATCCCGCCGCGCAAAGACGGCGACTTGTCCTCCTGGGCGGGCCAGGGAATTCTACTGCTCAACCGCGTTCTCACAGTGGCACCGGGCAAGCCGGGCTCGCACCGCGGAGTCGGCTGGGAGAAAGTCACTGAGGCTGCTATTCGTGCGTTGGCGCAGCGCGACGAACCCCTGGTGGCGATTCTGTGGGGCAGGGACGCTCAGACCGCGAAGCGTTTCCTGGGGGACACACCCTGCATTGAGTCCGCGCACCCTTCGCCGCTGTCAGCCCGCCGCGGATTCTTCGGTTCCCGCCCGTTCTCACGCGCCAATGAAGCGCTTCGGGCGCAGGGCGCGGACGGTGTCGACTGGGCACTGTAAAGTAAGGCTCCATGACTAATCCTGCGGTGATCGATGGAGCGCGGCTGCTGTCGTGGGCACGCCGCGCGGCGCAGGAATTGGAGTCCCACCGCGAGGAAATCAATAGCCTCAATGTCTTCCCCGTGCCGGATTCGGACACTGGGTCGAATATGGCCCACACGATGGCCGCCGCAGTGAAGCAAGCGGAGACCCTGGATGACGGTGCCAGCGCCGCAGAGATCGCCTCAGCTTTGTCGGTGGGCAGCATCAAGGGTGCCCGCGGAAACTCCGGAGTCGTCCTATCCCAGGTGCTCCGCGGTGTGGCGCAGGCCGCCGCCGAAGGGGACCTCGACGGCAGGAGCGTTGCCGACGCACTGAATAACGCTGTGGCCTATGTCGGGCGCGCCATCAATGAACCGGTCGAAGGCACGATCGTGACGGTGTTGCGCGAAGCCGCGGCCGCGGGAACGCAGGTACTCGACGAGCGCGCCGGTGACGGGCGTGATGCGTCAGAACCTGTGCTCGCCGCGGTGGCCGTTGCTGCTGTGACCGCGGCGGAGGAGGCGCTGGAGCGGACCCCGTCTCAGTTGGCGGAATTGCGCGAAGCCGGAGTGGTCGATGCCGGTGGGCGCGGTCTGGTCCTGTTGCTCACCGTGCTGCGCGACGAAGTCGTCGGCCGGCAGGGGGCTGCCGGCAGTGAATTTCCCCGACGGGTTACCGCGGAGTGCAGCAGCCCCGAGGCTGACTCCCGCGGCCACGGTGGGTGGCTGGAAGTCATGTTCATGTTCTCGGGTCCAGTCGACGAACTTGAATTGGCGCTCGCGCCAATGGGCGCGAGCCTGGTCATCGCCCGGGCCTCCGACACGGATGCGAAAGTGCACATCCACTCCCGCGACGCGGGAGCCGTCATCGAGCGTGCATTCAGCTTCGGTGCAGTGAGTGAATTGCGGTTGGAGATTCTCCCGGATGACGAGCACGAGCAACAGCCAGCCGCACCCGCACGCCTGGTCATCGCAGTCAGCCCGTCGGGAGCTGTGGCGGATCTCTACCGCCGGGCAGGTGTGCTGCCCATCGCCCCGGGTGAGGAGTTGGCCGAACAAATCGGGGAGCGGATCGCTGCAGCGGGGGCGGACGAGCTGATCTTTCTGCCCAACGGCCACGTCGGCCCGCAACAGCTGCAGGAGATCTCGCAGGTACTCCGCGAATCAGGCGTCGCCGTTGCCGTTTTGTCCACCGAGCGTCTGGTGGGCGGAATCGCCGCCCTGGCTGTGCACGATCCGCGGCTGCCGCTCGAAGATGCCGCCGCCCAGATGGACGAGGCTGCCTCCGACATGCGCGCCGCAGATATCGTCAAGGCAGAAGACCGGACTCTCGTGCTCGCGCCCGACGGCGTGCTGCTGGCGGACGAGGAGTCGGTGCACGGTGCCGTCGATAAGGCGTGCCGTTCCATGCTGGCCGGCGGCGGGGAACTGGTGACCCTGCTGATAGACAGTGACGTTGCCGCGGGGCTGGACGCGGATGCGCTGGAAGAAGCACTGGGCATCGAGCTCCTCATCTATCCGGCCGACGGACTCGGTGCGCTCGGCCAAATCGGGGTGGAATAAGAGTGCTGGGCCTGAACTACACCACGCCGCTCAACCTGATCATTCCCACGCGTCCAGCCCGCGCCATCGCCAAAGCCTTCGGCATCGAGACAGCTGAGGGGCTGCTGGAGAACTACCCGCGCAAATACCTCCGCTACGGCAACGGCAGCGCACTGGAAGGCGCACTTCCGGACGACCGGATCACGTTCATTGGCACGGTCGTGTCCACGCGCAAGATCACGGGGAAGCGGCCGATCTTCAAAGTGGAAGTCACCGACGGTCACGACACGATCGACGCGACATTCTTCAGCGCGCGGTACGCGCCGAAGGTGCTCCACGGCGGGGTGCGCGCGATGTTTACGGGCAAGCTGAGCTACTTCAACGGCAAGCCCCAGCTGCAGCACCCGGATTTCCTCATTCTCGACCCGCCGAAATTCAAGGACGGCGACGGGTCCAAGCCGGCGCCGAAGGGCGGGGCCACAGGGTCGATGAAGCAGCTGTCGGTGTTCGGCGACCCGGATGAGATTCTCGCCGGACGCGAATGGCTGCCCGTGTACAGGGCGACGAAGAACCTGTCCACGTGGACGGTCATGGGCGCCGTCAACGCTGTGCTGAACACGCTGCCGCCGGTGGAGGAACCGCTCGGGTTCACACCAGAGGGGTTCCTGACGCTGGATGAGGCGATCCGGCAGGTGCACAACCCCGGCCCGGCGGGCCCCGATCCGGCACGGGAACGCCTGAAATACAACGAGGCCCTGCGGGTCGCGCTCATTATGGCACTGCGGCGCGCCGATTCCAGCCACCGCACAGCGCCAGCGCTGCCGCGGGTGGACAGCGGCTTCCAGGACCAGTTGCTAGGTAACCTGCCCTTCGCGTTCACTGCGGGGCAGGAACAGGTGTTGCGCGAAATATCAGGGGACCTCGAGAGCACCACGCCGATGAGCCGCCTCCTGCAGGGAGAGGTCGGGTCCGGAAAGACGATCGTGGCGCTGGCGGCGATGCTCCAAGCCGTGGACAACGGGCTGCAGTGCGCGCTGCTCGCACCGACGGAAGTGCTGACGCTGCAGCACGAGAAATCCCTGCGCAAGATCCTTATGCGCACCGGAGTTCATGCCCGGGTGGTCGCGTTGACCGGGTCGATGTCCACGGTGCAGCGGCAGGAGGCGTTGCTCGCGATCATGTCGGGCGAGGCGGACATCGTCGTGGGAACGCACGCGATCATCCAGGACAACGTGGACTTCTTCAAGCTCGGCTTCGTGGTGGTCGACGAGCAGCACCGCTTCGGGGTCGAGCAGCGCGACCGGCTGCGTGACAAGGCGGGGGAGACCACCCCGCACCTGCTCGTGATGACGGCGACACCGATCCCGCGCACCATCGCGATCACCGTCTTCGGCGACTTGTCTGTGTCGACGCTCCGTGAACTGCCCGGCGGCCGCAAACCAATCCAGTCGTCGATCGTCCCCGAGTTCAAGGACACCTGGATCCAGCGGGCGTGGGAGAAGATCAAGGAGGAGGTCCATGCGGGCCACCAGGCGTACATCGTCTGTCCGCGTATCGACGGGCCCGGCGGAGTCCTCGAGATCGCCCATCTGCTCGAGCGGACCCACTTCAAGGGCATGTCGGTCGGTGTCTTGCACGGGCGCATGAAAGGGGAGGAGAAGGATGCGGTGATGTCCGCCTTCGCCGCCGGCGAGATCGACGTGCTTGTCTCAACCACTGTGATCGAGGTCGGCGTGGACGTCCCTAACGCAACGGTGATGATGGTCCGCGAGTCGGAGCATTTCGGTGTGTCCCAGCTCCACCAGCTGCGCGGCCGCGTTGGACGCGGCGGACACGAGTCGCTGTGCCTCTTCCACACTTTCGCCGGTCCGGACACGCCGCAGTTTGAGCGCGTCGCCCAGATTGCCGCGGTTTCGGACGGTTTCCAGCTTGCGGAGCTCGATCTGCAGAACCGCCAGGAGGGCGACGTACTGGGCACCCATCAGTCAGGCAACGAGCGTCAGTTGAAGCTTCTGAACTTGGTGGAGGACTACGAGATCATCCACCGCGCCTACGACGATGCCGCCGCTGTCGTGGCCGCCGATCCGGAGCTCGCGCGGTCGGTGACCGACATGGAGATTCTCGAGGAATTCGAGTACCTGGAAAAGAGCTAGGCCGTCCAGGCGTTAAGGTTGTGGCCATGAACCGCATCATTTCGGGCGAGGCCCGCGGACGCACGATCAAGGTTCCCCCGGAGGGCACCAGACCCACATCGGACCGCGCCAGGGAAGGTCTGTTTTCCTCGCTGCAGGTCCGCTTCGGTTTTGCGGGACAAAATGTGCTCGACCTCTTCGCGGGCTCCGGTGCGCTCGGACTCGAGGCTGCCTCCCGGGGTGCGGAAGAAGTGGTGATGGTGGAGTCGAACCCGCATGCGGTGGAGATCATCCGCCACAACATGAAGGTGGTCGGCCACCCCCGCGTCACTGTGGAACAGGCCAAGGTCTCCGACTACGTTCCCCGAGCGCCGCGCGAATATTTCACGATGGTGCTCGCGGACCCGCCGTACGATCTCCCGGACGAGGACGTGGCGGAAATGCTGCATGCCCTCGTGCCGTTGCTTGCCGACGAAGCCGCTGTTGTCGTCGAGCGCCACCGCGAAAGTCCCGAGACCGCCTGGCCGGAGGGGTTCACCCCGACGGGGCAGAAGCTGAAGAAACGGCTGTACGGTATAGCACGTATGGATATGGCGGTGTTCACCCGCAGTGGCCCAGGAACCACCGGTCCCAGTGCCGGGCGCGCCAACTAGCAAACCACGAACCAGACGGATTAGAACGAGAAAGAGCAACGATGACGAAAGCGGTCTGCCCCGGATCCTTCGACCCGGTAACGAACGGCCACCTGGACATCTTCACACGCGCGGCGCTCAGTTTCGACGAGGTGGTCGTACTCGTCACCGCGAACCCGAACAAGCAGACCGGGCTCTTCACCATCGAGGAGCGCATGAGCTTCATCCGTGAAGTGACCAGTGACTTCCCTAATATCACTGTGGACACGTGGGGCGGCCTGCTGGTGGATTACACCACCGCGCACAAGGTGGGCGCACTGGTCAAGGGCCTGCGCTCTTCGCTCGACTACGACTACGAGCTCCCCATGGCGCAGATGAACCGACACCTTTCCGGTGTGGACACGTTCTTTCTCATGACGGATGAGAAATACGGATATATCTCTTCCTCCCTGTGCAAAGAGGTGGCCAAGTACGGCGGCGATGTCAGCGGTCTCGTGCCGGACTGCGTTGTCAGCGCGATGAACGCCAAATACCGGGGATGAGCACAGGGCTGACCGTCCTCGTCGTCTTTTTCGCTGTTGGCGTCGGCGCCTGCTTCCAGCGCATCGCGGGAATGGGCGTCGGCTTGCTCGCTGGGCCGGTGCTCTCGCTGATTCTCGGCCCCGTCGAGGGGATCCTCGTGGTGAATGTTCTGGCCGCGACGAACGCGCTGATCACCAGCATCGGCATGCGCGCGGACATCGACTGGCGCAAATTCGGCATTCTCGCTCCGACGCTGGTGTTCGGCGCGGTCCCGGGCGCGTTGCTGATCCGTGCCGTGGAGCCGAACGTGGTGCTCGTCCTCGTCGGAGTCCTGCTGCTTTTGGCGCTCGCCCTGGTCACCTTCGGCCGGCGGTTCGTGCCGGAGCCGCACGGGACATTACCAGCGGTAGTCGCTGGGGTGGCCGGCGGCTTCATGAACACGCTCGCCGGTATCGCTGGCCCCGCGATCACTGTGTACGCTCAGGCGGCGCGCTGGGACCAGCGTGTCTACGCGGCGACTTTGCAGCCGATCTTCTTCGTCAGCGGCATCCTCTCGTTCGCCATCAAGGAATTCGCCGGGGCAGCAGATCTCGGCGGTGTGAACGGCTGGATCTGGGGCGCTGGAGCGCTCGGCATGGTGCTGGGGATCTACACCGGGGTGAAACTGTCGCCGAAGATCTCCCGCACTAGCGCGCATCGCATCGCGTTGCTTCTCGCCGCTTTAGGGGGCGCCACCGCGCTGGTGCGTGGGGCAACCGGCCTTTTGGCCTAGAAGATCGAGGAGAGGAATTCCTTCGTGCGCTCATGCTGAGGGTTATCCAGCACCTGCTCGGGCGAACCCTTTTCCACAATGGTGCCCTCAGACATGAACGCTACGGTGTCGGCGACTTCGTGAGCGAACGCCATCTCATGGGTGACCACGATCATGGTCATGCCGCTGGCAGCCAGATCCTTCATCACGCGGAGTACCTCGCCGACGAGCTCGGGGTCGAGGGCGGAGGTCGGTTCGTCGAAAAGCATGAGCTTCGGGTCCATGGCCACCGCGCGCGCAATGGCGACGCGCTGCTGCTGGCCGCCCGAAAGCTGCACCGGGTACGCCTCGGCCTTGTGGGCGAGACCGACCTGCTCGAGCAGCTCCATGGCCTTCTTTTTCGCTGCATCGGGCTTGACGCCCTTGACGTGCACAGGGGCCTCGATGATGTTCTCGAGCACGGTGCGGTGGCCGAAGAGGTTGAAGGACTGGAAGACCATGCCGATATCGCGTCGCTGCAGCGCGGCGTCCTTCGCGGAGATCTCGTGCAGAACTCCGTCTTTCTCGCGGTAACCGATCAGATCACCGTCGACGTAGAGCCGCCCGGCAGTGACCTTCTCCAAGTGGTTCACACAGCGCAGGAAGGTGGACTTGCCGGAGCCGGACGGGCCGATCAGGCAGGTGACTTCACCGGGCTGGACCTCGAGGTCGATTCCTTTGAGCACGTCGAGAGAGCCGAAGGACTTCCACACGTCCACGGCGTTGACCATCGGGGTGGAGGAGCTAGTTGGGGTAGCCATGGTTAACGGTTCCTTTCCACGATGGTGACGTTGTTGGGAGCTTTGCCTTCAGCGTCGGTGAGCGCAGCGAGCTGACGGGCGGTGAGCTCGCGGGTGACACCGCGGTCGAAATAGCGCTCGAGGTAGTACTGGCCGACCATGAGAATCGACGTGATCACCAGGTACCACGTGGCTGCGACGAGCAGCATCGGCACTGGTTCGAACAGAGCGGCGGCGATGTCCTGGGAACGGCCGTAGAGCTCCAGGGAGTAGGGGACCGCCACCACGAGCGAGGAGGTCTTGAGTAGGGAGATGAACTCGTTGCCAGTGGGCGGGATGATGATGCGCATCGCCTGCGGCAACACAGTGCGGCGCATGGTCATACCCCAGCTCATGCCGAGCGCCTTCGACGCCTCGATCTGCCCCTCCGGCACAGAGTTGACGCCGGAACGGACGATCTCGGCCATGTAGCCGGCCTCATTCAGCCCGAGCCCGATGACGGCGAGTGCGAAAGCGGAAGAGGTGAAGGCATCCAGGGAGATCTGGGTGAAGCCTAGATTGATGGACTGGTAGATGGCACCGATCAGACCCCAGAAGACGAGCTGGACATAGATCGGAGTGCCGCGGAAAACCCACAGGTAGAGCCACGAGATAGACTTGAACACGGGGTTCGGCGACATGCGCATCACAGCGAGAAGGACGCCGAGCGCCACACCAATGATCATCGACAGCACGGTGATGGCGAGGGTATGCAGGCCCGCGATCATGATCCGGGTGTCGAAGAGGTATGCCCAGTAGGTGCCCCAGCCGTAGGCTTCACGGCGCGCCGCGTCGACGACGAACATCGCGAAGAGCACGAGCAGGATCGCCGCGGTGATCCAACGGCCTGGGTGGCGCAGCGGCTTCGCCTCAATGCGTTCGGGTTTACGCCCGGAACCCCGCTTCGTTGTGGTGGTGCTCATTGTCACTGGCCTCCTACAGGCTGTTCGTTGATCTGGGCCTGCTCGAGCAAGCCTGATTCCACGCCCCATTGGGACAGAATGCGTTCATATTCGCCGGTATCGATGAGGTGCTGCATCGCCGCGGCCATCGCTGGCCCGAGCTCCGAGCCTTTGGGCACGGCGAAGCCGTACGGTGCCGCGTCGAACATCTCGCCGATCAGCTCCAAGTCCCCGTCGGAGCGGTTGACCGCCCAGGCGGTGACAGGCGAGTCGGCGCTCAACGCGTCGGCGCGCCCGACGAGCGCGGCGAGTGCCGCGTTGTCGGAGGTGTCGTAGGCGAGGATTGTCATCGGGTTGCCCTCCTCCTCGCACTTTTCCGCCTTCGGCCTCAGATCGTCCGTTTCAGAAACGGTCGTGCGCTGCACGGAAACGGTGAGCCCGCAGGGATTCTCCGGGTCGACACCGCTCCCGGGCTGGGACGCCCACTGGATGCCTGCGTAGAGGAAGTTGACGAAGTCGAAGTTCTCCCGGCGCTCCTCGGAATCGGTGAACCCGGACATGCCTGCATCGAGCGTGCCCGCCTGCACCGCGGGCAGGATCATGGCGAAGTCCTGCTCCTGTGGGTCGTAGTCCAAGCCCATCACGCTGGCGACGACGCGGCCGAGATCCATTTCCATTCCAATGAGGTTGCCCTTGGAGTCCTTGAACTCGAATGGGGCGAACGGGGGATTGGCGCCGACTGAGAGTTTTCCAGATGCTCGAATATCTTCCGGAACCATCGCGGCGATCTCGGGCACGGCGGCCGGAGTGATCTCCTCCCAGCCTTCCGGGTTTCCGCCCTCAGTATTGGTGACGCAGCCAGCGAGCATAGCCACAGGAATGAGGCTGGCGCACGCGGCGGCTGTCCTGACACGGGTGAACATAGCCGAAAGCATACTATGCTCCCGCATGAAAAATAAAAAGGCCACGCACGGATGCGTGGCCGAAAAGACTGGATGGGAAACTAACGCGGCATATTCGCCATGACGATCTGGATGGCCTGTCCGATGATGGTGACACCAGCGGCGATGATGAGGTAGTTGATGATGGCCTGGGTGACTCCCTGGGAGCTCTGTTCGAGATCGCCGGAGAACATCAGCTTGTACGGCTTGAACATCATCTTCATGAAGCCAGAGAAGGACTCTTCCTCCATAGAGGAAGCCTTGTCGGGGTCGAAGGCATTCTCGATGCCGCGGTTGATAGCATCGCTGGTCTCGTTCGCATTGGTGGCGGTGGAGCCCGCGGGGGCGGTGGCGGCCGTGGCCGTGGCGGGGGAGACAGCCGGCACGGCGGCGAAGGCCAGAGAGAGGGCGAGGGCGGAGGAAGCAATCTTTTTACGCATGGCGGTGAGTGTACCTCTAGTTGAGGCGTTGAGGAATTCGTGAATTGGCTGCCTGGAATGTGTAACACTGCACGTAGACAGGCCGATAGGGGCCTTATTGTCCGGCCAGTGGCGGCGGGTGCAACGGCTTACTATAATCACGATTCATCCAGATATTTCCCCGGGTGCGCACAGAGTTTGGGCTCTCCCGCTGAACCAAGGAGACGTGCTCGCATGCTGTGGAAGAAGATCGCCGCAACCGTCGCAGCCGCCGTCGGTCTCGCCGCCGCGGGTGCCGCACCGGTGGAAGCGCAGGACCTGCGTTCGCTGATCGAGTCGCCGAACGTGAACAAGTGCGCCGATGAATTTCTGATCACCGTGCCCGGCGGCGGGAACACGGTTTCGTTCCTGCCGGAGAAATTCCCTGTGGGCCCGAAGGTCACCGAGGTGGCCACCGGAGTATTCAAGGCGACCCGAGGCACAGTGCAGCCGGTGTGGATCGCCTACAACGCCACACCGTTCACGCTGTTGAGCTATAACGATTCCTCGAACCGCGGCTACTGGGAGGCCTCTGGCACGATGCGCCGCCTGGCGCGAATGTGTCCGAAGGCCACCTTCAGCATCACCGGCTACTCCGAGGGCGCCGATATCGGTTCGAAGCTGCTGAACAATATCGGCCACGGCCGCGGCCCAGTGTCCGCGAACCGCGTGAATTCCGCCCTGCTCATCTCCAACCCACACCTGGGCGACAACGGCGGCGCATTCACCGCCGGTGCCACGCGCATGAACCGCGGCGCGCTGGAGCCCCTCGAAGGCGGCTATGGCGAGCTCGGTTCGCGGGTTCTGGACATGTGCCGCTTGGACGACCCGATCTGCGCGCTTCCGCCGGAATGGCACAACCACGTCGACCCGTTCCTCCGCATGGCCACCCTCCGCGGCCAGGTCCCGGTCACCGAGTTCGCGGCAATCGTGGCCCGGCGCTCGCCGACGACGCTGCCGTTGGTTCTGAGCGTGTACAACCACGGGCAGTACGGTGGCCCGATGATTGCCGAGGGCATCCAGTGGATTGTGTCCCGCCAGGCACCGATCCGCAACGACCGGCCAGCAGGAGAGCGGGCGCAGGAAATCCCGCCGGCACCGGTGCCAGTGCCTGGACCGGTGCGCTAGTCCTCCGCTAGTCGGCGTCGGCCTCCGGCAGGGGGCGCGAGGAAGTGTCTCCGCGGAGCCGTTTGATCACGTTCTCGGCGGAGATCAGGCACATCGGCACACCGACACCGGGCAGCGTCGTTGCGCCCGCGTAGAGGAGGTTGTCCACCTTCCGCGAGGCGTTGCGTCCGCGGAGAAACGCCGATTGCTTCAATGCGTGCGCGGGTCCGATCGCGCCGCCCGACCATGAGTTGTACCGCTCGGCGAAATCCGCTGGACCGAGGGTGCGGCGGACGAGAATGCGGGACTCCAAGTCCGGGATGCCGCACCAGTGGGCGATCTGCTTGACCGCCGCATCCGCGATCGCGTCCACGCGCGGGTCAGCGTCACCGCGGTAGGCGTTGCCGTGCCCCATATCCGGCGCGGCCGGGGTGGGAACAAGGACGAAGAGGTTCTCGCACCCGGCGGGGGCTGTGGAGGGGTCCGTCGCCGACGGCTTCGACACATAGATCGAATGCGACGCATCCAGGGGCCGCGCTGGTTGCGGCCCGTCGAAGACAGCGGCGAAATCAGCCGACCAGTCGTTGCTGAACAGCAGGTTGTGGTGCCGCAGCTGCGGCAGGTGCCCGTTGACGCCGAGCATCACCAGCACGCAGCTCAGCCCCGGATTGCGCGCGGCGAAATACCGCTCGTTGTACGTGCGCTTCTCCTCCGGCAGGAGACGGGTCTCGGTGAATTTCAGGTCGGCGGTGGACACCACGAGGTCGGCGGAGAGTTCCTCGATACCCGCTCTGTCCGCACGCCGCACAGCAACACCCGTGGCACGCCGCCCTCTGGTCCTGATCGCGGTGGCTTCGGTACCCAGTTGAATCGCCGCACCCTGCTCGCGCGCGAGAGATTCCAGGGCGCGCATCACCGCCGCGAATCCGCCTTGCGGGTACTTCACGCCCTGCACCAAATCTGTGTAGCTGAGCAGGTGGTACAGCGACGGTGTGCGTGCTGGATGCGAGGAGAGGAACACAGCCGGGTACGACAGGATCTGCCGCAAGCGGACATCAGAGAACCGCTTATCGACGAACCTTTCAAGCCCCACCCCCAACAGCTTGACCAAGGTGCTGTAGTTGGCCCGCACCTCCGGGGCGATGAATCCCGCCGGGGTCGAGAACGTGGTGTAGAGGAAGTACTTCAATGCCAGCTCGTAGGTCTCCCGGGCGCTGCCGAGGTACTCAGCCAATTTCGCGCCAGCACCGGGCTCCAGGGATTCAAAGAGCTCGATGGCGCGGGCGGGGTCGGAGGGGATGTCGATAAGCCGCTCGCTTTCCGGGAACAGCCGGTAGGCGGGCGAGAGATCGGCGAGCTCGAAGAAATCCGCGGTGCTCTTGCCGAAGAGCGCGAAGAAATGGTCGAATGCGTCCGGCATGAGGTACCAGGACGGGCCGGTGTCGAAGCGGAAACCGTCGACGGTGAGCTCGCCGGAGCGTCCGCCGATCTCGTCGATGCGGTCGATGACGGTAACCCCGTACCCTTCGCGGCCGAGTAGCGCTGCGGTCGCCAGACCGGACGCACCTGCACCGATGACGATCGCTGTGCGCTTAATGTCTGCGCTCATCACTCCTTACCTCCTGTTGCTTGGGCCGCCGCCCGGATGGTCAGCACCGCTTTGCGGTGGGCGGGCACGCTCAGCCGCTGAAGAGGCAGTCGGGCGGCCGGGGTCTGCTCGATCATGTCGGTCAGTTCCGTGAACAGATTGGTGGCGGCGAGCACCGCGGCGCGCACACGGATAGGCAGCAGCCCGACTGTGTCTCTCGCCGCCGCGAGATCGCCGCGGATCTCCGTGACGAGCGTGTCTTTCGCCTCCTCGTCCAGCTCGCCGGTGAGCTCCAGATGGGAGAAATAGGACCGTCCCAAATCTTCCGTGTCCTCGCCGAGATCGCGCAGGAAATTCACCTTCTGGAATGCTGCGCCGAGCCGCTGTGCCCCAACTTCGAGCTCGGCGCGCCGCGCGGACGGCACCTCGCTGTCCGCCAGGAAGACGTCGAGGCACAGCAACCCGATGACCTCGGCGGAACCGTAGACGTAGTCGTCGAGCTCGGCGCGCGAATATCCGGCGTGGCCGAGGTCGCGCCGCATGGAGGCGAAGAATGCCGTGATGTGCTCTGCGCTGAACCCGCAGTGCCGTGCCGTGTGCGCGTAGGCATGCAGGACCGGATCAGTGTGGAAAGGCTGCCCGGGGGCGGCGAGGACCTGGCGCTCGTAGTCGTCGAGAAGCTGCCCGATATCCTGCGCGCCGGCAGCGCGGGCGGTGCCGTCGACGATCTCGTCTGCGATGCGCACCACGGCGTACAGGTTGCGGATATCGCGGCGTTCCTGCGCGGGAAGCAGCCGGCTAGCCAGGTTGAAGCTGGTGGAGTATTCGCCGATGACAGCGCGGGCGGCGGTATAGCTCATTGCGTCGTACCGCCGCAGCCAGTTGCTCATCCGCTGTGCCACGGTACTCACCCTAATCTGCCGTGGGCTGGGGCCAAGTCCCGGGGTCGGGCTCAGCTACGGATGTCGTCGTAGGCGGCTAGCGCTGATTTCCGTGATTCTTTTACATCCACCATCGGCTCCGGGTACAGCGGCGTGTGCCTCTCCGGCACCCACTGTGAGACGTAGACCCCGTGCGGGTCGAATTTTTCCTCCTGTGTCAGCGGGTTGAACACACGGAAATAGGGCGCAGCATCGTCCCCGCAGCCGGCGACCCACTGCCAGTTGAACGGGTTGGACGCATAATCCGCATCCACCAGGGTGTCCCAGAACCACTCTTCGCCGTGGCGCCAATGAATGCCGAGATTCTTTGTCAGCCAGCTGCCTGCCACCATCCGCACGCGGTTGTGCATGGTTCCGGTCGCCCACAATTCACGCATTCCGGCATCGACCAGAGGCACCCCCGTCATGCCCTCCTGCCATTGGGCGAGCTGAGCGAGATGCTGCCGCGCGTCCGCGTCGGGCTCCATGTCCGGATGGGCGAAAGCGCGTATCGACGACCCCGGATCCGCATTCCCGCTCCACCCCCATGGGAACGCGTCGAACTGCCCGCGCACATTTGTTGTCGCCAGATCGGAGTGGTGGTAGAGCCTGTGCCAGGCGAAGTCACGCCACAACAGCTGGCGGAGAAAAGCCCATGCATCCGCGGATGCCGCCGGATGGATCTCCGCGAAGCACGCCGTTTCCGACCACACGTACCCGGGGCTGATCTCCCCGAAACGCAGGTGCGGCGACAGCCCGGATGTCGCATCAGCCGAAGGAATGTCGTGGCCGAGCTTGTAGCCGCCACCGGCGGCGAGTCCGTCGAGGAAACTCTGGAAGCGCTGCTGCGCAGCTTCCTCACCGGGGGAGTTGTGCTCGGCCAGTGTCGTCGCCCATCCAGGCTCGTCGGTCTCAGGGCCGTCGATCAGAGCCGGATGCGCAAAATCAGCGGTGGCTCCCATGAGATCGGGAACGCCGAGGGGGCGAGGTGGATCGTCGGCAAGCATCTGCTGCGCCGAGGTGGCGAAGGGTGTGAATACCCGGTACGGCGTTCCGCTTCCCGTCTGGACGAGCCACGGCTCAGTGAGAAGATAACCGGGATGGGAGTGCGCGCTGAAGCCGTTCTGGGTGAGCGAAGCTTTGATGTCAGAGTCCACGGCCCGCAGGGGCGCGTGGTACCGCCGGTTCCAGTGGACACCAGCGAGACCGCGGCGGCAGTCGATCTCCCGCGCCAGTTCCGGAACGATTCTGCGCGGGTCGCCGTGCGCGAAGAGCAGGGGCACCCCGTGCAGTGCGAGTGCCTCCCTCAAGTGCCTGAGACTTCTTTGCTGCCACCACCTAGCGGCGGCTCCAAGGCGGCGCGCGCCAGTGTCCGTCTCGTCGATGAACAGCCCGATCACCGCTCGTCGTCCGCTCTGCGCGGCATGGACAAGCGCCGCGTTGTCCGTCAGGCGGAGATCGTTCCTAAACCACACCAGACAGACAGGTGCGGTGGCGGACGACCGGGATTCAGCGTTGTCGTGCATGAAGCCAGACTAGGCGGGACAGGTCAGGCTTGGGCTCCGCGCATCCGGACCGGACCGGCAAAAAATATGGGCGAAAACCGAAAGTTGAAAAAGCCCTTGGTATATCTTCAAAGAATCAAATTCATCCGCCGAGGGGTATGCCGGTCTAAATGCATATTCGTCGAAGCTCGCCGAGAAGACGTGGTGGAAAAATACCACTATGCGTATTAAATCAGCTTCCTAAGGTGCGGTGAATCCGATGGATAGGGAGGCCCCCGCAATGGACGACATCATCACTAGCCTCAACGGCGCGATCTGGTCCAACTGGCTCGTGTATCTCTGCCTGGGAGCCGGGGTGTACTTCACTCTCGCGACTGTGTTCCTGCAGGTGCGTTGCTTCCCGGACATGATCCGGCAGCTGAAGGCCGGTGAGGATTCCGACGCCGGTATCTCGTCGCTGCAGTCGTTGATGATCTCGCTCGCCGGCCGAGTAGGCGTGGGAAATATCGCGGGTGTTGCCACGGCGATCGCTTTCGGCGGGCCAGGCGCGGTCTTCTGGATGTGGATCGTGGCGTTCCTCGGCTCCGCGACCTCGTACATCGAGTGCTGCCTGGCCCAGATTTACAAGGAGAAGGACCAGGACACGGGTGAATACCGTGGCGGTCCGGCCTACTACATAGAGAAGGCCTACCGCCACACGGCGGCTCGCCCCTTCGCGCTTGTCTACGCGATCGTCTTCGCTGTGCTGATGATCCTGGCCACCTCTTACTTCCTGCCGGGGGTCCAGGCCAACGGCGTCGCGACAGCGGTGGAGAATGCGTGGACGGTTCCCACATGGGTCACCGCGATCGGCATGGTGGTGCTGCTGGGCATCATTGTCATTGGCGGTGTCAAGCGCATCGCTTGGTTCGCCACCATGGTGGTGCCGTTCATGGCAGGTATCTACATCCTCGTCGCCATCATCATCCTCTTCGTCAACGCTTCGCAGATCCCCGAGGTCTTCGGCATGATCTTCCGCTCGGCCTTCGACAAGGAAGCGGCGTTCTCCGGTCTGCTCGGCTTCGCCATCCTGTGGGGCGTCAAGCGCGGCATCTACTCGAACGAGGCAGGGCAGGGCACCGGCCCGCAGTCCGCCGCGGCAGCGGAGGTCTCGCACCCGGCGAAGCAAGGCTTCGTGCAGGCGTTCGCGGTGTACGTCGACACACTGCTCGTGTGCTCCGCGACGGCCTTCATCATCATCTCCACCGACATGTTCCGTGTGTACGAAGGCGGCAGTGATGAAGGCGGCGTCGTGTACGCCGGCGCGATCGGTGATTCCGTCGAGGTCGGCCCCGGCTTCGTCCAATCCGCACTGGATCTCTACACCCCGGGCCTCGGCGGCAGCTTCATCGCGCTGGCTGTGCTGTTCTTCGCTTTCACCACGATCGTCGCCTACTACTACATGGCGGAGGTCAACTTCACCTACCTCAACCGCTGGATCAAGAGCGAGAAGATGCGCACGGTGGTCATCTGGTTCCTCCGCGTGCTCATCCTGGTTTCTGTGTGGGTCGGTGCGACCACAACGCCGGGCAACGCATGGGCGCTCGGAGACATCGGTGTCGGCACCACCGCATGGCTGAATATCCTGGCCATCCTGGTTCTCCAGGTTCCTGCGCTGAAGTGCCTGTGGGATTACCGCCGCCAGAAGAAGGCCGGCCGCGAGCCGCAGTTCGACCCAGAGGCGCTGGGCATCAAGAACGCGGACTTTTGGGTGGAGCGCAAGGTGGCCATGGTCGCCGATGGCACATGGCACGAAGCGTCGCTTGTCGACGGCACCCCGGCTCCCGAAGCACCCCGCACCTAGAGGATGCGGGTCAGGGTGCTCCGGCCCGCGAAGAGGATGACCAAGGAGACCACCAGCGTCGCCGCTCCGGCCCAGTAGGGGACACCGGCACCGTAAGCGGTGGCCAACGGGCCAGAGACTGCCGGTGCGATGGCGCCGCCGAGAAAGCGTAGCCCCGAATAGGTCGACGATGCGACGTTGCGGGGCAGATCGGTTGCCTCCATGACCGCTTCGGTGAGGACCGTGTTGAAGATGCCGATGAAAATGCCCGCCACGATCACCAGCACGATCAGCAGCGTGAGATTATCCACGCCGAAGCCGAGGCCGACGAGCAGGACGGCGAAGCCGACCAGAATCGTGCAGATCACCGGCATGAGACCGAAGCTCTGCGTGAGCCGCGGCGCCACGAATACTGAGGACAAGGCCAAGGCTAAGCCCCAGCCGAAGAAGACGTAGCCGAGCTCAGTGGCACCGAATGCGCTTCCCGATGCCTCCGCCGCCTCATCGATCGGGTACGGGGAATAGGCGAGCAGGGTGAAAAAGCCGTAGTTGTAGAAAAACGCAACAGCGCCCAGGGTGAGCAGCGCAGGTTCGCGCAGCGCCTTGAATCCGGCGACAAAAGACACCGGTTCCGGTTTTCTCGCCGGCTTGCGCAACAGAGCCGCGATAGCGAGGAAGCCGACGGCCATTAACGCCGCGGTGCCGTAGAACGGGCCGCGCCAGCTGATCTCGCCGAGGACTCCGCCCACCAGGGGACCGACTGCCATGCCGATGCCCATCGCCGCCTCGTACAGAATGACGGCCTGGCTCGGTCCGCCCGACGCGGCACCGACAATCGCCGCGAGGGCAGTTGAAATGAACAGCGCGTTGCCCAAACCCCAGCCGGCGCGGAAGCCGATGATCGCGTCCACGGATCCCGCGGTGCCCGACAGGAACGCGAACACGACGATCAGTGCCAACCCGGCCAACAGCGTCTTTTTCACGCCGATGCGCGAGGAGATGAAAGAGCTGAAAAACATGGCCAACGCGGTGATCAACAGGTAGCTGGTGAACAGCAGCATCGTCTGGGTCGGCGAGGCGTCGAGCTCACGGCTGATCGCCGGGAGGATCGGGTCGACCAGGCCGATGCCCATGAACGACACCGCACAGGCGAAGGCGATCGCCCAGACGGCGACGGGTTGTTTGAAAATATTCTCTGGTGTCGTCTTACTCATTCACGTCCTTCTTTTCGGTTGTCTGTGGCGGTTCGTCGTTGTGTGTTCCGCGGAGCCGCGCAGTCAGGACAGGGAGGATCTCAGCCGCCTTGATCAGCGTTTCCACATCGTCGGGGGAGAGGTCCCTGAACTCGGGCACAAGTGCACGGACTGAGCCCTCGCGGTACGCCCTGACTTCGGCGCGCCCGGCGTTGGTGATGGTCAGGTCGAAAGCGCGGGCGTCGTCAGGTGAAGGTTCCCGGGCGACGAGACCTTCGGCGACGAGCTTCTTGATGGCCTGGCTCATTGACGGCTGCGTGATACCTTCCCTGCGTGCTAGTTCACCGATGCGCAGACCCGGTTCCCGCTGGAGGGTGGCCAACACGCGCAGCGAGACATACGACAACTCGCTGCCGGTTGCCTGGAAAGTCGCGCGGGCGAAGTGGCCTCCCGCGGCGACTAGGTCGACGGCGAGGCGGGAGAGCGTCTCATCGGAAAACATAGACACACTATATAGGCAGGCTATGTAGATTGCTGGTTTCGGGGCCGGGGGCGCGGCCGTTAAGACTCCGTTAAGACGCCTTAGAAACGGATCAGGCCGCGGTCACAGGCGCCTGGGCGGTGGTTATTTAATGGGCATGACTCAAGATCTCATTGGAGCCATCCTCAGCGCGGGTGTCCTCGCTTACCTCGTGTACGCCCTAATCAACCCCGAGAAGTTCTGAGGACGCCATGCCACTTTTCATTCAGACAATCTGTGCACTGCTGCTAGTCATCGGACTGCTCGCAGTGCTCCATGTTCCCGTGGGCACGTACATCCACAAAGTCTTCACCGACAACAAGCACAACGCGGTGGAGAAAGTCATCTACAAACTCATCGGAGTCAACCCGGACAATGAAATGCGCTGGACGTCCTACGCCATCGCGTCCGTCGCTTTCGGTGTTTTCTCCGTGCTCCTTCTCTGGGTGATCATCATGGCCCAGGGGATGCTGCCGTGGGGCTTCGGTAGGTCGCAGGACTGGCACACAGCCCTGAACACAGCTGTCTCCTTCACCACCAACACCAACTGGCAGAGCTATTCCGGTGAGACCGGTGCGGGCTATGTCGTCGGGATGGCCGGATTGACGGTCCAGAACTTCGTCTCCGCCGCAACCGGCATTGCTGTCGCTGTGGCGCTGTTCCGCGGACTCGCTCGCAGCGGGTCCGGCACAGTCGGAAACTTTTGGGTGGATCTGGTCCGTGCTTCGCTCAGGGTACTGTTGCCCATCTCGGTCGTCGGCGCATTTCTGCTCATGGTTGGCGGTGTCGTGCAGAACCTGGCGGATCCGGTGAACGCGACCACTATCACTGGACAGGCGCAGACGATCCTCACTGGGCCGGTCGCCTCTGAGGAGGCCATCAAAATGCTGGGCACGAACGGAGGCGGCATCTTCAACGCGAACTCCGCCCACCCGTTTGAGAACCCGAATGCTTGGACCAATCTGCTCGAGATCATTCTCGTTCTTCTGATCCCGTTCTCGCTTCCCGTGACGTACGGCCTGTTCGTCAAGGACCGCCGCCAAGGCGGTGCGCTCACCGCCGCGATGCTCGTCCTGTGGAGTGTCTCCGCGGCACTGCTCGTGTGGGCGGAAAGCGCTCACCCGGCGACTGCCTTGGAGGGAAAAGAAAGCCGCTTCGGCGTGCTGTGGTCGGCGATCTTCGCCACGACGACCACCGGGACATCCACCGGTGCGGTGAATTCCATGCACGACTCCTACAGTCCCCTCGGCGGCGGCTTGGTCATGTTCAACATGATGCTCGGCGAAGTCTCCCCGGGCGGGGTCGGCACCGGCATGTACAACATGCTCACCTTCGTGGTGCTTTCCGTGTTCATTGCCGGCCTCATGATCGGCCGCACTCCGGAAGTGCTGGGCAAGACCATCGGACGCCGGGAGATCACGCTGGCTGCGTTAGCGGCCATCGTGATGCCTGCGCTGGTCCTCATTCTCACCGGTGCGGCAGTGCTACTCCCGGGCGTGCGTGAGTCCATGAACAACACCGGTGCGCACGGTCTGAGCGAGGTGCTCTACGCCTACACATCGGGCGCGAACAACAACGGTTCCGCCTTCGCGGGCCTGAGCGCCGGTACCCCGTACCTCAACCTCACCATTGCTCTGGCCATGTTCATCGGCCGATTCGCGCCGATCGTGCTCATGGTCGCACTCGCTGGGGCATTGGCTGCCCAGCGCGGCTGTCAGGACACAGCTGGCGCCATGCCCACCCACAACGTCACCTTCACCATCCTTCTGCTCTGCGTGATTCTCATCGTCGCGGGGCTGACCTTCCTGCCGTCGCTCGCGCTCGGCCCAATCGCGGAGGCACTCTCATGACAACAGCGACTACCGCAGTCGAACAGACACCTGCTACTGAACCGGGGCGCGTGAAGCGGTCGCTCGGAAGCCAGCTCGGAGACAACTTCGTCGACGCGCTGAAAAAGCTCAACCCAGCCAACCTGGTGCGCCAGCCCGTCATTTTCGTGGTGTGGCTCGGTGCAGTTCTCACTACTGTTCTGGCGGTGCTGGAGCCGTCTCTGTTCTCCATCAGCGTCACAGGGTGGTTGTGGGCGACTATTCTCTTCGCCAACCTCGCCGAGGCAGTCGCTGAGGGGCGCGGCAAGGCGCAAGCTTCCGCACTTCGTCAGACGCGCACCGACGCCAAGGCGCGCCTGCTCAACGACGACGGCACCGAAACCGAGGTAGCTGGCTCCGACCTGACAATCGGGGACCTCGTCGTTGTCGAAGCTGGCCAGCAGATCCCGGGTGACGGCGACGTCGTGGAGGGCGTGGCCACCGTCGACGAATCCGCCATCACCGGCGAGTCAGCCCCCGTCATCCGTGAATCCGGCGGCGACCGTAGCGCCGTTACCGGCGGTACGACGGTGCTATCCGACCGCATCGTCGTAAAGATCACGTCCAAACCTGGTGAGACCTTCATCGACCGCATGATTTCGCTCGTCGAGGGTGCGGAGCGCAAGAAGACCCCGAACGAGATCGCTTTGAATATCTTGCTGATTACCCTCAGCATCCTGTTCGTGCTCGCGGTCGCGGCCATCCAGCCGATGGCGATCTACTCGGGCCACAAGCTTTCTCTGATCGCCCTCGTTGCGCTGCTGGTGTGCCTGATTCCGACGACGATCGGCGCGCTGCTCAGCGCTATCGGCATCGCCGGCATGGACCGCCTGGTGCAGCACAATGTGCTCGCCATGTCGGGGCGCGCCGTCGAAGCCGCCGGCGATGTGTCGACGCTGTTGCTCGACAAGACCGGCACCATCACTTACGGCAACCGCCGCGCTTCCGACCTTGTCCCTGTCGAGGGGGCGGAAAACAGCGAGATGGTTGAGGCGGCATGGTTGAGCTCGCTTGCCGACGAAACCCCCGAAGGCCGTTCGATCATTGAGTTCATCGCCGCCGGCGACGCCACTGGGGCCGGCGTCGATGGTGCGTCCTACGCCGACACCGATGCGGTTTCCTTGACCCGCGAAGGAGCGGAATTCGTTCCCTTCTCCGCCAACACGCGTATGTCCGGCGTTGATTTCCCCGACGGCACCCAGGTGCGCAAGGGCGCGAATTCCGCAGTGCAGGCGTGGGTCACCGCAGAAGGCGGCCGCGTCGCGGCCGACGTGGACGACATCGTCGAACGGATCTCGGCTTCGGGCGGAACCCCGCTGGTCGTCGCAAAGCAATCTGGCGGGCAGACTCCCCGCGTGCTCGGTGTGCTGCACCTCAAAGATGTGGTCAAGCCCGGTTTGACTGAGCGCTTCGCACAGCTGCGCGAGATGGGCATCAAGACAGTCATGATCACCGGCGATAACGCCGTCACTGCGGAGGCCATCGCGAAGGAAGCCGGCGTCGACGACTTCCTCGCGGAAGCGACCCCCGAAGACAAGATGCGCCTGATCAAGAAGGAGCAGGCGGGTGGCCACCTCGTCGCCATGACAGGTGACGGCACCAACGACGCACCGGCGCTCGCGCAGGCTGATGTGGGTGTCGCGATGAACACCGGCACATCCGCCGCGAAGGAAGCTGGCAACATGGTCGATCTCGATTCAGACCCGACGAAGCTGATCGACATCGTCGCCATCGGAAAGCAGCTGCTGATCACCCGCGGCGCGCTGACCACATTCTCCATCGCGAATGATCTGGCGAAGTACTTCGCGATCATCCCCGCGATGTTCGTGAGCATCTTCCCGGGCCTGGACGCCCTCAACATCATGCGCCTGCACTCTTCAGAGTCCGCGATGCTCAGCGCCGTGATTTTCAACGCGCTGGTCATTGTGGCGCTGATCCCGCTTTCCTTGAAGGGCGTGAAATACCGCGCGATGTCCGCTGGAGCGCTACTCAACCGCAATCTGTTGATCTACGGCCTCGGCGGCATCATCGCTCCGTTCATCGGCATCAAGGCCATCGACCTCATCATTCAACTTCTTCCGGGGATGTGACAAACATGAATACCTTCCGTCAATCAGGCGCCGCCATCCGCGCCCTCATCGTGCTCACCGTCATACTCGGTGTCGCCTACCCACTGTTCATGGTCGCCGTGGGGCTCGTCATGCCGGCGAAGGCCAACGGCTCGCTGCAGAAGAATGGCGACGAAATCGTCGGCTCAAAGCTCATCGCTCAGCCCGCAGGCGGTCCGGAGTTCTTCCAGCCGCGCCCGTCCGCGGGGGACTGGGACGGCGAATCCTCCGGAGGCAGCAATCTTTCCCCGGTCTCCGATGACCTGAAGGAGCAGATGGAGCAGCGCAAACAGGAACTCGAAGCTGCCAACCCGGGGGCCGGCCCGATTCCGGCGGAGGCCTTGACCGCTTCATCCAGCGGTCTAGATCCCCACATTTCCCCGGAGTACGCACGGTGGCAAGCACCCCGCGTGGCGGAGGCCCGCGGCATGAGCCAGACCGACGTGGAAAAGCTCATCGAAACTCACACGAAGAAGGCCCTCCTCGGATTCTTCGGTCAGGATACGGTGAACGTCAACGAATTGAACTACTCGCTGGCCTACGAAAGCTGACACCATGACTAGAGGTCGACTCCGCGTCTTTCTCGGCGGCGCGCCCGGCGTGGGCAAGACAGTCGCCATGCTGACTGAGGGCCACCGTCTGGCGGAGGCGGGGGAGGACGTGGTGGTGGGCCTCGTCGAAACGCACGGCCGCTCCTTCACCTTGAAGCAGGTGGAAGGCCTCGAGGTCGTGCCGCGCACCGAGGTGTCCTACAAAGGAACCCGCATCCCCGAGATGGATGTGGACGCCATTCTCGCCCGTAATCCCGATGTGGTTCTCGTAGATGAGATGGCGCACTCCAACCCACCGGGGATGCGCAACAAGAAGCGGTGGCAGGACATCGACGAGCTTCTCGACGCGGGGATCGACGTCATCTCCACCGTCAACGTCCAGCACCTCGAATCCCTCAACGACGTTGTGGAAACCATCACCGGGGTGGTGCAGAACGAGACCATCCCCGACGCCGCACTCCGCGCCGCCGACCAAATCGACCTGGTGGACCTTTCGCCGGAGGCGCTGCGGCAGCGCATGGCCCAGGGCGACATCTACAAACCGGAGAAAGTCGATGCCGCCCTTGCGAACTATTTCCGTGAAGGAAACTTGTCTGCGTTGCGCGAGCTCGCCCTCCTCTGGCTCGCTGACCGCGTGGACGAAGCTTTGGCGCGCTACCGCGAGGACAACAGCATCGACACTTCGTGGCCGACCCGCGAACGCGTCGTGGTCGCGCTGTCCGGCGGCCAGGGCGGCGAAATTCTGCTGCGCCGCGGTGCACGGATTGCTAAACGCGGGGTGGGCGGGGAACTGCTCGCGGTTTTCGCCACCCGCTCCGACGGCCTGTCGGGTGCGACGCTTCCCGACATTGCGCGGCTGCGCCACCTCACGGAGGAACTCGGCGGAACGTTCCACACTGTGACCGGGGAGAACCCCGCGCAGACCGTCCTCGATTTCGCCCGCGGATGCAACGCGACCCAGATCATCATCGGAACGAGCAGGCGGCCGGCCTGGCAGCGGCTGTTTTCCCGCGGCTTCAGCGAGGCCATCATCGAGTCCTCACGGGAGATCGACACGCACGTCGTCGCGCTTGCCGACGGCGGCTCCAGCGTCCGCCGCGCACCCGTCCAGGCGTTGCCGGGAGAGCGGATTAAGCAAGGCTTTTTGCTCGCGTTCGTGCTGCCGGCCCTGGTGACGGGCGTGTTTCTCGCCTTCCGTGTCCACCCGAACCTCGCGCTGGTGTCCCCAGTGTTCCTGCTCATCGCCGTGATCGTGGCTCTGGTGGGCGGCATGTGGCCCTCGGTCATCGCCGCTGTGCTGGGGTCACTGTTCGCCGACTGGTTCTTCACCCCGCCGTACGGCACTTTCACCATCCAGCACTTCTCCAACACGGTTGCGTTGCTCGTGTCTGTAAGCGTGGCCATTGTCGTGGCCTCATTGGTGAACCGTTATGCCCTGCGGCTCCACGAGGCCCGCGTCGCGCAAACGGAAGCGACTGCGATGGCTGACATGACGAACGTGCTGCTCGGCTCAACAGACCAAATGAGCATTCTGCTGGACCAGATCGTGGAAATGTGCGGCCTGACCGGTGCGGCCGTGGTGGAGAAACGCTCCCAGCGCGGTGATTTTGTCACCCTGGAATCCACGTCCGGTTTCGACCCGGGGATCATCGGGGAGAGCGAGCGCGATGCGATCGACGACACCCACGAGCTCATCCTGCAGCCGGCGGACATCTCTGCGGAGAACCGCAGGCTGATCAGTGCCTGCGCCGTTTACGCCCGAGCACTGCTCCAGAAGGACGACTTGGAGAAGTCCGCTTCCACAGCGCTGGAGCTCGCCCAGGACAACAAAGCGCGCACCGCGCTGCTGTCGGCGGTCTCCCATGACCTGCGCACGCCGCTGGCGGGCATCATGGCCTCCATCGAGAGTCTGCGCAGCACCGCCGTGACGTTCACGGAGGAAGAGCGGGACGAACTCATGGAGTCCATCGAGTTCAGCGCGAATAAGCTGGACAAGCTGATCACGAATTTGCTCGGAATGTCGCGGCTCCAAGTCGGGGCCCTGGTGGCCAAACCGGATGTCTACGATCTCCGCGAGCTCATCCCCGAATACATTTCCCAGGTCAGCGAACCGGAACGGGTCGACTACCAGCCGGCCGGCGAAGCAGTGCTGGCGAATGTCGATGCGGGGCTGCTGGAGCGGGTGGTGACCAATCTGCTCGAGAATTCCTTGCGCTACCAACGCCGCGGGGCAGTGCGCGTGGCCACAAACAGCTCCGCTGACGGTGTGTCCATCACGATCGTCGACACTGGCCCAGGGGTGAAACGCAAGGATAGGGAGGCGATCTTCCAGCCCTTCCAGAGGAAGGACGATTCGTCGACAAGCGATGGCGTGGGCCTCGGCCTCGCTGTCGCGCGCGGACTCGCTGAAGCAATGGGCGGTATCGTGACTCCGTCCGAGACACCGGGAGGCGGCCTCACCATGACAGTGACAGTTCCCGCCGCGCCCACCGCCACGCAGGCCAGCAAAGGAAAGTGACGCCATGACCAAAATCCTCGTTGTGGACGATGATGCGACGCTGCTGCGCACGCTGCGCATCAACCTGCGCGCCCGCGGCTACGAATCCGTGTGCGTGAGTTGCGGTGCCGACGCGCTCGACGAAATGTCCGCGGACCCGGCGCAGCTGATCATCCTCGACCTCGGCCTGCCCGACATCGACGGCACTGAGGTGCTGCGGCGCGTCCGAGAGACCTCGGGCGTTCCGATCATTGTCCTGTCTGCGCGCGACCAGCCGGAAGACATCGTCGAGGCGCTCGACGACGGTGCCAACGACTTCGTCACCAAACCCTTTGGCGTCGAGGAACTCATGGCGCGAGTGAGGGTGTCGCTGCGCGATAGCGGAGTCGTCTCCTCCATCGTCCCGTCGTTCGTCGCGGACGACCTCCTGCTTGATTTCGCCGAATCCCGCGCCACCAAAGGTGGTCGCGAGCTGCATTTCACGCCCACCGAATGGCGCATGCTCAGCACGCTCGCAAAGGCCGGCGGAGCGCTTGTGCGGCACGATGAATTGCTCGGCGCCATCTGGGGGCCGGGGTACGGCCGTGAACTGAATTACCTGCGTGTCTATGCCCACCAGATCCGGCGCAAGATCGAAGACGACGCGACCAGGCCCCGCCACCTGCTCACCGAGCCGGGCGTGGGCTACCGCCTGGTGCGCGGAAGCTAGGAAGCAGACGTGCCAGCGCCGGCCAGGTAGCGCCCAGTCACGGAGCCGGTCTCGCTGTGCTTATCTGCGACAGCCCTCGCAGTCCCGCACGCCACCACCTGCCCGCCGGCAGATCCTGCCCCGGGTCCGAGGTCGACGATGTAGTCGGCCCGTGCGACGACCGCGAGGTTATGCTCGACGACGATGACGCTGGTGCCGCCGTCGACAAGCCGATCGAAGAGCTCCACTAGGCGCGCCGAATCCGTCAAGTGGAGACCGTGCGTCGGCTCATCGAGCACATAGGCCGGGGCGGGCTTCTTAAGACTGGCGGCGAGCTTGAGGCGTTGGCGTTCGCCGCCCGACAGCGTGGTCAGCGGCTGACCCAGCGTGACGTAGCCGAGGCCCACGTCGACCAAGTGGCCGCAGATCTTCGCCGCCGCCGTCACCTTGTTCTCCTTCAGGAACGGCTGCGCTTGTGCCGCGGGCATGGCCAGGACCTCGGCGATATTCTTGCCGCCGAGGGTGTGCACCAGCACGGCGTCGTCGAAACGCCTGCCCTCGCACACTTCGCACGGAACGTCGACACCCTGCATGAGCCCGAGGTCCACATAGACCACGCCCGCGCCCTTGCAGTGCTGGCAGGCGCCGTCGGAGTTCGGGGAGAACATTGATGCGGGCTCGCCCGACACTTTGGCGAACGCCTTGCGGATCGGGTCGAGCGCGCCGGTGAACGTCGCCGGGTTGGAGCGCCGGGAGCCGGAGATGGGGGACTGGTCGACCCAGACGGCATCGTCGAGAAGCGCCGTTGCTTTCAGTGCGCTGAGCAACGAGGACTTGCCGGATCCCGCCACGCCAGTGACGGCGGTGAGGACGCCGGTGGGAATGTCGACGTCGATTCCGGCGAGGTTGTTCTCGTCCGCCCCACGGATCTTCAACCACCCCGACGGTTCACGCGGCTCGTCCTTGAGCTCCACACCGAGTGCGAGACTCTCACCGGTCCTGGTCCCAGCTCCGCGCAGCTTATCGACACCTCCCTCGAACACCACCTGGCCACCCTCCGCACCAGCGCCCGGCCCCATCTCGATGACATGGTCCGCAATCTCGATCGTCTGCGGGCGGTGCTCCACCACGAGCACCGTGTTGCCTTTGTCGCGCAGCGCGAGCAACAGGTCGTTGAGCCGATCGATATCGGCAGCGTGCAGGCCCGCGGTCGGTTCGTCGAACACGTAAGTCACGTCCGACAGCGCTGAACCCAAATGGCGGATCATCTTCACGCGCTGCGCTTCACCACCGGAGAGCGTCGAGCTCGGCCGGTCGAGCGCGATATAGCCGAGCCCGATCGCCACGAAATTCGCCAAAGCTTCGCGTATCTGCACCACCAGAGGCGCCACTTCCGGCGCATCCACCGTGCCAAACCACGCCGCCAGATCGCTGATCTCCATGTCGCAGAGGTCGGCGATATTCTTGCCATTGATCGTGGACTCCAACGCGTGCGGCGCCAAGCGGGTGCCGCCGCATGCCGGACACTCCACCTGCGTGACAGCCCTCTCGACGAACTCACGGGCCGCTTTCTGGAGGCCTTCTTTCTCCTTGCTCAAAAGCGACCCCTCGAGCTTGGGGATGAGGCCCTGGTAGGTGGTGTTGAACCCGAGGTACTGGACTTTCTCCTGCTCGCCGTAGAGAAGCGCATGGCGCTGCTCCGCCGTGAACCGACCGACTGGGACGTCCGTGGGGTATTTGCCGGATTCGGAGTAGGCGCGCAACTGCCAGGAACCGGGCTTGAAGCCGGGGGCGAGGATGGCGCCGTCGTCAAGCGAAAGCGCGTCGTCGACGACCTCCGCCTCGTCGAATTGCGCGGTGCGTCCCGTACCCGCGCACGACGGGCACATCCCGCCGGTGCGGGTGTAGTTCTTGCGCACCGTCTTCTTGCCCGTGGCATCCGTCAGCACGCCGCCACCGGACACGCTTGGCACATTGAATGAATACGCGCCCGGGCCACCCGCGTGTGGCTCCGCAATGCGCGAAAACAGCACGCGCAGCAGGGGAGTGACATCCGTGGCCGTGCCCACCGTGGAGCGGACGTTCGCGCCCAACGCGGACTGGTCCACCACGATCGCCGCGGTCACGCCCTCCAACCCCACCACATCGGGGCGCGCCATCGACGGCATGAACCCCTGCACGAACGTCGAGTACGTCTCGTTGATCAGACGCTGTGATTCCGCCGCGACCGTGTCGAAGACCAGCGACGACTTGCCCGAATCAGACACCCCGGCGAACACCGTCAAACGGCGTTTCGGAATAGAGACGGAGACATCGCGGAGATTGTTCTCTTTCGCGCCGGTGACGACAATCGCGTCGTGGGCGTCGTCGCGCCCTTGCTGCTTTTCACTCACAAGGGGAAGCGTAGACCCGCGCTGCCACGGATGCGCAGCGACGGGAGCCAGCGCATTACCGAGGTGATTATCGGCTGATGGGGGTTTCGGAAAACTCTTTGACCACTACCAACGCGGCCTAGTTCCAGACGTAGTTCCACGGCCTTTGGTGTTTAGTTCCAAATCGATCCTAACCTGTGCTCGAAAATAGCCCTCACGCAGCCGCGCGGAGCTAAGTGTCACGGGGTTCTTGCCATTCATCGCGACGCCTAGATCCCGCTAATTGGGCTGCAGGAGATCGGCGATGTCTTCTGCCGTTGGCTTGTCGCCTTTACCGTTGGGGCCCAAACCTCGAAGATTTGCCAAGGTCAGATAAATGTTCTGCCCACTGCCAACAAAGCAGCGTTCCCACAAACTACCCGGGGATAGCCCCTTCTGCTCAGCAAGGGTATCTGCAATTTTCATGACTGCTTGCCAATAGTTCTTCTCAACCGATGATCTGACTACGACGATCGTGCCATTTTCAGCGGCCGCCAACAGAATGGCAAGAATGTAATCGAGAATAGGCCGTTGTGATGGCCATAGGCGGGCGCGAAAATCGCTATAGAATTGAAGGTCTTCCGTCGTGTACTCCTCTTTGAGTGCGCCAATGAGACCCTCCACATCTTTGGACTTCTTCGTGGCATAAGGAAAGATGTCAACCTGAGCCAGCCCTTCAGAGCGGCCTTCAGTCTCTAGCGGAATGAACTCTATTAGTCGGCCTTGGGATTTGTTTCGGTTGGGGGCTTGAAAGTACGTCGTATGCCAATTGCCATTCCACTGCTTCATCGTCGGGCCGTGCAAATTCAGCGGAGGGTCGAAAGAGAAGTTAGGGACGGCACCATTTGTTAACTGCCATGGCACAAAAACGCCCTCTCCAGTAATAGCTCTCAGAAGGGCATCTTGCTCTTTAACCCACTGCTGCTTAGATTCGCTCCGGTCGAAAGACTTTACCTTTTTCATGATTTCTTCCGAGAGGTTCTCCGCCCCGAGCGCCCAGTCGGAGAATTTGTGGAAGCCGGGATTGAAGGTAACCACAAGAACTTTGGGGTTGTTCAGATCGCCCATGAAAGGTTGCGCCACGCTTGGGTATATGGCGTCGTCCTCTTTGCGATGTTTGCGGTCGCTGTAGGGAGCTTCCGGGTCGCCATTGAGATATTTCAGAAATTTGCGGAGCGTATTCCGGTACGTTTGTGGTCTGACATTACCAGGTAAAACGGGTAATTCCATTGCGTCAATGGCATCTTTGAGAACCTTAAGGTCGGTCTCTGAATCTGAAAGCCCAAGCTCATTCAGATGAAGAAACTCTCGGTCAGCTGGGTGGAGGAAAGTGAGCCAATTTTTCGGCTGAGGTTGGGCCGTAGGTTCTAATGGGTAGAACTCTTCAAAGGTGTAGTGACCGTTATTCCCTTTACCGTCGGCATCCGCTCTGGGCAAGTATGGTTGAGACGCTTCTCCGCCCGTGCTGTCATCGATAACATCACCGGGAACGCCGCTGCCTGGCACCTCATTTTTTGAATGAGCGTGGTCTGCAAACGGATCGTACAGGGTGCCTTTACCCCAAAATTCTGTGATGCGCCGAGCCATCTTTTCAACGGTGAAATCCTCGAGCTTGAGCTGCTCGACTTGGCTCTGATCCACCATGGCTACAAAACCTCCAGAGAGCCGTCAATGGATTATCACCATCAAAGATAACAGCTTGGCGTCCTGCAGCGCATCAACTCTCTAGCGGGAGCCAACCGGGAAGCCGTTCCGGCGTCATTCGGACATGCAAGGAGGCTGGGTCGCCGTCAGTGCGTTGAAAATGTTTGCGTTAAAGTCCTGGCACGCGGTAAACCCGTATCCGACTATGCGCGACATCCGATTGCTCCACGGGTGGACCTCGCATCATTCCGGGGTTCGCAAGCCACGTTCGTAACTGGGGCGTATGTCTTCCGAGCGTTCAATCCCGAGATTAATGGCAGCGCGGTTTCACGCGTCCACGTAGACTCCGCCAGCCGTCTCGCTCCAGCAAACTGCTCAAATTTCAAATTCAAAGGGGTACATTGTTTTCATTCCCGATTTTGGGAATGGTCTTTCCTCGGGTATTCCCCGCGTTGGCAGGTGGGGAATTTCCACAAAAGCCCAGGGCTCTATGAGCGTTTCGGGGGTGCTAGGGTATCTGCACCTGAAGTGTCCTGGGTTTAGTTCCGATCATTTCTAGAGAAGGATTGGAATCATGCCAAGGAAGTACAGTGACGAGTTCAAGGCCAAGGCAGTGCGTTTGGCTGAGGACCTCGTTGAGCTCGAAGGGTGTTCGAAATGGGGTGCAGCCGTAGAGATCGGTGAAAAGCTCGGCATTCCAGCGCACACGCTCAACGATTGGCTGAAGCCGAATATGGTCTCATCCGATGTTGAGATTGGCGCCGGCGAGTCAACGGCTGACGAACTGAAGCGGCTGCGGAAAGAGATTAAGGAGCTACGCAGGGCTAATGAGATCTTGAAAACCGCGTCAGCTTTTTTCGCGGCGGAACTCGACCGTCCCACCAGAAGATGATCGAATACATCGATGCGTATCGCGATCGCTTCGGGGTCGAGGCTATCTGTCGCACATTGAAAAAGACAGAATGTGGGTTCATCACCTCTCGCGGTTACCGAGCAGCGAAAACACGAGCACCGTCGGCGAGAAGTTTGTCAGATGCGCTGCTTATTCCTGAATTGGTGAGGGTCTACGAGGACAACTTCAGCGTCTACGGGATCCGCAAGATGTGGAAGGCCATGCAGCGCGCCGGCTGGAACATCGGTCGTGATCAGACCGCGCGTTTGATGAAGCAAGCTGGCATTTACGGCCGCAGGCGTGGCCGCACACCGATGACAACGCTTCGGGCCAACGTGCCAGATTGCCGCCCTGACCTGGTCAACCGTGATTTCACTGCCCCCGCACCGCACCGGTTGTGGGTCGCTGACATTACCTATGTACGCACCTTGTCTGGTTTTGCCTACACCGCGTTTATCACCGATGTGTACTCCAGAAAGATCGTCGGTGTCGCGACCCGGGCGAGCATGCGTACCGATGAACTGCCGCTGGAGGCCTTTGAGCACGCCCTGTATCACGCTGGTGATCTTCGCTCAGAAGGGCTTGTCCACCACAGTGACCGCGGCTCGCAGTATGTGTCGATCCGTTACGGTGAAGCGCTCGCCCAGGCCGGTATCGATCCGTCTGTCGGCACCGTTGGCGACTCCTATGACAACGCGTTGGCTGAAACGGTCAACGGGCTCTACAAAACAGAGCTGATTTATCCCCACCGGCCGTGGGCATCGGTCGGTGAAGTCGAGATTGCCACCCTTCGCTGGGTGCACTGGTGGAACAACCAGCGACTTCATCAATCCCTAGGATATATCACTCCACAGGAGATGGAGGACGCTTACTATCAACGATCAGGCGCTCAAACGTTGGGCGTTAAATAAGCGGAACGAAAACCAGGACGCTTCAACCCGTTTTGTGTGCGTGGGGAGTGAGCGCGCGGGGCGTTGATGACCGCATCACCGCCACCGCTCCCAGCCACAAGGTCCTCAAGACTTATTGGGTGAGACAAGGGATGGCAGGGAGTCTACGGCCAGCGCAACATCATTGAAAGCCGCAACGACAAACTCAAGAACGCCCGTGGCGTCGGCATTGGCGACTCGACCATGCGCCTCATGCGAGGCTGGGCCGGCCAGTTGATTGCGACCGCGATTTCGTGCGTGGCCGTGAATATTTTGCTTCTTGCGTCCGACTCAGCTTGGTTTGACGAGGACAGCACCGACAATGACCCGACACCGCGCGGCCGCAACGAACCTGACCGCAAAAGGAGCGACCGTGCGTTGGCCGGCACGTTCCCAAACGCGCCGCCAGTCGCCGCGTAATCCTGAGGCCGCACGCCCACTAGAAAAGATGTTCTGGAGGGCTGCGGTCTAGAAGCCGTGTTCGAACAATGAAAAACGCTCCGGAATTGACGAATCGCTGTCAGTTTTGGAACGTTTTGGCAATGGGGAGAGAAGAAAATGCCACGTTAAAGGACTCTTCGTCGCCAAGATAGGCGAAAATGGGGCTCCGGAAAAAGTTTTCCGAAACCCCTTGTTCTTTGGTGCCCCAGGTGAGACTCGAACTCACACTGGACGGGTTTTGAATCCGTTGCCTCTGCCAATTGGGCTACTGGGGCGTGCGGATCAACAATAGCGCAGGGGTTCTCGAACGAAGAAATGCCCTGCAGTTGAGCCACGTCAGCCGTAGGTAGAGTGGGACGGCGTGAGTACCGCTGATAGTTCTTCTGCACAGAAACGCCTCCTGCTCATCGACGGCCACTCGATGGCTTTCCGAGCTTTCTACGCCCTGCCGGCGGAGAATTTCTCCACCTCCGGCGGGCAGCACACGAATGCGGTGTACGGCTTTTTGTCGATGTTCTCCAACATTCTCGCCGAGGAGCAGCCGACGCACGTCGCCGTCGCCTTCGACATCGGGAGGCAGACGTTCCGCACCGAGCGGTTCCCGGAATACAAGGCGCAGCGCGCGGCGGCGCCGGAGGAATTCAAGGGCCAGGTGCCGCTCATCCAGGACGTGCTGGGGGATTTGAGCATCGTCACCCTGACCAAGGAGAACTACGAGGCCGACGACATCCTGGCCACGCTCACGACCCAGGCGCAGGACGACTACGAGGTGGTCATCGTCACCGGTGACCGCGATTACCTGCAGCTGGTCAACGATAAGGTCACGGTGCTGTACCCGACGCGCGGCGTGTCGACGTTGACGCGTTTCACTCCGGAAGAAGTGGAGAAGAAATACGGGCTCACCCCGGCGCAGTACCCGGACTTCGCGGCATTGCGCGGTGACCCGTCGGATAACCTGCCGAATATTCCGGGCGTGGGGGAGAAGACGGCCACCAAGTGGATCGTCCAGTACGGAGACTTGAACAGCCTCATCGAGCACGCCGAGGAGATCAAGGGCAAGGCCGGCATCGCCTTCCGCGAGCGCATCGAGCAAGTCCAGCTCAACCGCGAGCTCACCCAGATGGTGCGCGACCTCGAGCTGCCCGTCGGCCCGGACGAGCTCGAACTCAAGCCCGCGGACGTCACTGCGGTGGCGACGGCTTTCGACGACCTCGAGTTCGGCGTCAACCTGCGCGAGCGCGTCCTCGCCGCCGTGCCCACCGACGGCGCCGCGCCCGAGTCGCAGACAGAGGAACTCCCGGAGCTCACCGTCGACGATGAACCGCTCGACACCTGGCTCGCCGCGCGCGAAGACCAGGGCATGGCCGTCTTCATCCGGGGCGACGCCACGCCGGCGGGAGGGGACGCGTGGGCGGTGGGGATCGTCGATAAGCAACGTCACGGCATCTCGAAGAACATGGGCGACCTCGCGCCCGACGAGGACGCCGCACTCAAGGCCTGGCTCGAATCCGACGCGCCGAAATACCTCCACAGCGCGAAAGCCGCCTGGCACATGCTGCGCGGCCGCGGGATCACCCTGCACAGCATCGCCCATGACACCGCGATCGCCGCGTACCTTCTCCGTCCCGGCCAGCGCACATACGACCTCGCCGACGTCTACCAGCGGCACCTCCAACGCCAGCTTTCGACGTCCAGCGACCAGCTGAGCCTGCTTGACGACGACACCGCAGACCTCGACTCCGCCGCCGCCATCCTCGAACTCTCCGCGGCCCTGACCGAAGAACTGCGGGCGATCGACTCCTTCGAGCTCTACGCCGACCTCGAACTGCCGCTTTCTACCATCCTCGCGCAGATGGAGGAGACCGGAATCGCCGTCGACACAGACGTGCTCGAAGAGCAGCTCGCCGACATCTCGCAGAAGGTCGCCGACGCCGAGAACACCGCGCGCACGCTTGTCGACGAACCCGACCTCAACCTCTCGTCCCCCAAGCAGCTCTCCGTCGTCCTCTTCGACAAGCTCGAACTGCCCAAGACGAAGAAGACCAAGACCGGCTATTCCACCGCCGCCAAAGAAATCGAGTCGCTCGCGGCGAAGAACCCGCACCCGTTCCTCGACCAGCTGCTCGCGCATCGCGAATGGCAGAAGCTCAAGTCCACCATTGAAGGGCTGATCAAGACCGTTCACGACGACGGGCGCATCCACACCACCTTCAACCAGACCGTCGCCTCCACCGGCCGCCTAAGCTCCACCGACCCGAACCTGCAGAACATCCCGGTGCGCACCGAAGCCGGTCGCCGCATCCGCTCCGCATTCACCGTGGGCGACGGCTACGAATGCCTGCTGACCGCCGACTACTCCCAAATCGAGATGCGCGTCATGGCGCACCTGTCCGAAGACCCCGGCCTCATCGAGGCGTACAAAGAAGGAGAGGACCTGCACAACTTCGTCGGCTCCCGCGTCTTTGACGTGCCCATAGACGAAGTCACCCCCGAACTCCGCCGCCGCGTCAAAGCGATGAGCTACGGGCTCGTCTACGGCCTGAGCGCCTTCGGCCTGTCCAACCAGCTGGGCATCTCCGCCGGCGAGGCCAAAAAGATCATGGAGGCGTATTTCGAGCGCTTCGGTGGAGTCAAGCGCTACCTCGACGACGTTGTCGAGCAGGCCCGCCGCGACGGGTACACCTCCACTGTCTTCGGGCGCCGCCGCTACCTGCCGGAGCTCACCTCCGACAACCGCGTCGCCCGCGAGAACGCCGAACGCGCCGCCCTCAACGCGCCGATTCAGGGCACCGCCGCCGACATCATCAAGGTCGCCATGATCCGCGTCGACGCCGCGCTTACCGACGACTCCGCTCAGCTCGCATCCCGTGTCCTGCTCCAGGTCCACGACGAACTCGTCGTCGAAGTCGCCCCCGGCGAACTTGAGCGTGTCCGGGCCATCGTCGAGGAAGAAATGGACCGCGCCATCAGCTTGCGCGTGCCCCTCGAAGTCTCCGCCGGAACCGGCGCGAACTGGGACGAAGCAGCACATTAGCCCGGGCAGGGTAGACCCCGCCCGGGCTAATCGGGAGCAAAGAGTTGTAAGGCTCTGGAAGGCTCTAGATCCTCGTCGATCCGGAACCGGTCGACTTGGACGACCTGGACGAGTCACCGTCGTCGGTGCTGTTTTCGTCGCTGTCGTCGCTGTCGTCGCCGTCTTCGTCCTCGAGCTCGTTTTCGAGCGCTTCGCGGAACTCGTCGTCGTCAAGCATGGACTCCTGGGCGAGCTCGTCGAGCGACATGTCGGCGTACTCGCTGTCCGGATCCAAGTTCTCCTCGTCGGAGATGAGATCCACAGCCGCTGTGCGCACCTCGGTCTCCTTGTTCAGGCGGTCGCGGTAACGGAAGTACTGGTAGACCAACACCGCGATCACGAACAGGCCCAGGTAGCCCAGGATCGGGTACAGGTTGGCCACCAGCTTCTTGAAACCGATGAAGGACAAAATGAACCCGACGACGCAGGCGGCGACATATGCCTTGTAGAAATTCGCCGGGTTATTGCGGGTCAAGCGCTTCGCCAGCGCGTAGATCATGCCCAGGCAGGTGTTGAACACCATGAGGAAGATCACCCACGTCATGATCTGGCCGAGCACCGGATTGATGTTGAACAGCACGGTCAGCAACGGCAGATCATCTCCGTTCACCGCCTTCGCCTCAATGAACAGCGTCACGACGAGCAGCGCAAGCATCAGCGCGTACAAACCGCCCGCGATCAGGCCGCCGACGCGGGCCGCCTTGTTGTCGAAGTGGTCGCCGCCGATGACGATCGCCATCGACACCGTGCACAACGCGTTCAAACCCGTGTGGTTAAGGGCGCCAAGCCACCACGTCGGAGCTCCTGTGGCGCCGTCGACATTCGCCTGCGTCCAGTCGCTCTGCGCCGCGAAATCGATGCTCGCGTGGGTGAACGTCCAGATCGACGCGATCAGCACGAACGTGATCAGCAACGGCGTGACCAGTCCGAGTACGACCGAGATCTTGTTCACATCGAGACGGCCCACAAGCAGCATGATGATCAGCATCGCCACGCCGCCGACGAACTTCGGCCAACCGTACGCCTGCTCAAGATTCGAGCCGGCGCCCGCGAACATCACGAAGCCGACGCTGAACATGCAGGCAATCGCCGACCAGTCCATGATCTTGGAGGAGAGCCCGTCTGAGACCTCACCGAACACACGCGTGTGCTCGTTAGCCTGGAAATAAGAACCGAAAACCAGGAATGCCACGGCGGCAAACGCCATGACCACGCTGGCGAGGACAATGCCCCACATTCCCATCTGACCGTAGGACACGAAGTACTGGAAAGCCTCCATGCCCGACGCGAAACCGGCGCCGACAACGACACCGATGAACGCGAAACCGATTCCGATTGCGCGTTTCAACATAAAAACACCACCTATGCGCCTCTGCGACGCTATCAAATACTGATGACTGCATAAGCGTAATGCCATTTGTAACGGTTTGCTGAATGCACGCCACAAGAAAGGGCCGAAACCGTACGCGCCAAAGTTTGCCCGAGCTGGGAAAATGAACTAATCTCGCAAAGGCGTATCTAAGCTGTCCGAGCGGTCCCGGTCGTAATAGGAGGGCCGCCCGCACCGGAAGCGAGATCGAAATCCCAGCCCTAACACGGATTATCGTGTTCTGGTCATGCTTTTTCGAGAGATGCGCTCATGCCCATTTGCTATCTCCTATCCATTTCGGAGCAACATAACCTATGCCCACTTCTACAACCCCGCAGGTTGCCATCAACGACATTGGCAACGCTGAGGATTTTCTCGCCGCAGTTGACGCCACCATCAAGTACTTCAACGATGGGGATATCGTCACCGGCACCGTCGTCAAGGTCGACCACGACGAGGTCCTCCTCGACATCGGCTACAAGACCGAAGGCGTCATCCCGACCCGCGAGCTTTCCATCAAGCACGACGTCGACCCGGACGAGGTCGTCGAAATCGGCGATGAGATCGACGCACTTGTCCTGACCAAGGAGGACAAGGAAGGTCGTCTGCTTCTGTCCAAGAAGCGTGCGCAGTACGAGCGTGCCTGGGGCACCATCGAAGAGCTGCAGAAGAACGACCAGCCGGTCACCGGTACCGTCATCGAGGTCGTCAAGGGTGGTCTCATCCTCGACATCGGCCTCCGCGGCTTCCTGCCGGCATCCCTCGTCGAGATGCGCCGCGTCCGCGACCTGGACCCGTACATCGGCCAGGAGCTCGAGGCGAAGATCATCGAGCTGGACAAGCACCGCAACAACGTCGTGCTGTCCCGCCGCGCATACCTCGAAGAGACCCAGTCCGCAGTCCGCTCCGACTTCCTCCACCAGCTGGAGAAGGGGCAGGTCCGCAAGGGTGTCGTTTCCTCCATCGTCAACTTCGGCGCATTCGTCGACCTTGGCGGCGTTGACGGCCTGGTCCACGTGTCCGAGCTGTCCTGGAAGCACATCGACCACCCGTCCGAGGTTGTCACCGTCGGCGACGAGGTCACCGTCGAGGTTCTCGACGTCGATCTCGACCGCGAGCGCGTTTCCCTGTCGCTGAAGGCGACCCAGGAGGATCCGTGGCGCGTCTTTGCCCGCACCCACGCTGTGGGCCAGATCGTTCCGGGCAAGGTCACCAAGCTCGTCCCGTTCGGCGCGTTCGTCCGCGTCGAGGAGGGCATCGAGGGCCTTGTCCACATCTCCGAGCTGGCTCAGCGCCACGTCGAGGTGCCGGACCAGGTCGTCAACGTCGGCGAGGAGGTCATGGTCAAGGTCATCGACATCGACCTCGACCGTCGCCGCATCTCCCTGTCCCTCAAGCAGGCCGACCAGGACTACTCCGAGGAGTTCGATCCGTCCCGCTACGGCATGGCCGACTCCTACGATGAGCAGGGCAACTACATCTTCCCGGAGGGCTTCGACCCGGAGACCAACGAGTGGATGGAAGGTTACGACGAGGCTCGCCAGGAGTGGGAGGCCCGCTACGCCGAGGCTGCCCGCCTGCACGAGGCACACACCGCTCAGATCGAGCGTCACCGCGCTGCCGCCGCAGAGGCAGAGGCAGCCGGCGAGGGCGAGACCAACTACAGCTCCACCTCCGGCGAGGCTGCAGCTCCGGCAGCTCCGTCCGCTGGTGAGGCTGAGCAGGGTGGCTCCCTCGCCTCCGACGAGCAGCTCGCGGCTCTGCGCGAGAAGCTCGCAGGCAACTAAGCCAGTTCGCTGAAGGCCCGTACCGCAAGGTGCGGGCTTTTTGCTTGCTTATCGACGTCTCGTGCTCTCTCTTTTCCCGCCCGTTGAGACTTTGTGGGCGCTGCGGTTTTTCCGTGTCAGCGGGGATTCTGGGCAGCGTGTTGGTGTTGGCCTTGTGGATAAGTTGTGTTTGTCCACAGGTTTGAGCCGGTGGGGTGTCGGGGATGCTTTTGTGGGTTTAGCGTTTGGGGCATGAACGATTTCGACGCATTCATCACGACGTTGGCTGACCCTTTGACCATTTTGGCGGGTTTTGACCGTCAGGCAGCGACGCGTGCCGGAATCAAGCCCGCTACCGTCACCGAGTGGAATACCCTCCACCGGATTTATTTCGGGCCTACCCGGTTCAGGAAGAAGCAACGCCAAGCTGTGGCGATCGCCCGGGATACGAAGAAGACTTTCGACCAGCTGGCACTGATCGAGCACCGGACGGCGAAGATCTCTGACCCGGCTGAGAAGTGGGCGCTTCGTGTGGCCCTGTTGTCGGTGCGGGGTAACTACGAGACGTTGAAGCGTCAGGCACGCCAGATTGTTCCGGATCGTGACGATCGGCCTGCCCCTGCTGCCACGGTCCGGTTTACCGGGTCACGCAAGAATATGCGCACCTGCACTATCACAGGTGATGAGCACACTATGGCGGCTCTTGAGTACGCGCTGCGCCGTGGTGTTGCACCGGATCGTGCGGCGGGCCCGCAGATGTATGAGGCATTCGTCGATGTGATCGCTGCCGACGGTGACGGCAACAGCAGCAGTGGTGGTGTGGGGGTGTCTGTGGCGCGGCCGATGGTGCTGATTGCTTTGCCTGACTACACCAAGATCCTCGCTGGTGAGGGTGATGACGTTGTGTTGGGGTTGAGCAATGGCACCACGATGACAGGGGCGCAGTATCTCAACGAGGTCCACGGTGCGCAACTTGGTGTCGGTTTGTTCGCCCCGGAGGCTGGTGCGGTCAACCTGTACCGGGAGCAGCGTTTGGCTAATGCCAAGCAGAGGGATTTGGCCCGCTTGATGCTTACGACGTGTCCGGTGCCGGGGTGCCGGCATGCGGCGGATAATTGCGAGGTTCACCACGTCACTGCGTGGTCGCAGGGTGGGGAGACGAATATGGCGAATTTGAGTGTTTTGTGCCGGTATCACAACCGCACCAACGATGATGACCCGAAGCACAGGCACCGGGGGCGAATAGTGATCAGGGCGGCGACCCCGACGTGGGTGTCCCCGGGCGGGGTAGCAGTGAAAAACGACCGGCACCCCTACGGGGCAATGCACCAACTCTTCGGGGCATAAGCAACATCCCGGCGCTGCCCGGCTGAGGACACGAACCCGACTGATGGGACGTGACCGACTACTGGCGCATGCCTGAATGCTGGCACATAGCCACCTACTCGTCGGCTGATACGGCGATCCCGCACAAACACCCCGCGGGACCGCCCACTGCAGCACGCCCGAAAACATAAGGCCGAAGTGCGGGGCCGTTTAGGAATCCTTGTTCTTGTAGCGTTCGGCGAGGCGCTCGATGAGTTCATCGGTGAGCGCGGCATCCGAAAGAATGATGTCGAGCATGTCGGCGTGCATCGCTTCGGTTTCGGCTGGGTCGGGTTCGACGGTGGTGTGGGCATCATCGTCGTAGGAGTCGCCGGCCAAGTCGACACCGATGCCTTCTAAGAGGTTTTCTTCCTGGGCCTGCTTTTCCGCCTCGGCCGCGGCGAGCATTTCAGAATCGATGGCGGGGAACTGGTTGGTGAACTCCGTGAGAAACTCGTCGGCCTCGCTGAACGCCTCGGCCGGCTGTTTTCCCCTGCGGATCTCCTTCTCAATGCGGCGCTGGAGCGCTTTCTCCATCTGGCGGTGCCGCCAGGTGCGCACGCTCTTGGGTTCCAAACCTCGGGCAACCGCCCGGGAGCGGTCTTCGGCTTTTCGCGCGAGGGACACTACTTGTGTGGCTGTCGCGTTGACGGTGGCATTCACGGGCGCGAAGTCCGGGTCCTGGCTGACACGCCAGTTGCCGTAGTAGCCGAATAGGAACATCGCGTAACTGGTGATGGGCCCCAGCACCATGGATAGGGCGAGAAGTCCGGTTGCGTTACCTACGAGCACGATTACTGCGCACGCCACCGCCGGAAGCACGGTGGGCTGGTTGCCGCCGAACACGGCGGGTTCACGGCCGGTGACAACGTCGCGGATCATGCTCCCGCCAGTAGCGGTGAACACGCCCATCATGATCGTAGGAAGAACGGGCAACCCGTACTGGATGGCCTTGGACGCACCGGTAGCGGCCCACAGCGCGGAAACGAGGGCGTCGCCGTGGGACTGTAGGAACTCCCACGCGCGGCCCTTGAAGTAGGTGAACCGGGCGATCAGGGCGCCGGTGAAAGCGAGAATCAGGTATTCGGGTTGGCGCATTGCGGCGACGGTGCCCTGGTTGATGAGGACATCGCGGAGCATGCCTCCACCGAGCGCCGAAAGCATGGCGATGAAGAAGAATCCCACGATGTCGTAGCCGCGCTGGCGCGCCAAGGTGCCGCCGATGACGCCCATCAGCAAGACTCCGGATACGTCCATCCATTGGTAGATGGAGCTGATGAGCGGGTCGACCTGGTCCACTGACATAAATGGCAATTGTAAAGGTGGCCTAATGGGAAGGCATGTCGGGGCGAATGAATGGCCCGCCCGACCACGCCGAGGCGCCGGGGCGGCACAGCGGGAGGTGATCTACGCGACGTATTTCTTGGTCTCAGCGAGCCAGTTCTCCAGTTCGCCAGCATCTTCCCACAGGTCGTACAGCTCGGACGTGCCGGGGAGGAGGGCTTGGTTGGCGCGGCGGCGGATCCAGCGCCGGTCGTCCAACGAAAAGGGGAAGTCGAGGGCCGCTTTCTGGGAGGGGCAGGGCACGTGGCCGTTGAGTACGGCGGCCAAGGCGATCACGGATTCGGCATCGTCGGTGCCAAGGGGGCCGCGGCCGCAGTCGAAGCGGAACTGGTCCATGCGGAAGGAGCCGTCGGCAAGCGCTGCGACGGCGTCCACTGCCGGGTCGTTGTCGAACGGCCCGATGTCCCACGTTCCCATGCCGGATCACGTTAGGACTCCCAGGTGAATGGGACGTAGCGTGGCCCTGAACGTTATCCGACAAATGGGCGAAACTTCAGGCGCGCAGCCGCTCGACTAAGGCGTCGACCTGTGGTTTCAAGGCGGATAGGTCGCCGTTGTTGTCGATGATGACATCGGCGGCGGCGTTGCGCTCCGCAGCGTCGATCTGCTGGGCAATGCGGGCGCGGGCATCAGCTTCATCGAGGCCGCGGGAGGAGGTGAGGCGCCGGACGCGTTCCTCGGCGTCGACATCCACGACGATGGTGAGGTCCATGTCGCGGTTCATTCCGAGCTCGACGAGCAGCGGCATGTCGTAGACCACGGCCGGCTCGCCGGCGGCTTCGGCGGCCGCGAACCGGCGCTCGGACTCCGCGCGGATCGCAGGGTGGGTGATCGAGTTCAGCTTTTCAGTCGCTCGCTTATCGACGAACGCCCTCCGCGCCAACTCGCCCCTGTCCAGCGACCCGTCTGCCCGGATAAGATCGTCGCCGAATGCGGCTGCGACGTCGTCGAGCACGGGGGAACCCGGCTCCATGATCTCCCGGGCGATCTTGTCGGCGTCGACGATTGCGAACCCGGCGTCGGCGAGCAGCTTGGCGACGGTCGACTTACCGCTCCCGATTCCCCCTGTCAGACCGATTTTCTTCATCGTCAGTCAATCTCCCCGCACAATTCCCAGAACAGCTTCGATGCCGCGGCGATGTTAGCGCGGAATTTATCCGCCCGCTCCGCCGTGGAGGTATTCCAGGACACGCAGAACTCGGCGTCCCCGGGCAGCGGAGTGTAGGAGATTCCGAAGCCCTCGGGCAACGTCGGCGCGAAGCAGTACCGCACGATTTGGTCGGCGCCTCCGATGGAGGTGGTGGACAGGAAGTCACGGCGGGCGGCGGTCACGGTCCGGTCGGTGAAGAACGGGTCGGAGTCGTCGATCGTCGCCATCATCTGGATGTGGCGGTCGAAACCGTTTCCCGATTTGCAGCGTTTCACCCAGGCGCGGTGGGCGTCGAGGGCGGACTGGAGGTCGGAGGGGGTGGCGGTGGCGTCGACAAGCTTCTGCGCGAAAGCGACCGCTTCAGGCGTGGCGGCGCGCAGGCACTCGGTGCGGCCGGCGCGGAATTCCCGCATGTCGACGGCCTCGTACACCGCCCGCACGTACCCGTACGCCAGCTGCTGCGCGATGGTCATGATGAGCTGCGCTGACGCGTCGCGGCTGATCTTGAACGGCAGGTCAGCCGGGACATTGTGCGGCACCGTGATGATGTCCGCTGTGAAACGCTCCGCTTTGTTGCGGAAGCTGTCCAGCTGGGCCGTGATCTGCTCCGCGGTGGTGTCGTCGAGGTCCCAGGTGAGTTCCTCAGGCATCGCTGGGGTGCCGGCGGGGGAGTCGGGGAGTTCGGCATCCTGCATGCGCCCCACCGCCGCAACCAGCGTCGCGCCGTCCTGGCCGGAATGCTCGACGTGGACGCTGACCCAGTCGCTGTCGAGGTCGACCAGGTAGCTCAGCGGCTTGTACACCCATGCCCCGCGCGGGGTGAAAGTAGCTTCCCGGATGCGCTCGGCGTCGCTGCGGGAGGATCCGTCCTGCAGTTCGACGGTGAAGAGCATGTCGGACAGGCGCTCGTACACTGCGGCATTGCCGTCACGCTCCAGGATCGCGGGAAGGAGTTCCGCGAGCACGCCGGAGCCGAGCAAGGACGGCGCGTTGAAGTCGATTTTGCCCGTGCCGGAGCGTGCACGGTCGCGGGCTTCTTCGAGGCCCGTCCGCAGGTCCTTGACGGAGAGGATTGCGCCGTCGCCGTCACTGACGGGGAGGGCGAAGAGTCGGCCGTCGACGAATACACCGATCTCCCGGTTCTGCGCGCCCAGCTGCGACGCGATAATCCGGTCTTCGCCTTCCTCCGGATGCCTGATTCCGCCGGCGTAGACGAACCACTGGTTCATGGTGATGCGGTTGCCCCGGGCGTCGGTCTCCTCGGTGATGCCGCCCGACGCGGCGGCGAGGTGGACGGTGGCGGCGCGGCGGATGAATTCGGCAGCGCGCTCGAAACCCTCCACGCCTTCAACGGCCGGGAAGAACAACTGGAAGCCGACGTTCGACGCCAACGTGAGGGGGGAGCGGGTGGTGAGGTAGGAGGAATACCATTCGTCGTTAAGCCAGTTGGTGCCCGCTTCCTCGCGCACCGACGCGCGCTCGCGCAGCTGCGCATCGAGCCGCGGACCTGCACCCCCGCGGAACTTATCGACGAGCCCCTCCGCGTACTCCAATTCACTGCCCTCCAAGACGGCGGCCAGAGCGTGGGCGTAGGCGTCGAGCGTGTCGTCGAGCGGCGGGATCGGAAGCGGCTTCAGATCAGTCGTCGCTGGGTGGGGAGCAGGGTACGCCATGGCGGGGCCTCCTATACGTCTACGTCCTAAATGTCGTATGTCGCCGGGGGTGGAAACACTCCCTTCACACTACCCAGCGCAGCCGCGGAGCCTACAGCGACGGGATGTGTGCCAAGAGACTGCGCGTGTACTCGTGCTGCGGGTTGTCGAGGACGTCGTCGACCGGCCCGTCGTCCACAATGATGCCTTTGTTCAGCACCGCCACGCGTGTGGCGATGTGGCGCGCCAGGGCGATGTTGTGGGTGACGAAGAGCAGCGACAGGCCGCGTTCGTACCGCAGCTCAGCGAGCAGGCGCAAGATCGAAGCCTGGACAGACACATCGAGTGCCGAAGTGATCTCGTCACACACCAGCACCGACGGGGCGTTGACGAGGGCGCGGCCGATCGCCGCGCGTTGGCGCTCACCGCCGGAGAGATCGCCCGGACGGCGGTCGTAGAAACTGCGGTCCAGCTGCACGGCCTCGAGCGTCTCCTCGACGATCTCGCGCTGCTCGTTCCTGGACAATTCGCCGGCCATGACGAGCGGGACGCTCATCGACTCGCCGATCGTGCGACGCGGGTTCAGCGAGGAGAACGGCGACTGGAAGATGTACTGGATATCTTTCCGGTGCTCGAGCGTGCGGTCGCGGCTCGAGTGCGCCAGCTCTTCGCCCCGCAGCAGCACGTCGCCGGTGTAGCCGGGGTTGAGGCCGGCCACGGAGCGGGCGAGCGTCGTCTTTCCGGAACCAGATTCGCCGAGCAGGAGGGTCGATTCGCCGGCTTCGATTCCCAGGTTGATGCCGTGGAGCACCTTGTTGTCGCCGTAGGCCATCTCCAGGTCCCGGATGCGGAGAATGGGTTCGCCGGCGGTGGCGGGGCTTGCGGCGGCGCCAGCACCGTCGGCGGTTGCGGAGGCTGCCGCGGTTGCGGTGCTGGTTGTCTCTGTCTGGTGGGCTTCAGCCCACGACTTCGTCCAGCGGTGGTTGCCCGCGATATCCTTTTCGCCCTCGAGGTCGGGAATGGCGCCGAGCAGCTTGCGGGTGTAGGCGTGCTTCGGGTTGTAGAGCACGGCGTTGTAAGGGCCTTCTTCGACGATGTCGCCGCGGAGCATGACGACGACGCGGTCCACCAACTCACCGACAACTGCGAGGTCGTGGGTGATGTAGAGCGACGCTACGTCGTTCTTCATCGTCATGGAGCGGATGGTCTGCAGAACGTGGTGCTGGGTGGTGACGTCGAGGCCGGTGGTCGGCTCGTCGAGAATCAGCACATCGGGGTACATGGCGAAGGCCATGGCGATACCGACGCGCTGCTGCTGGCCGCCCGATAGCTGGTGCGGCCAGCGGGCCAAGTACTCGTCGGTGTCGGGCAGGTTCACATCGCGCATCACTTCCCGGACGCGGTCGGCGCGCTCGGTGGCGTTGGCCCCGTATCCGTGAATGTCGAGGACCTCGCGGATCTGGTCGCCGATGCGTATCGCCGGGTTGAGGCTGAGCGCGGGGTCCTGCGGAATGTAGGCGACGCGGGCGCCGCGCAGGTCCCTGACCTCGTCGTCGCTCAGCGAGAGGACATCGGTGGTCTGGCCGTCGCGGGAGTACAGGGTGACTGACCCGTCTGTGATGGTCAGACCGGTGCGGACGTGGCCGAGCGCGGCCAGCCCGGCAGTGGTCTTTCCGGAGCCGGATTCGCCGACGAGGCCGACGATTTCGCCGCGGTAGAGGTCCATGTCGACGCCGTGCAGGATCTCGGTGCCGCTGTAGGTGGCCATGCGGAGGTCGTGGATGCGGAGGACGAGGGTGTCGTCGCTACGCACGGGCGATACGTGCTCGCCCTGGCCGCCTGTCGACGCCCTCAGGGATTTCTTCTTCGGGCCCTTTCCGCCCGCGTTCATCGAGGTAGTCATGCCTGCTCCTTCGGGGCAGCGCTACGGCTGCGAATGTCTTCGTTGATGATGGGCTCCACTTTCTCGCGGCGCTCGCTCGGGGTGGTCGAGCCGTTGCGTTTGATGGGGGTGGCGGTGGAGGCGGTTGCGCGGGCGGTGGCGTCGGCAAGCATGTTCGTGCCGATTGTGAGCACCGCGATGGCGATGACCGGCAGCACCACACCCCACGGCTGGATCGACAACGCGATGCGGTTCTCGTTGATCATCAGGCCCCAGTCGGCTGCCGGAGGCTGGATGCCGAGTCCCAGGAAGGACAGGGATGCGATCGAACCGATCGAGTAGGTCAGGCGCAAACCGGCCTCGACAGACAGCGGGCCCGTGATATTTGGAAGGATCTCCTGCGTGAGGATCTTCCAGTGGGGAACCGAGTACATCTGCGCGGCGCGAATGTAGTCCTCGTTGGTGACCGACTGGGTGGCCGAGCGTGCGACGCGGGCGATGCGCGGTGCGTGAGTCAGACCGATGACCAGGACGAGGACGGTCGCGGAGGGGCCGAAGATCACGATGGCGAGCATGGCGAAGATCAACTGCGGGAATGCCAGCAAGACATCGTTGATGCGCATGATGACGGCGTCGGTCTTGCCGCCCGCGTAGCCGGCGATCATGCCCAGCACCGTGCCCACGACCATGCCGAGCACGGTCGCGAGGAACGCGGTGATCAGCAGGATCAGACCGCCGCCGATGAAGCGGGACAGGACGGAACGGCCGAGGTTGTCGGTGCCGAAGACACCGTCGGAGACGAACGGGAGGCCGATGAACTCCGTGGTGGAATGCCCGGTGAGCTGTTCCGTGAAGAAATAGCCGAGGACGGCGACCAGCAGCACCAGACCGGTGAGGATCATGCCCACCTTGCCCTCCGGTTGCGCCCAGATCCGCTTCAGCAGCGGGTCGGGCTTGGACAGAGAGGCCTTGAGCTCGTCGCCGGTGCGTACATCGGTGGCGGCCGCAGGCTCTGCGCCAGTTCCCGTGCCGGCGGCAGTGTCGGCCTCGAGCGTTTCCGCCTGGGCGAGCGACTCGGTGGACTCAGTGCCAGGTGTGTGTGGCTGGGTCATTAGTTGCTCCTTAGCTTCGGGTTGGCCATGATGCCCACGATGTCGGCGAGCAGGTTCACCACGACGTACACGGCGGCGATCAGCAAGGTGACCGCCTGGACGACTTGGACGTCGCGGTAGTTGACGGCGTCGATCATCGCGACGCCGAGGCCGGGGTAGCGGAACAGGTACTCGACGACGACGATGCCGCCGGCGAGCCACGCCAGCTGGATGGCGACGACCTGGGCGATCGGGCCGATCGCGTGGGGGAGTGCGTGGCGGAAGATGACGCGGCGTTCGGGCACGCCCTTCAGACGCGCCATCTCGACGTAGCCGGAGTCGAGGGTTTCGATCATCGTTGCGCGGGTCATTCGCGCGATGTACGGACTGACGACGAGCGCGAGCGTCAGCGTCGGCAGCACCAGCTGCGACGGGAACGACCAGACGGAGGCGCCCGGCTGCGACATCGTCACCGCGGGCAGCACCTGGAAGACCGAGGTAGCGAACACGGTGACCAGCAAGATACCGATGACGAACTCCGGCATCGCCGCCAGGATCAGCGTCACCCAAGTGATGGCCTGGTCGCGGCGGAACCCGCGCCACCATGCGGCGTAGACACCGACGAGAATGCCCAGCGGGATTGCGACGAGGGCGGCAAGAACCATCAGCACCAGTGAGTTGACCAGGGGCTCACCGAGTAGTTCCGACACGGGGCCGCCTGTGGTCGTCGAGGTTCCGAAGTCGCCGGTGAGCACACCGCCGAGCCACAGGAAGTAGCGCTGGAAGGGGTTCTTGTCCAGGTTCATTTCCGCCTGGAGGGCGGTGATGCGTTCCGGGGTGGCCTGCTGGCCCAGAATCGCGCGGGCGGGATCGCCCGGCAGAAGCAGTGTGGCGCAGAAAATGATCACCGACACTGCCAAAAGAATGAAGATGCTCAAGCCGAGTCGGCGAGCGATTAGTTTGCCCATTGTCTATGCCTCCGCAATCCACATGTCGTAGAACAACGCCTGGGACAGGGCCACACCACTCGGGTGGGGCTTCGCCCCGGCCACGTATTTGTGGTACGCGTCCACCTGGTTCGGGAAACCCCAGATGATGTAGCCGCCGCGGTCGTAGAACTCGCGCTGGAGTTCCTTTACTTTTTCGCCGCGCTCGCGGTCGTCGACAATTGCGCGGGCGGCTTCGACGCGGGCGGTGAAGTCCGGGTCGGCCCAGTGCGTCTCGTTGAACGGTGCGTCCTCGGTTGCGCAACGGTTGACCTGCTCGAGGAAGTTGCGCGTGTAGTAAAAGGTCTGGGAAAAGGGGTAGGACAGGTAGTTGCCGTCGGCCCAGAAGGTGGTGGAGTCGACTTGGTCGATCTTCACTCGAATGCCGGCTTCGCGCACTTGCTCCGTGAACACCTGCGCGGCGCGGACAGCGCCGGAGGCGATCTCGGAGGTGGCGAGGGTGACGTCGATGCCGTCGGGGTAGCCGGCGTCGGCAAGCAGGCGCTTCGCTTCGGCGATGTCCTGCTCGCGCTGGGGAAACTCGTGGGGGTACGCGGGGTCGTACAGCGCGAACATGTCGTTGCCTACCTGGCCTTCCCCGGAAAAGACCTGGTCGACCATGCCCGGGCGGCGCACCGCGAGACGCATGGCCTGGCGGACGCGCTCGTCGTCGAACGGCTCGTGGTCCACGCGCATGGTAAACGGCAGCCACATGCCGGTCTCGGAGCTGACCACGTGGAGGCGCTCGTCGGCCTCAATGACGCGCACGAGCGCGTGGTTGAGTGCGCCGATGCCGTCGACCTGGGAGGACAGCAACGCGTTAAGCATGGCATCCTCCTGGTAGAAGTCCACGACCTCGACGCGGTCCAAGTTGGCCGGGCCGAGGAAGTAGTGCTCGTTGCGCTCCATGACGGTTTCGCGGCCGGCGGCGAAGTCGACGAGCTTGAAGGGGCCGGCGCCGATCGGGTTATCCGGGTCGTAGTCTTCGGGAACGATACCCATCTGGTACTCCGCCAGGGCGTCCGTCAAGGTCGCGTCGGGGCGGGACAGGGAGATCGTCAGTGTGCGGTCGTCGACGACACTCATTGACTCGATGTGGGCGATGGAACCGGCGCCGTTCTTCGGGTCGTCCGGGTCGCCCACGCGCTCGTAGGTGGCGATCACGTCCTCGGGGCGCAGCGGCCTGCCGTCGGAGAATTTCAGTCCTTCGCGCAGGCGGATGGTCCACTCGGTGGCGTCGCCGTTCGGTTCGAGGCTCTCGGCGAGGCGGTTTTCGAGTTCGTAGTCGTAGCCGCGGCGGACAAGCGGTTCGTAGAGGTTCACAACGCGCGCGGCGTCGCTGGCACTGGCGGGAATGTGCGCGTCGACGGTGTCGGCGGTGGATCCGCCCACGAGGCCGACGCGCAGAGTTCCGCCCTTGCGCGGCGGGCCCGACGTATCGATGTTTTCGGCCGGCAGTGTCGGTGAGCACGCCGCGAGCGCAGTCGCAGAACCTGCGGCTGCCGCGGCACCCAATAACTGCCGGCGTGATAGTTCAACCATGTTTGATAGTTCTCCTAAGTGGTTGTTGCCACCGGGGGTAGATGCGAACCATGTGCGCACCTATGCCGTGACGGATTCTGCTGCGTCGGCTGGGGAAAGTGCTCCGGTGAGAAGTTGCACCCCTAAGCCGTCGATCATTGCCGTGACCGCGTTGACCATGCGGTCCGGGTCGGTTCCCACGAACTGGCCTGCCGCCATTCCTTCCAGGACGATGACTCTCAGTTGCGCTCGCCAGCGGCCGTACGCCACTGACGCTGCTTCCTTTGCATCCGCGAAGGTCGGCGAGGACGACCAGAACTGAGCCCACGTTGTCCATTCGCGCATCGATTCCTCCGAGCCGTCCAACTGGATGCGGAGAAAATGAACGAGGCGTTCGGACGGTTCCGTGATCCTTGGTCCAGCAGAGCGACGTTGCGCTGCCTGCTCGGCGCAGAGATCGAGGGTCGCGAGAAAAATGTCGTTCTTGGAGTGGAAATAATAATGAACAGCTGAGGCAGACATGCGTGCAGCTTTAGCGATGTGCGCAATGGTGACAGAGTGGTATCCACGTTCTGTGAACAGTGTCCACGCCGTGTTCACAATCCGGCTTTTACGGGCCTCAAAATCCGTCGAGCCTTTCGGGGATGAGGACTCGGCGGTAGTTTTTTCTGGGCCGTGGTGGGCCGAATGGAGTGTTTCAGGCGCCACTCCCGTGAGATCAGCAAGAGCGCGCAGTTCCTGCGCGGTGAAACGTCGAACGCCCGAAAGCGACTTCGACAATTTGCTCGAGTCGATCCCGAGGTGAGCCGCCACCTCACGATGCCTCAAACCGGAAGCTGAAATCGCCGCACGAGCGGCCGACTGTTCCTTCGTTTGAGCCATAGGACTCAACCTTAGGTGAATCGCAACGATTTGAATGGCACTCAGGCCAGGAATCGCAAATTATCTAGAACGGGCGTGCCGCCTCAGAGCCGAATGGGATCGCACCGTCGGCAATGATGGCGTACGGGGCGATAAAGGACATAATGGCGTCTCGGTAGGCTTTCTTCCTCTGTTCTTCTGCGTTCCAGGCGATGGGCGAGCCGCCGTGCGCGCCGTAGACTGGTGCTTTATCGCCAAAAGTGATGGTGAAATCGGTAACTCCGCGGTGCAGGTGGAAGTCGTTGGTGACAACGGTGACTCCGCGGGAGTAGTTCAATCCGAAGACATCAGCGACGCGGCGCGACTGCCAGGCGTTAGAGACTGTGGACCAACTCCGTCCCTCTACCACGATGCGGTTGGGATCGAGTCCCTGCTCCTTGAGCCATTCGCGCATGCTCTCTGCTTCAACGAATCCGGACGGAGTGCGGCCCCCGGACAGCAAGACGGTCGCTTCAGGGTGTTGGTGAGCCAGCTCAAGTCCTTTTTCTAGCCTTGAGCGCACTGCCGGCGGAACAGTTCCATCCGAATTCAGTCCTCCTCCGAGGACGACGATGAGCGTTCCGGAGCCGTCGTCAAGCGGTGGCCCGGCGACTGGGGAGTGGAGTTGATGAATGACTTTGCTCATCATCGTGCGGCGCTCGGGTGACATGAGGCTCATCCAGTTCCGGACGGAGAAGTCGTCCCCGAGGTAGTCGGAGATGACGGCGCCCGCGGAAAGGAAGTCGTCGACCGTGCGCGGAGGGGTTGGCCCCGTTGGGCCGACGGGAACGAGCTCCGGCGGCAACACAATGGCGTTGTGAGGTACGAGATCGGAGGAGCCTTCGGGTGCACGAATGACGCCTCGCGCGATATCGGAGCTCAAAGGTGAACTGGAGTGGGGTGCGTATTCAAGGTACGAGGACCCGGGATACAGCGAAGACGTCTTGTCGTTTGGGCTTTGCACATCTGCGCGCTCAACTTCGGAGGCAGCCGCAACGGGAGCGTGGAGTGCGATTGTGAAGAGTCCGGCGCACAGTGTTGCGCTGAGCGCCGCCGGTAAGGATTTGACGGTGTTGGGCCGGGTACCGCGAGTACCTCGGGGAGATCGACGCAGGCGTGAAGTGTTCACGCGGTCAGTGTAACGGGAGCGCCAGCTTTGCGCTGTTCAAGATCGCGGGGGCGGGGGATACACTGGCGTGCATGGCTTTCGCTGCTGAGCATCCTGTGTTGTCGCATTCCGAGTTCCGCCCTGTCGGGGAGGTGGAGCGCACGGAGAAGCTGTTCAAGGTCGAGTCCGAATTCGAGCCGTCGGGCGACCAGCCGAAAGCGATCGCCGAGCTGGACCGCCGCTTGCGGGCAGGGGAACCGGACGTGGTGCTCATGGGTGCGACAGGCACCGGTAAGTCGGCGACGGCGGCGTGGCTGATCGAGCAGCAGCAGCGCCCGACGCTCGTCATGGCGCCGAACAAGACGCTCGCCGCACAGCTGGCCACCGAGTTGCGCGAGCTTCTGCCGAATAACGCTGTCGAGTACTTCGTTTCGTACTACGATTACTACCAACCGGAGGCGTATATCGCGCAGACGGACACCTACATCGAGAAGGACTCGTCGATCAACGACGATGTCGAGCGCCTGCGCCACTCGGCGACGTCGGCGCTGCTGTCGCGCCGCGATGTGGTCGTCGTGTCGTCGGTGTCCTGCATCTACGGCCTCGGTACTCCGCAGTCGTACCTCGACCGTTCGCTTTTGCTGCGTGTCGGCGAGGAGATCGAGCGCGACCGCTTCCTGCGCCTGCTTGTCGACGTCCAGTACGAGCGCAACGACATCGACTTCAAGCGCGGGACGTTCCGTGTGAAGGGCGACACTGTCGACATCATTCCGGCCTATGAGGAGGTCGCGGTGCGTGTGGAGTTCTTCGGCGACGAAGTCGACTCGCTGTACTACATCCACCCGCTGACGGGCGATGTACTGCAGCAGCGAGACGAGCTGCGTATCTTCCCGGCCACCCACTACGTGGCCACCGAGGAGCGCATGGAGAAGGCGATCGAGGCGATCAAGGAAGAGCTCGCCGACCGCCTGGAGGACCTGGAGAACCGCGGCAAACTGCTGGAGGCGCAGCGCCTGCGGATGCGCACCGAGTACGACCTGGAGATGATTCAGCAGGTCGGGTTTTGTTCGGGCATCGAGAATTACTCGCGCCACATCGACGGGCGCCCGGCCGGTTCGGCGCCGGCGACGCTGATCGACTATTTCCCGGAGGACTTCCTCACCATCATTGACGAGTCCCACGTGACGGTGCCCCAGATCGGCGGCATGTACGAGGGCGACATGTCCCGCAAGCGCAACCTGGTCGAGTTCGGTTTCCGCCTCCCGTCTGCGGTGGACAACCGCCCGCTGACATTCGACGAGTTCGAGGACCGCGTTGGCCAGACTGTCTACATGTCGGCCACACCGGGCGACTACGAGCTCGAGGCCGCCGGCGGCGAATTCGTCGAGCAGGTCATCCGCCCGACCGGTCTGGTGGACCCGAAGGTGTCGGTCCGCCCGACGAAGGGCCAGATCGACGACCTCATCCACGAGATCCGTGAGCGCACGGAGAAGGACGAACGTGTCCTGGTGACCACCTTGACCAAGCGCATGGCGGAGGACCTCACCGACTATTTCCTCGACAACGGAATCAAGGTGAGGTACTTGCACTCGGACATCGACACGCTGCAGCGCGTGGAGCTGCTGCGCCAGCTGCGGCTCGGCGAATTCGACGTGCTCGTGGGCATCAACCTGCTCCGTGAGGGCTTGGACCTGCCGGAGGTCTCGCTCGTGGCCATCCTCGACGCGGACAAGGAGGGCTTCCTGCGGTCGACGAAGTCGCTCATCCAGACCATCGGCCGCGCGGCCCGCAACGTTTCCGGCGAGGTCATCATGTACGGCGACAACATCACCGAATCCATGCAGGAAGCGATCGACGAGACGGAGCGCCGCCGCGCGAAGCAGATCGCCTACAACGAAGAGCACGGCATCGACCCGCAGCCGCTGCGCAAGAAGATCGCCGACATTCTCGACGAAGTCTACGAGCACAACGACGACGAGGAAGCTTCCACGTCCAGCGAGACAGCCATGCTCGAGGGCCGCGACACATCGTCCATGGCGGCGGACGAGATTCAAAAGCTTATCGACGACCTCACCACCCAGATGACCAGCGCCGCCCGCGAGTTGAAGTTCGAACTGGCCGGGCGCTTGCGCGACGAGATCGCCGACTTGCGCAAGGAGCTCCGCGGTGTGAAAGAAGCGGGTATATAGTGGCCAGAAGTGGCTCAAGGGGGTGAAGCCTTGGGCAACGGTCAACACGGAAGGTGCACCATGAGTAAGAACTACAACACCGTTGTTGTCGGCACGGACGGTTCTCCGTCCTCTCTACTGGCCGTCGAGCGCGCGGCTGAGTTGGCCAGCGCATTCGGCGCCAAGCTCGTCATCGGTTGTGCCTACTACGAGTCCGAGGACGAGGCATCGTCGGCTCTGCGCCAGGACTCCAACACCATTCTCGGTGACGACACCGCCCGTGAGAATCTGTCCGCCGCCGTCGAGCGCGCGAAGGAGACCGGCCTGGATCAAGTCGAGACAGCCGTCCGCCCGGGAACGCCTGTGGAAGCTCTCATGAGCATCGTCACCGATTACAACGCGGAGCTGCTCGTCGTGGGCAACCGGGGCATCAACTCTTTGACCGGCCGTCTACTCGGCTCGGTCCCGGCGGATGTCGCCCGCCAGTCCGATTGCGACGTGATGATCGTCCACACCGTTTCCTAGGGCTGGATGAGCGTGAGCGTCTGCGTCGCGCGCGTGGCGGCGACGTAGAGGTCCTGCCACCCCTGCGGCGACGCATTCACGATGGCGTCGGGGTCGACGACGACCACGTGGTCGAATTCGAGGCCCTTGACCTCCGCGACATTATCGACGGTGACGACGGTCGAGAGACCCCCGCGGGCTTCCAGCTCCGCACGCACTTGCCCGGGGTCGGCTCCGCCGTCGAGGTGGCGTACGGGTTCGCCGGTCGACCGCACGGTCACGGCAGGGGAGGCCTCGGGATCGATTTCGGCGAGGATTCCGTCGGCGACCTCCATGACTTCAGCGGGGGTGCGGTAGTTTACGGTCAGCTCGTGGAAGCGGAACCGGTTACCGACGAACGGCTCGAGGGCATCTGCCCACGCATCCACACCCGCGGGCGACGATGTCTGCGCCGGGTCGCCGACGAGCGTCATCCACCGCGACGGGCAGCGCCGGAACACCATGCGCCACTCCATGGGTGTGAGCTCCTGGGCCTCGTCGACGATAACGTGGCCGTAGGCCCAGGTCATATCTCCGCGGGCGCGTTCGGCAGTGGAGCGGATGTCGGTCTCACGCTGGCGGCTGGCCAGCGTCTCGGCATCGATGATGTCGTGGGCGGAGAGGACCTCGGCTTCGAATTCGTCGTCGGTGTCGGTGTTGGCAGACGAGGCGAGGATGTCCAGGGCGTCTTCCGCGTCGGCGACGAGCTCGCGCCACCGCTTGTCGGCCTTCTCGGCTTCGCCGGTGGGGGTGGGAATGCCGGTGAGGGTGTAGAGCTCGTCGATAAGCGCCGCGTCCGCGGGTGTGAAGGCCCACCCGTCGGGGCGGTACAGCGCGTCGCGCGTGAGGTCGTCGTAGTCGTGCGCGGCGGCCGCGATCGCGTCACGGTCGCTGAGCAACTCCGCGAGAACGGTGGGCGCGTCCAGCTCTGGGAAGTGCGTGTCGACGATCTCCGCCACCTGACCGTCCTCGGACAGATCGTCGTGCAATTGGTCGATGTCGGCGGTGGAGAGCAAGTTCTTGCCGCCCAGCGGGTCCGCGCCGATCCTCTCGGCGAGAGCCTCCGCGATGAGCTGGGTGAGGTGCTCCGCGAAGAATTCACGGGCCTCGTTGTGTGGCTTGCGCGAGCGGCGCGCACGGGTGCGCGCTGCGGCGACCATCGCGGGGGTGACCGCGAGCTCAATTCCGTCGATGCTCAGTGTGATATCGCCGTCGGGGACGGTCTGCAGGTTCCGCACCGCGCGCTTGAGAATGAGCGCCATGTCCTCCGCGCCCTTGACCTCGCGGGCGACGAGGGGATCCGTGCCGCGGGGAGTGATGCCGGGGACCAGCTCGCCGACAGTGCTCAACACCACGCCCGTCTCGCCCAGCTCCGGCAGGACGCGGGAGATGTAGTCGAGGAAGGTCCGGTTCGGGCCGATCACGAGAACGCCGGTGCGGGCGAGCTGGTCGCGCCACGTGTACAGCAGGTACGCGACGCGGTGCAGCGCCACTGCTGTCTTGCCGGTGCCGGGGCCGCCGCCCACGACGAGGACGCCGCGAGTGGGGTCGCGGATGATTTCGTCCTGCTCGCGCTGGATCGTCTCCACGATCGACTGCATGTGGCCGGTGCGCGGAGAGTTCATCGCGCGCAGCAGAGCCGCCTCGCTGCTGACGTCGGTCTGGGGCGTGCGGCCGCCGTCGTCGCCGGAGAGGGTCTCGTCGTCGACGGCTGCGACGGTGCGGCCCTTCATGCGGATATTACGGCGCTTCTCGACGCCCTCCGGGTGCGCCGTCGTCGCTAAGTAGTAGGGGCGGGCCATCGGCGCGCGCCAGTCGAGCAGGAGAGTGCGGTAATTGTCGGCGCGGTCGTCGATGCCCATGCGGCCGATGTAGCGCCGGTCGAGGTCGTCCCGGCCGGAAACGGGATTCTCAGGTTCGGGATCGGAGATGTCGATGCGGCCGAAGACGAGACCGGTCTCTGCGACATTCAGATCGTCGAGCTTTGCGTTGAGAGCGTGGTATTCGGTCTCGCGGCGGACGAGAGCGTCGGCGTCGGGGTTGTCGGGGTCGACAGCCCGCTGGACCTCCTCGAGGCGCTGGCTGGCCGCTGCCACCTCCGCGTCCAAGTGCTCGAACAGCGTGTCCACGTAGCGCTGCTCTTCTGCGCGGGTATCCGGCATTTCCGACAAGCTAGGACTCCTTTCACCGCCGCGGGTTGCATTCTACGAATAAACGAACGGCCCCGGGACAGGGGATATTCCCTGCCGCGGGGCCCGGACGTCGATGTGTGAGAGCGCGGGGAAGTTAGTTGAACTTCTTCTCTGCCTTCTTCACCAGCTTGTTGGCCTTCTTCTCGGCCTTCTTAGCCTTCTTCTTCCACTTGCGCTTCTGACGCCAGGACGGGGAGGCATCGAGGTTCTCGAAGCTCTCCTGCAGGCGGTCGATAGCGTCCTGGGCCTTGCCCTGCGCCTTGTCGGCTGCCTTGTTGACCTTGCGCTTACCCTTGAACTTCTCCCACTCGGAAGGGCCGAGATCGTCCAGGTTGGACTGCAGGTCGCCGACGAGGGAGTTGACCTTGCGCTTAGCCTTGTACTGCTCGACCTTGCCCGGCTTCAGGTCCTTGTAGGTGTCCTCCGCCCAGTCGCTGGCGTCGTCGGCGAAAGTGGACGCAGTGTCCGCGGCCTTGTCGGCGAACTTGGTCGCGGTCTTCTTCCAGTCGTCCTTGTTGTCGTCGACGTAGTCGGTGACCTGGTCGGCCACTTGCTGGGCGCGCTCCGACACGGTCTCCGCGGTGTCCTGGAACCAGTCGCTGGCCTTCTTCTTGGCCTTGTCGGTCTCGGACTGAGTCGGGAGAGCCTGCTGGATGTTCTTGTTCGCGCGCTTCGCGGCGTCCTGCGCACGCCATGCCAGGCCCGGCTTGCCTTCGGTGTCGGCGCTAGCCAGAAGGACACCGCCGAGGAGGGCGACGTTAGTCATCGCGCCGTTGCGGCGGCGAGTCTTTTCGTCCTCGTTCTTGGCCTCCCAGAAGGCATTGCGGCCGAGCAGGGTGCCCACGGTGGAGGCGGCGAGCAGGCCAGCGGACAGGCGCGGAGCCTTGCCCAGGGCGAAGGTGCTGCCGGCACCGATCTTCAGGCCGCCGTTGATCTTTGCCACAGTCTCCGGGTCCGACGGGATGTACTGCGCATACTGGCTGGGCAGCACGGACTTAATGGTGTTGACGACGCGCTCGGCGTCGCCAGCGTACTCGGACGAGTTCGTCACCGTTTTGACGCCGTCTGCGATGTACACAGAGGCGAGCATCGGACGAGCAAGTTTGCGGATCATACTCACTTTTTCCTTACTTCAATCAGCGGATGTTCCATACCCACTGTAGACATGTGTGGGCCTTCGGCGGGCGGACCGAGGAGGAAATTTTCACCAGCGGCGATCCCACCACGCGTCCAAGTTCGGGCGCTCGGCCCCCAGGGTCGTGGGCTTGCCGTGGCCGGGGCGGACGATGGAGGAGTCGGGGTAGACGTCGAAAAGCCGCTGCTTCACGTCGTTGAACAGCCGCACGAAGTCGCCCTCGCTGTGGGTCTTGCCCACGCCGCCGGGAAAGAGGGAGTCCCCGACGAACAGATTGACCTCGCCGTCGATCTTCGCGGCGATGGCGGCACCGCCAGGGGTGTGGCCGCGCAGAATGTGGACGGGGAACTCATGGCCGGCGAAAGAAAGGGCGTCGCCCTCGTTCAGTTCCACATCGGGAGCGGCGGGCAGCGCCGGAGCATCAAGGTACGACGCCCAGTGCTTCGCTCCAGTCTGAGCGAGCACGTCCTCGAGCGCGCCGACATGGTCCCAGTGGCGGTGGGTCGTCAGCACGTCGGTGATTCGCACACCCGCGGTTTCGGCCATGGAGAGGAGGGTGGCGGGCTCGGCGGCGGCGTCGACAAGCAAGCCCTGGCCGCCGGCGCAGATGAGGTAGCAGTTGTTGTCCATGCTGGACACGGAAACGTGGTGGAGTGAGAGGGAATTCATAGCGCCCCAGAGTAGTTGTGTATGTGTTGGTAGGTTTGTTCGAAGGAATTGCCGTGGGAAGGGATGAACGTGGCTGAGAAATTGACGGTGCGCGGAGCGCGCGAGCACAACCTCAAAGGCGTCGACGTGGAACTGCCGCGCGACAAGATGGTCGTGTTCACGGGTTTGTCCGGGTCCGGCAAGTCGTCGCTGGCGTTCGACACGATCTTCGCAGAGGGACAGCGCCGCTACGTCGAGTCGCTGAGCTCGTATGCGCGCATGTTCCTCGGGCAGATGGACAAGCCGGACGTCGAGTACATCGACGGGCTGAGTCCAGCCGTGTCCATCGACCAGAAGTCGACGAACCGCAACCCGCGCTCGACAGTTGGCACGATCACGGAGATTTACGACTACCTCCGTCTCCTGTATTCGCGCGCCGGCACGCCGCACTGTCCGGTGTGCGACGCCGTGATCGAGCGCCAGACGCCGCAGCAGATCGTCGACCGCGTGATGGAGCGCCCGGAGCGCACGAAATTCCAGGTGCTCGCGCCGATCGTGCGCAAGCGCAAGGGTGAATTCGTCGACCTTTTCGCGGACTTGTCGGCGCAGGGCTACGCGCGCGTGACAGTTGACGGGGAGACGCACCAGCTTTCAGATCCGCCGAAGCTGGAGAAGCAGGTCAAGCACAACATCGACGTTGTCGTGGATCGCCTGACCGTCAAGGAGAGCCAGAAGCAGCGCCTCACCGACTCCGTGGAAACTGCCCTGAAGCTCGCCGACGGGCTGGTCGGCTTCGATTGGGTCGAGCTCGACCAGGACGATCCGGGGCGCGTGGAGATCTTCTCCGAGAAGACCGCCTGCCCGAACGGCCACAAGCTCAGCGTCGAGGAGTACGAGCCGCGCGCATTCTCCTTCAACTCGCCATTCGGCGCCTGCCCGGCCTGCGACGGTCTGGGCACCCGCTCCGAAATCGACGAAGACCTCGTCATTCCCGATCCCGACGCGCCAGCCGTCGATGCATTCCAGCCGTGGAATTCCTCGCCGAACAAGGGGTACTTCGAAAAGCTCGTGGTTGCGCTCGCCGACGCGGAGGGTTTCGACGCGCACGCGCCGCTGTCGTCCTTGAGCGCGAAGCACCGCAAGGCGCTTATCGACGGCTCCTCCACCAAAGTCTCCGTCCGTTACAAGAACCGCTACGGCCGCCAGCGCTCCTTCACTTCCGCCTTCGAGGGCGTGAAGGGCTACCTTCAGCGCAAGATCGAGCAGTCCGAATCCGAGCACGCCAAAGAGCGCTACCTGGCGTACACCCGCGAGGTGGCTTGCCCGACGTGCGGCGGCACGCGCCTAAAGCCGGAGATCCTCGCCGTGCGCCTGGATTCGACCACCCACGGTGAAAAATCCATTGCCGGGCTGACGGAACTGTCCATCGAGGACGCGTCGGAGTACCTCGACCACCTCGTGCTGGGTTACCGCGAGGAAATGATTGCCGGCGCGGTGCTGCGCGAGATCCAGGCGCGTCTGCACTTCCTGCTCGACGTCGGCCTGAATTACCTGACGCTGTCCCGTTCCGCGGGCACTCTGTCCGGTGGCGAGGCACAGCGCATCCGTCTCGCCACCCAGATCGGCTCCGGTCTCGCAGGCGTGCTCTACGTCCTCGACGAGCCGTCCATCGGACTGCACCAGCGCGACAACCAGCGGCTGATCTCCACGCTGCAGAAGCTGCGCGATATCGGCAACACTCTCGTCGTCGTCGAGCACGACGAGGACACCATCCGCGCCTCCGATTGGCTTGTCGACGTTGGCCCCCTCGCCGGTGAATATGGCGGCGAAATCGTCTATCAGGGTGAACCGGAGGGCATCCTGAAAGCGAAGAATTCTCTCACCGGCGACTACCTTTCGGGCCGGAAGGTGATTGAGGTGCCGGAGGAGCGGCGGGGCGTCGATAAGCAGCGGATGCTGAAGATCGTCGGTGCGCGCGAGAACAACCTCGACAACGTCTCGGTGAATGTGCCGCTCGGCGTGCTCACCGCTGTGACGGGCGTGTCCGGCTCGGGTAAGTCGACCCTGGTCAACCAGATTCTGGCGAAGACCCTGCAGAACCGTCTCAATGGTGCGCGCCAGGTGCCGGGACGCGTGAAGAAGGTCGAGGGACTCGAGCACCTGGACAAGCTCGTGCAGGTGGACCAGTCACCGATCGGTCGCACGCCGCGGTCGAACCCGGCGACGTACACCGGCGTGTTCGACAAGATCCGCAACCTATTCGCGGAGACCCAGGAAGCGAAAGTCCGGGGCTACAAGGCCGGGCGGTTCTCTTTCAACGTCAAGGGCGGCCGCTGCGAGGCGTGCCGCGGCGACGGAACCATCAAGATCGAGATGAACTTCCTTCCCGATGTCTATGTTCCGTGCGAGGTCTGCGGAGGTGCGCGCTACAACCGCGAAACCCTCGAGGTGCGCTACAAGGGCAAGAACATCGCCGAGGTCCTCGACATGCCGATCAGCGAGGCCACCGAGTTCTTCGAACCCATCACCTCGATTCACCGCTATCTGCAGACGCTGTGCGACGTCGGCCTGGGCTACGTCCGCCTCGGACAGTCCGCGACGACTCTCTCCGGCGGCGAGGCCCAGCGCGTGAAGTTGGCCGCGGAGCTGCAGAAGCGCTCCAACGGCCGCACCATCTACATCCTCGATGAGCCGACCACCGGCCTCCACTTCGAGGACATCCGGAAACTCATGCTCGTCCTCAACGGCCTTGTGGACAAGGGCAACTCAGTCCTCGTCATCGAGCACAACCTCGATGTGATCAAGTGCGCCGACTGGATCATCGACATGGGCCCCGAGGGTGGCTCCGGCGGCGGTACCGTCGTCGCTCAGGGAACCCCGGAGGATGTGGCGAAGGTGGACGGCTCTTTCACCGGCCAGTTCCTCACCGAGATCCTGTAGCCCTCATCGGGGCCGGGGCGCTGTCGGGCCCGGGCCGTGGGGTATTTCGTCGCGCTCCGAGGATCGCCGCGGCGGCAATCAGCAGGCTGAAGAGGATGAAGGCTGCCGTGCGCCAGGCGCCACCCAGCAGCGTCATGTCGATATGGACCAGTTTGCCTACCGCGACCACGGCAACTACCAGGCCTGCAACACGCGAAGTCGTGTAGTCACCGCTCTGGCCGGGGCGGCGGAGTAACAACCACGCAGCGAAAGCTAGCCACGTGACGGAGGAGACCATGTGTCCGATGTGGAAACCGACCGCGTAACCGTGCAGCCTCCGGTAGAAGGGCTCCTGCACCGACGGAAGCTGTGACGGGTCAGTCACAGTGACCGGGGCGATAAGATCGCCTGCTGCAGCGCAGGTGACCGTGATTCCGATGAGCGCGACGATCAATCCCACGCCGCCGAAGAAGATGCACGCTCCGGCATCCAGACTGCGCCACAAGGGCAGCTGGCCGAACAGAAAGAGGAGGAAGATGAGGATTGCGATGCCCTGTAGCACATCGAAAACCGAGAACGGGTGATTCCATCCCGCCCCAAACGGCACCGACACCAGATGCATGACGGCGAAAAAGAACGCCGCCGTCCAGGTGGCCAGCACTGGCACGGCGTGGAGCTTCCGGTAGCGCACGATCAAAACGGCTGCGGCGAACAGAACGAGGAAGATAATCGTCACAGCGGCCTGCTGGGGGTCCTCGTGCTTCCGGAGTACCCGCCTTGAGACGGCAAGCAGCAGGAATGCTCCGGCGGTAGCGATCAAACAACCGGTGAGTGCCCGGGAGTTGGCGTGTGGCGGATGCTCATCGCGCCGCGGTGACGAAACAAAGGCAGTGAACGCGGTCGCGGCGACAGCGACGGCGACGGGGATCCACAAAATGAGATCTGCGATATCAACAGGTATGTGCCTGAACTGGGCGGCAGTGTGGGCGTTGCTGGTCATTGCTCTCCTCAAGGCAGAAAGATGGTCAGCTATTAGACTGCGACGCAGCGCGAGCGGTTCCCGGCGCGGAAGAAAATCCCCGAAATTTTGCGTATTGGTTCCTGGGTGATACTCTTTAACGCACTACCGCCTGGCGCGCTAGAAAGCGTGCGGGTCGCAAGTGGAGTTTCTCCCACCTGATGCCGCCGGCCATACCGGAAGGCTAAGGGTCAAAAACAACGGTACGGCGCACACAACGGGTGTGCGGTGTCACGTGTTTGAGGACGAACTCCCACGCCACTGAGTAACGAGACAGTGAGCGTGGGTTTTTGTTTGGGCGAGCAACGCGAGCGATTCGGTAGCGAACAGCACACGTCTTTCTCACCACTAGGAGTTCTCATCAGCGCTGAAGCTCGGATCAACGATCGCATCCGTGTTCCCGAAGTTCGTCTCGTCGGCCCGTCCGGCGAGCAGGTTGGAATTGTCCGTACCGACGATGCACGCAAGCTCGCGTACGAAGCCGACCTTGACCTAGTCGAGGTGGCTCCGAACGCAAAGCCTCCGGTGTGCAAGATCATGGATTACGGCAAGTACAAGTACGAGCAGGCCCAGAAGGCCCGCGAGTCCCGTAAGAACCAGCAGCAGACCGTGGTCAAGGAGCAGAAGTTCCGGCCGAAGATTGATGAGCACGACTACCAGACGAAGAAGAGCAACGTCGAGCGCTTCTTGGAGAAGGGCAACAAGGTCAAGGTGACCATCATGTTCCGCGGCCGCGAACAGTCGCGTCCGGAGCTGGGCTACCGCCTGCTGGAGCGCCTCGCCGAGGACATCCAGGAGGTCGGCCAGGTCGAGTCCCGTCCGAAGCAGGACGGCCGCAACATGACCATGGTTCTTGGGCCTGTTCGCAAGGGTAAGAAGTAGAGTTCCGCGGGCATACGCCGGCGAAACGATAGAACGCTAAAGGAACTATCACTATGAAGCAGAAGACCCACAAGGGCACCGCAAAGCGCATCAAGGTTTCCGGCTCCGGCAAGCTGCGCCGCGAGCAGGCTGGTAAGCGCCACCTGAACGAGAAGCTGTCGGCTAAGCGCCGCCGCAAGCTCTCCGGCACCACCGACGTTGCTAAGAGCGACGTCAAGCGCACGAAGCGTCTCCTCGGCAAGGCTTAATCGAGCACCTGCCTTTCAGAAATAATCCGTTAAAACTCAAAGTAAGGAAGTATCACTGTGGCACGTGTCAAGCGCTCAGTTAACGCCAAGAAGAAGCGTCGCGCCATCCTCAAGTCCGCGAAGGGCTACCGTGGCCAGCGTTCCCGCCTGTACCGCAAGGCGAAGGAGCAGTGGCTGCACTCTCAGACCTACGCTTACCGCGACCGCCGCGCCCGCAAGTCTGAGTTCCGCAAGCTGTGGATTCAGCGCATCAACGCTGCAGCCCGCCAGAACGACATCACCTACAACCGTCTCATCCACGGCCTGAAGCTGGCTGAGGTCGAGGTGGACCGCAAGATCCTCGCCGACCTAGCTGTGAACGATTTCGCCGCGTTCTCCGCTATCTGCGAGGTCGCGAAGAACGCTCTGCCGGAGGATGTCAACGCTCCGAAGGCCGCCTAAGAGCCTTTCGCTTATCGACGCCCCGTTGTTCCCGGTTTCACCCCGGGACAGCGGGGCTTCGTGCTTGAATTGGTTGCATTCGTGTCCGCTCGGAGGTGACTGATGGTGTTGCGTGTGGGGAAACCGCCCTCGGCGGGTGCGTGGTTATTCTTCGATCGCGCTTTTGAGACTGCCTCGCAGGACCCGGATCGCTTCAGCCAGCCTAATCCGTTTGAGGATTCCCGGAGGTTCGAAGAAGAGCGCGCGAAGCGGATGCACCTAATGAAGTTCGATCTGGCTTTACTCGGCGCTTTCTGCGCTCTTATGTTGGTAGTGAATATCGTGGGCAGGATCGTTGTTGCGGGGTGGGGACGATGGCTGGTGCTGGGGCTAGGAATAGTGGCTGGGCTAGCGGCAGTCGGCTTTTTCTTTTGGTTCCGCTTCCGGTTGAGGAACAACCTCGCCCACTTAGCGGGAAATCTGGATGCCCTTACCCGCTGGTGAAGCAAGCTCAGCGCGGAACGTTCAACGGGCTTGATGCGTACCCTCACATGCGGACATTTGCGGAGGCAATTTACCGCCGACAGCAGATTGTTCTCGACCTGGAGAACGCGCTCCCGTTCGAGGTGCAGATCGCCCACGATATCGAAGTCCGGCCGGGAAGAGTGTCCTCATTGACGCGCGTGCGGGAAAATGAATTGCGGGCAGTCAAGCCGGTCATCTTCTCCGGTCTGGACTTTTCCACTCCTCAGGCGCAGGAGAGGAACCGTTTTCTGGGCTCGATGTTTGAACAATCCGAGAAGCGGAAGCCTTTGCCGGTGGGCGAGCTCATGCACTTGGACGCGAAGAAGACGGTGGTGCCTCCTGTCGGGATCGCCGAGATTCTCGAAAGGACGCCGGTAGACAGAAGCTAGGTCGTCGTTGAAATGCGGAACCCCGCCCACACAGTTCGAGTGTGAGCGGGGGTGTGTAGCGCTATCCCGTGGATCTACACCGCAAATCCATTTGATGATGGTGCTTAGAACAGACCGTCGTGCGGCTTGCCGAAGTCGTTGAGCGTCGCCTTGCGGGAGTCGACGTTCTGGTCGTTAGCCGTGGAGGTGTCTCCCTCGAGACGGCCGGTCTGGGTGACCGTCATGTAGTTGGTCAGGCGGCCTTCCTTGGTGTTGCCGTCGCCGAAGGAGAAGGCGCCGAGGAGGACATCGTCACCGGCATTGACCGGGTTGGACAGGGTGACCTCGAAGGTGCGCACGCCCTTGTCGTGGTTGTAGCCCAGATCGCGGATGTGTGCGCCGTTAGCCTTGGTGGTGGTGACCAGGCGGTCGACGCCCTCCGGGCCGTCCTCGGTGCGGACCTCGACGCGGAAGGTGATCGCTGGGAACTCGCCCCAGTAGCGGTCGGTGCCGCTGTTTTTGACGCGCAGAGCGACGGAGCCGGCGTAGCCCTTAGCCTTGGCGTCGGAGGTGGTGAAGTACGGCTCGAGGTCGAGCTTCGCGCCGTCGGACTTCTTCTCGGACGGGTCTGTGTCCGCGTCCTTGTTCTCAGCAGCGGCCGAGTCCTCGACGGTCTTGACTTCCTTCTTCTCAGCGGCATCCATCTTGTTGTCCGCCTCAGCCCTGTCGGCCTTCGGGGCGTTGAGGTCGATCTCCTTGTTGGTCACGGTGGCGGCCTCGGAGTCTGCGACCTTGTTGACGTCGTCAAGCGATTCGCCCTCGTTGAGCTTCTCGACGTCTGCGTTGTAGGACGGGTTCGGGTTCTCGACCGGCTTGGTGACCTGCGCGCCCTTGTTGGGTGCCCAGGAATCAGCAGGCGTGGAGTAATTCTTGACGCGGACCTCGTTCTTGACCGGCATGTTGGCCACCCATGCGGTCGGAGTGCCCCACGTGCCGTTCGGCTTGCAGTGCTGCTGCGTGCCCGTCATGGTGACGGTGCGGAAGCCGTAGGATGCCTCACCGGTGTTGCCGGCCGGGACCTTGTACGGGCCGATCTGCTGACCGACAGTCCAGCTCAAAGATCCGGAGACGTCCCAGCCGAGGGTCTTCGCGATGGAGTAGCCGATGTTGCCCTGCATTCCCTTCTTGGATGCTTGACCACCGAGCTCAAGTGTCTCTGTCTTGGAGCCGTTGACGCTCGCGGAGATTTCCTGCGTGCGGGACAGCTCCTGCTGCAGCGGGATCTCCTTGTCAGACAGGTTGGTGGTGGAGATGGTGCCCACCGGCAGGAAGTTGTCGGTCACCTTGTACACGACGGTGCGGAAGTCCTCGGCGGAGTTGCACACCGGGCGCGGGTTCAAGATGTTGGCCTTGAGGTGGTCGCTGCCGCGGTAGGTGTGGATGATCGGCAACTTGTCGTTGGTGGCTGGGGTCTCCGGTGCGGACTCCTCGAGAGTCTGTGCGGAGGCGGTGCCGGTGGTGGCGGCGGTCGCCGTGAGCAGAGCGGCGAGCGCCGCTGCTGCGGCACGGCGGCTGTAGCGGGTCATGGCAGGTCGTTCCTTTCTCGGGGTGAAAACTTCGGCAGCGCGCGCCGAGGAGGAATCCTCAGCTGTGAACGCTGATGAGACTCAACCTAGGGCCCATTTGGGGTGAAAAACAAGGAAAAACAAGCCTCTTGGCACCTAAGTTTGCAGGTCAGGGACGTTCGTGCATGGACGCCGGGAAACGACCTGTGAAAAGGAACGAAAGTAGAAAGCGTGTCAGCAACCCGACTACCGCGACTATTTTCCGTTGAGGACAGTGACGACGAGATCCAAACGCGAAGAAACGCCGTAGAGGGTCAAAAGGCGCGAGACGTGTTTCTTCACCGTGGATTCGGAATAGCTCAACCGGCGGGCGATGTCGGCGTTGCTCAGCCCTTCGCAGAGGAGCTCCAGTACATCGATCTCGCCGTCGGTGATCCCTTCGGGGTACGTGCGCTGTGGCATGGCTGCTGCAGCCGGCTTCTCAGACGGGGAAAGGTAGCGCACCAGGTTGGTCATCGCGGTAGGGGAGACAACTGTGCCGCCTGTAACAGCCTGGCGCACGGACAAGATGATCTCCTCGGGCGGCTGGCTCTTCAGGATGTAGCCGCGCCCCCCAAGGGCCAGCACATCCAGCATTTTCTTGTCGTTTTCCAGCGAGGTGATCGCCAGGAACGCCGGTGTGCCCGGGCGTTCGTTGAGGTGCGCGAGGAGAGTCGGCCCGTCCATCTCCGGCATGTACACGTCCGAGAGGACAAGATCTGTCTCCGCCGGGTCAATGAGCTCGAGGGCTTCCGGCCCGCTCGAGGCCGTGCCGACGACGTCAATGTCTTCGGCCGACGTGAGGTAGCGGTTCAGCACATCGCGCACCAGCGGGTCGTCGTCGACCAAGAAAACCCGGATGTGCTGGTTGGTGCCGCTAGTCATGGGTGCCTGAACGTGAAATTGGTCAGTGCGGGATGTTTATTTCTTGCACCAAAGCTGAGCGATGGTGCCTCCGCAATTGAGCATGTCGCCCATGGCGCCGGTGTAGAAAGTCAGCGTCGGGGCCGCATCGTCTTCGGCCGTCGTTGTGGCGGATGCTTGCGTGTCAGCGTTCGAAAGCGGGGCTTCCGTAGATGCATTCGCGGTCGGCGCAACGGTAACGGCAGCGGCGGCAAGGATGGTGGCGCTCAGGGCAGAGATTTTCTTCACGGGTTGTCCTTTCGGGAAAGACAGGGGCGCAGAGGATAAGGCTTATATTGGTTGCTTCAACGATTATGAATCTCCAGTCACCGGAGAACAAGTTTATGGGCAGCGTTTTTGAAAGACGGTACGAAAGTAGATTGACGTGGCCTGGGGAAAGCTACTTTCGTGCATTCCGTTGGTCCAGTTTTGCGAGCGGAAACGCTAGTTCGGTTCGCCAGGTGGATTCGGCCTTGGTGAAAGTCAAGGTTCCTCCGTCGCTTTTGACCAGACTCATCGCGTCGTTGAGTCCAATTTCGGTGGTCATATTCAGGTCAGGGGAGCTTGTGGCGATGGTGTTCTGAATCGCGATAGTCACAGAGTCTTCGTCGCGAACCGCAGCTACGATGATGGGTTCAGACTGGTCAGCGTACTTGAGGATGTTCGTTTTAAGCTCTCGGGTCACCGCGTAACCGTGCCGCATTTGGATGCCTGACAACACTGTCTCATTAATTCCGGACTCGACGACGGTGAATCCATGGCTACGAATCTTCCCGATGATGGTGATCAGGTCATTGAGCAATTCTGTCGGCCCTTGAAAATTGTCTAAGGCGAAGTCTGATTTGTCGCTAGTTTTCATGAAGTGGATAAGTTCGCGGACCTCGCGCATAGCGCGTCGCGCATCTTCTGCGATGAGCAGTGATTCCCGGCGCGTTTTTTCGGGCGCGTTCATTGCCATGGATTCGCTGCGAAGAACGACAGACGTGAGTGAAGCCGCCACGGATCCGTGCAGCGCTCTCACTGCACGCTCCCGTTCGTCTTCGATTTGCTGCTGAAATCTCTCCGATTCTCTTCTTCTGATTACCAACGTCTCGCGGATGGCGAGTGCGCCAGTCCAAACGAGGATGATGAATACGCCGAGTATCGCACTTGGCTCCGGGTCATCCGGGATTAATTCGCCAGCGACGACCTGTGTTAACGCGAGGTACCACAGTGAGAAAGCGCAGAGTGCGCTTATCGCCGGACGCAAACAAAGCGCGAGATTCGTCACAACAGCCAGCGTTCCGAAGAAGACGACGGGGCTTTCCAGCTCGGGGCGGGTCGCCACAATCTGGAGTAATACCGCGAAGGCGAAGGCCGACGGAAGGGGACTCAACAGCGCGCAAACTGCGACGATGGGCACGACGAAACGAAGAGTGGTTGCGATCGTACTATCGGGGATGCCAGCGGCGAGTAGCCCCACAACGACGCTGACCGCGCACACGACAAGGGCGCTCCCCGCGGCGAACCACCGGGGCGGAACCGGGGCTTCGGGGAACGCCTTGATCCACTGGCGTAACGATGTCACACGGTTAGCGTAATAGCGTGCCTGCTTTGGCGCTTATAGGCTGTGTCACTATGAGTCTCGATTTCTCCCAGCCTTTCACTGAACGCACTCCGCGGGTGGTCAACGCGGCGAAGTTGAACCGTGCGGCGGGGCGTCGTAAAGCGAAAGCTTTCTTGGCGGAAGGGGAGAACTCCGTTGAGGCGGCTGTGGCGACGGGCGCGGCGACGGACCTGTTCGTGACGGAGGCTGCGACTGACCGCTTCGCGGATATTGTGACCGCGGCGGGCTATATGGACGTGTTCACGCATGCGATCACGGACAAGGCGGCGCAATCGCTGACGGACACAGTGCACACGACCGGTATCTTCGCGGTGTGCAGGCCGGTGACGTGGACGCTGGGCGCGATTTTGAAGGGGCGCCCGAAGCTGGTCGCGGTGTGCGTGGAGACGAATGATCCGGGCAATGCCGGAACGATTATTCGCCTCGTCGACGCGCTTGGTGCCGATGCAGTCGTCTTCGCCGGCGACACCGTCGACCCGGAATCCCCGAAGGTCGTGCGCTCATCCGCTGGCTCGCTGTTCCACGTCCCGGTCGCCCGAGAGCGCGACATCAAGGGGGCGCTCGGGCAGCTGAGAGCAGCAGGCTTATCGACGTTCGCCACCACCATGCACGGCGAGCTCGACTTGGCAGCTCCCGGTGGTGCCTTGGACCAGCCCACCGCGTGGCTGTTCGGCAACGAAGCCCGCGGACTGCCCGAGGGTGTGCTGGAAGCTGCCGACCACACTGTCTCCATCCCGATCACCGGCTCCGCCGAATCGCTGAATCTGTCCACTGCGGCGTCGATCTGTTTGTGGGAGTCGGCGAAGGCGCTCGCAGAGGATTAGGCACTCGGCGGGACGGGGGCACCACTCGGCGCGGCACCACCAGATCCTGCCGGGCCACCGGGGCCACCGGGTCCACCGGGTCCACCGCCCATGCCGGGTGCAGCGCCGCCGGAATTCGGTGTCGTGGTGTCGATGGGGACATCGATGGTCGCGTTGTAACCAGACCGGACATCTCCGGATACCGCAGGGGTTTGCTGTTCCCAGCCGTCGCTGAAGATATTGTCGGTCTCCAGCGTGATTCGGGAATAGGGCGTTCCGGAGTCGGTGTAGTTGTCAGTTTCGTACACCGCGTCGCAGACCTCTTCCGGAATAGCGATCTGCGAAGTGAGAATCGCGTTCGTGCTGTCGGCGATATCGTCCACTGAGGGGAACACCTCGAAGTGGATATGAGGCCAGCGACCTTCGTAGCACCCCGGAACGATGGTCGTGAACTCTACGTATCCGTCATCGCCGGTGACTTGGACACCACGCAGGTACGTTTCGTCTTCCAGGCCGGATGAATACATGGAGTAGCGGCCGGCAGCGTCGCAATGCCAAATATAGACAGCGGCACCCACCATCGGGGAGTTGTTGTTGACCATGTCGACGATGTTCATCCGCAACTTCAGCGGTACACCACTTGCGGTTGCGCCGCCGCCGATTGAGCCGCGGATATCGCTGCGCTCAACACCGACCTTCTCTAGAACGTCTGGCCCGTTGGAGCCGTCGCCCGGATATGGCCCGGCCGTTTCGCTGTTCATCTCAGTGAGGTTTTCAGCTGTACTGGTGGGAGAAGCAGACGACGTACTTGTCGGGGAGGTCGTAGTCAAGGATGCGGTGTTCTCTTCGCCCGGGGCGCACGCCGCAAGGGCGACTGATCCGGCGCCTAGGCCGAAGATACTCAACAGTTTGCGCCGTGACAAGCGGTTTTCAATAGTGGCGATGTCGAAGATCAGACCTTGGTCTTCGGGATCCTCTGCTTGGTTTGGCAGTACGCGGCCCTCGAAAGTTCTCGGAACTTCATTGACGCCATTCACTGTGTTGTTTTCACGGGTGCCCAATTTCAATGTCCTTCTCTGTACTGGGCGGAGCCGGGGATGTCTTGTCCCTCGTGGGATACCGGCAAGAGCACTGTAAAAAACATTTCTGTGGTGGCACCCCTATTGATGTGTCAGGACGCGCAAAACATGGCCACAGTTAGGCAATGTTTCAACTGCGAGTTGGCTGTTCGAGATCACTGCGGGGTGCGCGGGACCGCGCAGGTATGCTTGTCACCGTTCTATATCGCTGCCGGGAAAGAAAGGTGCGGGTGTAGTGAGCACCGAAATTGAACTGACCGAGGACGCCCTGAACAAGGCTGCGGACGAGGCTATCGCTGCTTTTGAGGCGGCGCCGGACCTGGCGTCGCTGGAGGAAGCGAAGCGCGGGCACTTGGGCGAGCAGTCGCCGATCATGCAGGCGCGCAAGTCGCTCGGGTCGATTCCGAAGGAGCAGCGCAAGGACGCGGGCCGCTTCGTGAACATGGCGCGCGGACGCGCCGAGAAACGCTACGGGCAGCTCCACGCCGAGCGGGAAGCCGAGCACCGTGAGCAACAGCTGCGCGAGGAGAAGGTCGACGTCACGCTGCCGACGTCGCGTACGCAGGCGGGCGCGATGCACCCGATCACGACTCTGAGCGAGCAGATCGCCGACATCTTCGTTGGCATGGGCTGGGAGGTCGCAGAAGGCCCGGAAGTCGAGGCGGAGTACTTCAACTTCGACGCCCTGAACTTCATCCCGGACCACCCGGCGCGCACGCTGCAGGACACGTTCTACATCGGTGAGGAAGGCTCCCGCCAGGTCATGCGCACTCACACGTCGCCGGTGCAGGTGCGCACGATGCTCGAGCGCGATCTTCCTATTTACATCGCCTGCCCGGGCCGTGTGTTCCGTACAGACGAGCTCGATGCCACGCACACTCCGGTCTTCCACCAGGTGGAGGGTCTCGCCGTGGACAAAGGGCTCACCATGGCGCACTTGCGTGGCACGCTCGACCACTTAGCCAAGGTGCTGTTCGGCCCGGAGACGGAGACGCGTATCCGCACTAACTATTTCCCGTTCACTGAGCCGTCCGCGGAGGTGGATGTGTGGTTCCCGAACAAGAAGGGCGGCGCCGGCTGGATCGAGTGGGGCGGCTGCGGCATGGTCAACCCGAATGTTCTCCGCGCGATGGGGATCGACCCGGAGGAGTACTCCGGCTTCGCATTCGGCATGGGCATTGAGCGCACCCTGCAGTTCCGCAACGGGCTCACGGACATGCGCGACATGGTTGAGGGCGATGTGCGCTTCACGCTGCCGTTCGGTGTCCAGGCGTAAATAGGGAAGGTCTTAGGAGAAACAGAATGCTTATTTCCCAGAAGTGGTTGACGTCCCTGCTGAACAACGCCGGTAACCCCGGCTGGTCGGTGAGCCCAGAGGAGCTCGACGCCGGTTTTGTGCGCGTCGGCTTCGAAACGGAGGGCTACGAGCCGCTGCCGGAGGTCACCGGTCCGCTCGTCGTGGGGCGAGTCGAGGAGATCGAGGAGCTTACCGGGTTCAAGAAGCCGATCCGCTACTGCCAGGTCAACGTCGGCGACGCCAACGGCACGGGCGAGCTGCAGGGGATTATCTGCGGCGCCCGCAACTTCGCACTGAACGATCTCGTCGTCGTCTCCCTGCCGGGCGCAGTGCTGCCGGGCGGGTTCGAGATCTCCGCGCGCAAAACGTACGACCATATTTCCAACGGCATGATGGCCTCCGAGGCGGAGCTCGGCCTCACGACCAAGAGCGACGGCATCATCGTCCTGCCGGAGGGTGCGGGCGAGCCGGGCCAGGACGCGCGCGAGGTGCTCGGCGGCTTCGACGACACTGTTTTCGAGGTCAACGTCACTCCCGACCGCGGCTACGCGCTCTCGGCGCGCGGGCTCGGCAGGGAAGTGGCCTCCGCCTTCGGGCTGGAGTACAAGGACGTGGCGGAGGATGCGTCGATAAGCGGTGTCGATCTGTCTGCCGTGCCGGAGCCAACAGGCGACGTTCTGCCCGTGACGGTTGAGGAATCGACGAAAGCCGTGCGCTTCGGCGTGCGGAAGGTGGAAGGCATCGACCCGGCCGCGCCGACGCCGTTCTGGATGAAGCGCGCGCTGCTGCTCAGCGGAGTGCGTTCCGTCAACGCGGCGACGGATGTGACCAACTACGTCATGCTGCTGCTCGGCCAGCCGATGCACGCATTCGACGCTAAGAAGATTGCCGGCGGGCTGCGCATCCACAATGCTGATGGTGGCGAGGAATTCGAGACCCTCGACCACGTGAAGCGCACCCTCACCCCGGGCGACGTGGTCATTTCCGACGACAACGGTATTCAGTCGCTCGCAGCGATCATGGGCGGCACGACCTCCGAGATCGCCGATGACACGACCGAGGTCTATTTCGAGGCCGCGACGTGGGATGCGCTCACCGTCGCGCGCTCCGCACGCCACCACAAGCTCAGCTCCGAAGCTTCTCGACGCTTCGAGCGCGGCGTCGATCCCGCCCTCGTCGAGGTCGCCCTTGATATGGCATGCGCCCTGCTGGTCTCCATCGCCGGCGGCACCGTGGCGGACAAGCGGACGATCGTCGGCGAGACCCCGCAGCGTACGACAATCCGTCTGCGCGCGGCGCGGCCTTCCGAGTTGATCGGTGTGGATTACTCGCTCGAGACCGTGGTTGGTCGTCTCGAGGAGGTCGGCTGCCGTGTGGAGCAGAGCACGGAGGACGGAGAGACTGTGCTGTCCGTGACCCCGCCGACGTGGCGCACCGACCTGAACGAGCCCGTTGAGCTCATCGAGGAGATTGTGCGTCTTGAGGGCCTCGACGACATTCCCCTCGAGATGCCGACTCCCCGCGGCGGCCGCGGCCTGTCGCCCCTCCAGCGCCGCCGCCGTGCGGTGACGCACGCGCTGGCGTACTCCGGCTACGCCGAGGTCATCCCGACACCGTTCATGTCCAACACCGTGCTGGACACCTGGGGTCTGGACGCCGACGATGCACGCCGCAACGTAGTCTCCGTGCAGAACCCGCTCGACGCCGACTACTCCGTTCTGGCCACGACACTGCTTCCGGCAATGCTGGAGGCTGTCGGCCGCAACGTCGCACGCGGCCGCCACGACCTTTCCCTGTTCTCCGTGGCGCAGGTGGCGTTCAAGACTGCCGATACCTCCCCGATGCCGAGCGTCGCGCAGCGTCCTGAGGACGCGGTGGTCGAAGAGCTGATCGCGTCCCTGCCGGAGCAGAACCTGCACGCCGCGACTGTTGCAACCGGCAACACCGAGCTCACCGGTCCGTGGGGCGACGGCCGCGCGTACACGTGGGCCGATGCAGTGGAGGCGGCCCAGGTTGTCGCCCGTGCCGCGGGCGTGGACCTCGAGCTTTCCGCCGCGGAGGAGCTGCCGTGGCACCCGGGTCGCTGCGCTGCGCTGTCTGTCGCAGTTGAGGGAGAATCCCGTGTCGTCGGCTACGCAGGCGAATTGCACCCGCAGGTGCTCGAGGCACTGGGTCTGCCGGCGCGCACGTGCGCGATGGAAATCGACCTCACCGTGCTGCCGCTGGCGGAGAAGCTTCCGGCCCCGGTGCTGTCGTCCTTCCCCGCCCTGCACCAGGATGTCGCGCTCGTCGTCGACGAGGAGATCCCGGCAGAGGCCGTGCGGAAGACTCTGGAGGACAATGCCGGGGAGCTCATCGAAGAGGTCACGCTTTTCGACGTCTACCGTTCCGGTTCCCTCGGCGACGGCAAGAAGTCCCTCGCCTTCGGTCTTGTGTTCCGCGCTCCCGACCGGACCCTCACCGAGGATGAAGCATCCGAGGGTCGTCTGGCAGCCGCGAAGGCCGCGGAACAGAAGTTCGGCGCACAGATGCGCGCATAAAATGATTTGCGTGTAATAAATTGCAATCGGTGTCGGTGCTGTGTAGCCTGACGCTATGAGCTACTCAGTCGCTGTCGCAGGTGCCACCGGCTACGCAGGCGGGGAAATCCTCCGCCTGCTGGTCGGCCACCCCCGTTTCCTGGACGGAACGTTGGAAATCGGTGCGCTGACCGGAAATTCGAATGCCGGACAATCTGCCTCTGACGTGCTGCCGCACGTTCCCCAGCTCGCTGACCGCGTGATCGAGGAGACCACCGTCGAGGTGCTGGCGAAGCACGACGTGGTGTTCCTTGGCCTCCCGCACGGATTCTCCGCCGAGATCGGTGCCGCGCTGCCCCAAGAAGCGCTGGTGCTGGACTGCGCGGCCGATTTCCGCCTCCGCAACGCCGAGGACTGGACTGCATATTACGGATCCGATCACGCTGGTTCCTGGCCCTACGGAATACCCGAGATGCCTGGCCACCGAGAGGAGATCGCGGCCTCGCGGCGCATCGCCGTACCGGGGTGCTTTCCCACGGGCGCGACGCTCGCCGCTCTGCCTGCCGCGGCTAAGGGTCTGGTGGAACCGACCTTCAACGTCGTCTCCGTGACTGGTGTATCCGGTGCCGGTAAGAAGGCGAACGTGGACCTGCTCGGCGCGGAGACCATGGGCTCGTTGAAGGCCTACAGCACCGCCGGCAAGCACCGCCACACCCCGGAGATGGTGCAGAACCTTTCCGAGGTCGCCGAAGGGGACGTCTCGGTGGGCTTCACTCCGGTCCTGGCTCCGCTCACCCGCGGCATTCTCTCCACCGTCACCGCACCGGTGGCACCCGGTGTCACCGAAGAAATAGCGCGCGAGGCATACGAGGAGTTCTACGACCGCGAACCGTTCGTGCGTCTGCTCCCGCAGGGGCGCCAGCCCCAGACCCAGCACATCGTGGGCAGCAATATGTGCCTGATGCAGGTCGAGGTTGATGAAGCGGCGGGCGTTCTGCTGGCGACCTCGGTGATCGACAACCTGACGAAGGGAACCGGCGGGGCAGCGGTCCAGTGCATGAACCTCGCCCTCGGATTCGATGAAACCGAGGGACTGCCGCAAGCGGCGGTGGCCCCCTAAGCGTTTGAAGCAAAGGAAGACGAAGACATGTCTACGACAGGTGTGACAGCCCCAGCCGGGTTTTCCGCTGCTGGCGTCACGGCAGGAATCAAGCAGTCCGGTAAGCCGGACATGGCGCTGGTGGTCAACAACGGCCCGCGTTTCGACGCCGCTGCGGTGACCACCCGCAATAAAGTCGTCGCGGCCCCAGTGAAGGTCACCCGCCAGGCACTCAACAACGGTGCGTTGACGGCTGTGGTGTACAACTCTGGCAACGCGAATGCCTGCAACGGCAAGCAGGGCGATGTCGACGCCCAGGAGATGCAGGTCGCCACTGCCCGCGAGCTCGGCGTGGATCCGCAGGAGGTCGCGGTGTGCTCCACCGGGCTTATCGGGGACCTGCTGCCCATGGACGTGATCCGTGGCGGGATCACCAAGCTCGGCGCGAATCTGGGCGACAACGGTGCCGCAGCGGCCGAAGCCATTTTGACCACGGACCTGGTGGCTAAGGAAGCGGTCGTGGAGCGCGACGGCTGGAAGATCGGCGGCATGGCCAAGGGCGTCGGCATGATGGCGCCGTCACTGGCGACGATGCTGGTGTGCATCACCACCGATGCCGTGGTCAGTTCGGCGGTCCTGGATTCGGCGCTCCGTGAAGCCGCCGGGTCCACCTTCAACACCCTCGACATCGATGGCGCCACCTCCACCAACGACACGGTGATCGCCATGGCTTCAGGCGCATCCGGTGTACAGCCGGACGCACAGCAGTTCGCCGAGGCCGTCACCGAGCTGAGCGAAGAGCTGTCGCGCCAGCTGCAGGCGGACGCGGAGGGTGTGACCAAGCGCGTCGTCATCACGGTCGAAGGGACCGCCGACGACGTACAGGCCCTCAACGCAGCCCGCACGATCGGCCGAGACAACCTGGTCAAGTGCGCCATGTTCGGATCCGACCCGAACTGGGGCCGCGTGCTCGCCGCTGTGGGGATGGCAAACGCGGAGATGGACCCGGAGAAGATCACGGTGTCCTTCAACGGCACCCCGGTGTGCGTCGACAGCACGGGCACGCCAGGTGCGCGCGACGTGGACCTGAGCGGTGCCGACGTGGAGGTGCTCGTCGATCTGGGCACCGGTGGTCCGGGACGGGCGAGCGTCCGCACGACGGATCTGTCGTACTCCTACGTGGAAATCAACTCGGAATACTCGACCTAGGAACAGGGGGTACGTGAGATGAAACTGAGCAACCGGGACCGGGCGCACGTCCTTGCCGAGGCGCTGCCGTGGCTGCAGCACTACCGCGACAAGATCGTAGTGGTGAAGTACGGCGGCAACGCCATGATCGACGATGACTTGAAGTCCGCGTTCGCCGCGGACATGGTCTTCCTGCGCACCGTGGGCGCGAAGCCGGTCGTCGTGCACGGCGGCGGTCCGCAGATCACTGCGATGCTGGGCCAGCTGGGCCTCGACGGGGGCGAGTTCATCGGCGGTTTCCGTGTGACGACGCCGGAAATTCTCGACGTTGTCCGCATGGTGCTTTTCGGCCAGGTCGGCCGCGACCTGCTCGGCCGCATCAACTCCCACGGCCCCTATGCGGTGGGCACGTCGGGCGAGGATGCCGGGCTGTTCACCGCGCAGAAGCGCTACGTGGAGGTCGGCGGCGAGAAAAAGGACATCGGTCTCGTCGGCGAGATCGTCGATGTGAACCCGTCGGCAGTCATGGACATTATCGAGGCCGGGCGCATTCCGGTCGTCTCCAGCATCGCGCCCGGGACCGACGGCAACGTGTACAACGTCAACGCGGACTCGGCGGCTGGTGCGCTCGCGGCGGCGCTCAAAGCGGAGCGTCTCGTCGTGCTCACCAACGTGGAGGGCCTCTACACGGACTGGCCGAATAAGGACTCCCTGCTGTCCAAGATCACGTTGAGCCAACTCGAGCGCATAGTCCCGGGTTTGGATTCGGGCATGATCCCGAAAATGGAGGCCTGCATGACGGCGGTGCGCGGGGGAGTAAGCGCCTCGCACGTCATCGACGGCCGCATCCCGCACGCGGTGCTGCTCGAGCTGCTGACCATGGGCGGTGTGGGCACCATGGTGCTGCCGGACGATTATGAGAAAGAGAACTACCCCGAAGGAACCGTTTTCAGGAAGGATGATCCGCAGTGATGAGCAACCGTGATGCACTGGACCAGTGGTCGGACGTGTTCATGAACACGTACGGCACGCCGCAACTCCACCTCGTCAAAGGGGAGGGCGCGACGGTCACCGACGCGGACGGTGAAACGTACGTGGACATGCTCGCCGGTATCGCGGTCAACTCGTTGGGGCACGGGCACCCCGCGCTTGTCGACGCCGTCTCCTCCCAAGCCGCCACACTTGGACACATCTCGAATTTCTTCGGCTCCGCCCCGACGCTTCAGGCGGCATCCACGCTGCGGCAACGTTTCGGCGACCCCGAGGCGAAGGTCTTCTTCTGCAACTCCGGCGCAGAAGCCAACGAAGCCGCGTTCAAGCTCTCGCGCTTGACTGGCCGCTCGGTTGTGCTCGCTGCGGAGAACGGCTTCCACGGCCGGACGATGGGCGCGTTGTCGCTCACCGGCCAGCCGGGCAAACGGGAGCCCTTCGCGCCGCTCGTCCCGGGTGTCGAGTACTACCGTTACGGCGATATCGGGCATGTGCGGCAGCTCGTCGATAAGCATGCCGGTGATGTCGCCGCGATCTTCCTCGAGCCCATTCAAGGCGAGGTCGGAGTCGTCCCCGCGCCGGAGGGGTTCCTCGCAGAGCTCAGGCAGCTGTGCGATGCCCACGGCATCCTCATGGTCGTCGACGAAGTGCAGACAGGCGTGGGGCGCACCGGCACCTTCTTCGCGCACACGCAGTCGGGAGTGCGGCCGGATGTGGTCACTATGGCGAAAGGCCTGGCGGGCGGGATGCCGATCGGCGCTGTCATCGCAAACGCGAAAACCTCGGCTCTATTCACGCCCGGTGCCCACGGCACGACTTTCGGCGGGAACCCGCTCGTCTGCGCTGCCGCTAACGCGGTGCTGGACATCGTCGACGAAGAATTCTGTGCCGCGGTGAAGACTAAGGGCGAGGGGTTGGCGCGCGACGTCGGCAAGCTTGCCGGCGTCGACCACGTGCGCGGCCGCGGCCTGATGCTCGGAGTCGTGCTGACCAAGCCCGTGGCGAAGGAGGCGGTGCGCGTCGGCCTGGAGCACGGCGTGATCCTGAATGCGCCGACCGACACCGTGATCCGCCTGACCCCGCCGCTGGTGATCAGCGACGAGGAATTGTCAGGCGCTGTCGGTGCCATCAGGGCGACCCTCAACGAGTGCCTGGAGGAGAAGCGATGACCGCGCCCAATTCGCGCACTGTGCGCCAGGCGAAAATCCTGGCCATCCTCGACCACACCCGTGTGTCGTCGCAGGTGCAGCTGTCCGAGCTGTTGCTCGACGAAGGAATCGATATCACCCAGGCGACCTTATCCCGCGACCTGGACGAGCTCGGCGCGCGCAAGGTGCGTCCGTCCGGCGGCGGACGCTCGTACTACGCGGTGGGGGAGGAAGCGCAGTCCTTCCAGGCCTCGCCGAAGGGACCGCGCGACAAGCTGCGCCGCATGTTGGCGGAGCTCGTCGTGTCCATCGACCACACCGGCAACATTGCTGTGCTACGGACCCCTGCGGGCGCGGCGCAGTACTTGGCAAGCTACATTGACCGGGTGGCACTAGAAAAGGTCGTGGGCACGATCGCGGGAGACGACACAGTGTTCGTCCTCGCACGTGAACCGCTCACGGGAGCCGATCTCGCCGCGGAATTCATGGGCGAGGTGCAAAACGAGCCCCACGACGACTAGCTCGACAACTGAATTTTAGAAGACCTGACACTTTCAAACTGCTGATGTGAAGGAGCATTGCCTGTCATGACTAACCGTGTTGTTCTCGCGTATTCCGGTGGCCTGGACACCTCCGTGGCCATCCCGTACCTCGCCGAAATGACCGGCGGCGAGGTCGTCGCCGTCTCCCTCGACCTGGGCCAGGGCGGCGAAGACCTGGAGTCCGTGCGCCAGCGTGCGCTCGATTGCGGCGCTGTGGAATCCATCGTCGTGGATGCCCGCGACGAGTTCGCCGAGGAATACTGCCTGCCCACCATCAAGGCGAACGGCATGTACATGAAGCAGTACCCGCTGGTCTCCGCGATCTCCCGCCCGCTGATTGTCAAGCACCTCGTCGAAGCGGCGAAGGAGCACGGCGGTACCCACGTCGCGCACGGTTGCACCGGTAAGGGCAACGACCAGGTGCGCTTCGAGGTCGGTTTTGTCAACCAAGACCCGGACCTGGAGATCATTGCACCGGCCCGCGACTACGCGTGGACCCGCGACAAGGCGATCGAGTACGCGGAGGGCAAGGACTTGCCGATCGAGCAGTCCGCCTCATCGCCGTTCTCCATCGACCAGAACGTGTGGGGCCGCGCCGTCGAGACCGGCTTCCTCGAGGACCTGTGGAACCCGCCGACAAAGGACCTCTACGCCTACACCGAGGACCCGGCGCTGGGCAACGCCCCCGACGAGGTCATCATTTCCTTCGAGGGCGGCAAGCCGGTCGCGATCGACGGCCGCAAGGTCACCGTGCTCGAGGCCATCGAGGAGATGAACCGCCGCGCAGGTGCCCAGGGTATCGGCCGTCTGGACATGGTCGAAGACCGCCTGGTGGGCATCAAGTCCCGCGAAGTCTACGAGGCACCGGGCGCAGTCGCCCTGATCACCGCCCACGAGGCGCTGGAGGACGTCACGGTGGAGCGCGAACTCGCCCGCTACAAGCGCCTTATCGACGCCCGCTGGTCCGAGGAGGTCTACGACGGCCTCTGGTTCGCACCGCTGAAGCGCTCTCTGGACGCTTTCATCGAGTCCACCCAGGAGCACGTCACCGGCGATATTCGCATGGTGCTGCACGCAGGTTCCATCACCGTCAACGGCCGCCGCTCCAACCACTCCCTGTACGACTTCAACCTGGCCACCTACGACACGGGCGACACCTTCGACCAATCCCACGCCAAGGGCTTTGTCAAGCTTCACGGCCTGTCCTCGCAGATCGCCAACAAGCGCGACCGCGAGGCGGGCAAATAAGCCGCCAGGCTTATCGACGAAAGGACGGTTGGAATGGAACAGCACGGCACCAATGAGGGCGCACTGTGGGGCGGCCGCTTCTCCGGCGGCCCCTCGGAGGCGATGTTCGCGCTGAGCGTGTCCACTCACTTCGACTGGATTCTCGCGCCGTACGACGTGCTCGCCTCGAAGGCCCACGCGAAGGTCCTGAATCGGGCCGGTTTGCTCACGGACTCCGACCTTGAGGCAATGCTGGCCGGGCTCGACCAGCTCGGCCGTGATGTCGCCGACGGCTCTTTCGGGCCGCTGCCCACCGACGAGGACGTGCACGGCGCAATGGAGCGCGGCCTCATCGACCGCGTCGGCCCCGAGCTGGGCGGCCGGCTGCGTGCCGGGCGTTCCCGCAACGACCAGGTGGCCGCGATGTTCCGCATGTGGTTGCGCGATGCACTCCGCGATGTCTCGCAGGACCTCTGCGATCTCGTTGAGGCGCTGAGCAACCAGGCCGCGGCACACCCGGATGCGATCATGCCGGGCAAGACCCACTTCCAGGCCGCCCAGCCGATCCTGCTCGCGCACTCCCTGCTGGCACACGCCCAGCCTCTGTTGCGCGACCTGGAACGAATCCGCGACCTGGACAAGCGCGTGGCTGTCTCGCCATACGGCTCCGGCGCTTTGGCGGGCTCCTCGCTGCAGCTCGACCCGGAGGCAATCGCGGAGGAACTCGGCTTCGATTCCGCCGCCGATAATTCCCTGGACGGCACGTCCTCCCGCGACTTCGTCTCCGAGGGGGCGTTCGTGCTGGCGCAGATCGCCGTGGATATCTCCCGCCTATCGGAGGAGATCATCGCCTGGTCCACGCCGGAATTCGGCTACGTCACGCTCGATGACGCCTGGTCCACCGGCTCATCGATCATGCCCCAGAAGAAGAACCCGGACGTCCCGGAGCTGGCCCGCGGCAAAGCTGGCCGCCTGATCGGTAACCTGACCGGGCTGCTCGCCACCTTCAAGGCGCTTCCTCTGGCGTACAACCGTGACCTGCAGGAGGACAAGGAGCCGATCGTCGACTCCGTCAACCAGCTGCGCATCCTGCTGCCGGCCATGACCGGCCTGGTGTCCACGCTGACTTTCCACGAGGACCGCATGCGCGAACTCGCGCCAGCTGGCTTCACCCTGGCCACCGATCTCGCCGAGTGGATGGTCCGCCAAGGCGTTCCGTTCCGCGAAGCCCACGAGGCATCCGGCGCATGCGTCCGTATCGCCGAGGCCCGCGGAGTGGATCTGGTGGACTTGACGGATGAGGAGCTGGCGGGCGTCGATAAGCGGCTCACACCCGATGTGCGTGAGGTGCTCACGATCGATGGTGCCGTGGCCTCGCGCGCGACACGGGGCGGAACCGCCGGCGTGCGTGTCGCCGAGCAGCGCGCGCGTGTCGACGAAGCCAACGCAGCCGCGCGCACATGGGCGAAAACCCCGGTGCGCGGGGAGTGAACCCGCACCTGAACCGCAGATGAACACTGACTGTTCCAGCATTGCTGGGCAGCCAGTTTCACTGCGACGGTAGAGTTTGCGCCATAAACTTTGCCCATGACCGAACAACAGGCCACTAGCAGCTCCGGCAAAGGTACCCGCGGCTGCTCCGTCATCGTTGGTGTTGTTTTGGCGATCGTCGCCGTCGCCGCTGTCTTGATCGGACGGGGAGTCATTCCCGGCCTAGGCGGCGACGATTCCTTGGACGCGTTGAAGAGGGACATCGAGAACGCGAAATATATTCACGGCGTGATCGGTTCCGAGAAGCGCGAATACTTCGAAGACCACGAAGTTCAGCAACGGCTGATTGAACTCGGCTACGTCGTGGAGGTTTCCACCGCCGGCTCCCGGCGCATCGCCAGCGAAGTGGACCTGGAAAAGGAAGACTTCGTCTTCCCGTCGTCGAGTCCAGCTACGCAGAAAATCACCGACCAGGGGTCCGGATACTCCGTCGACTACCCGTTCTTCTCCCCGATGGCGGTGGCCACCTTCCAACCGATTGTCGACCTGCTCGAGCAAGCTGGTGCGGTGCGCAAGGACGGGGAGAGCTACATCTTGGACGTCAACGCGTTCATCGACATGACCAAGGAGGGGAAGCGTTGGCGCGACCTTGGCGATACCTTCCCTTCGCCGCGCAATGTGCAGATCTCAACGACGGATATTCGCACCTCCAACTCTGCGGCCATGTTCCTGTCCATCCTCGCGTGGCAGTTCGGCGAGCGGGAACCGGACAAGGCCGACGATGTGCAGTGGCTGACCGAGCAGATCTCTCCGTTTTTCACCGGGCAGGGCTACACGCAGTCGTCTTCCGCCGGCCCGTTCAGCGACTATTTGAGCCAGGGCATAGGATCCGCGCCCATGGTGCTGGTCTACGAGGCGCAGTTCCTGGGGGAGCAGATGAAGCCGAATTCCCGCATCAAGGACGACATGGTGCTGCTGCAACTCGAGCCAACCGTGCTGGCGAACCACGGGCTGGTGGGTATCAGCGACGCTGGCAAGGAGCTCGGCCGCTTGCTGTCCACCGACGAGCAACTGCAGAAGCTCGCCGCCGCGCATGGCTTCCGCCCGTCCAGCAACGACTACTTGACACAGACGCTGCAGGACAATGGCTTGCCCGCACCCTCCAACTACGTCAACTCGGTGGACCCGCCGAATTACGACAGGCTGGAGGCGCTTATCGACGGCGTCGGCATGCGCTACGGCACCGTCCCGCCCCGCAACCAGGAGGAGCAGGAGAAATGAGGAGACTACTAGCACTGCTGGTCACGCTGTTGACCGGCGCGGCACTCACCGCGTGCGGGGGCAACGGTGGTACCGGCGGCAACGGAAACGGGGGCGGGTCGAGTGACAGCGGCGGCCTGAACATCATGGCGGCCACCGAACTCAAGGATTTGGAACCGCTCGTCGAACAGGCCTCGAAGGAACTCGGTTTTCCGATCACCCTGGAATTTCCCGGCGGAACTCTGCAGAACTCCCAGGACCTGAAGCACGGGAAGCTGGATAACCAGATTGACGCGACCTGGCTGGCCACGAACCGCTACGTCGACCTGATCGGTGCCCGCGGCAAGCTCGACGACGAGACAAAGATCGCCACCAGCCCCGTCGCCTTCGGCGTGCAGGAGGCGAAGGCGCGCGAGCTCGGCTGGGACACCAAGCAGCCAACGTGGGGCGAATTCGCCGACGCAGCACGCGAAGGAAAATTCACCTTCGGCACGACCGATCCTTCCGCGTCCAACTCAGGCTTTTCCGCGCTCGTCTCTGTTGCGACAGCGATGGCAGACACTGGCTCGGCGTTGACGGACGGGGACATCGAGAAAGTCGGCCCGCGCCTGCACGAACTCTTCCAAGCGCAGTCGATGGTCTCCGGTTCCTCCGGCTGGCTCGCCGAGGCCTTCCAAGACGACCCAGAAAAGGCCGACGCCATCGTCAATTACGAATCGACCTTGCACCAGATGCGGGGCCAGGGAGCGGCCATTGAGGTCATCGTCCCCGCCGACGGCGTGATTTCCGCCGACTACCCGCTGTCCACCTTGGCGGAGCCCGCCCACGGGGACGCGTCAGAGAACGTCAAAGCCTTGGCGGATTGGATGCTCGGCCACCAGCAGGAGATCGCCGACTCGTTCCGCCGCCCGGTCGGCGGTGTCGACAACCTGCCCGGAGAACTGAGCGGGCAGACTGTCATCGAGCTGCCGTTCCCTGCCAGCTACGGCACCGTCAACGCCTTGGTGGATCGGTACAACAACGAGTTCCGTAAACGTGGCGCGACCACCTTCGTGCTGGACACGTCCGGGTCGATGCAGGGTGAGCGGTTGGATTCGCTGAAACAGATCATGACTTCGTTCGTCGACGGTTCAGCCTCCACGGACACCGGCAATGTGGCGCTGCGTGATGGGGAGCAGGTGAGCTTCCAGTCTTTCTCCAGCGAACCGCACCTGCCGGTTTCCGGCACCTTCAATAGATCGGATCCGGAGGCGAACCAGAAGTTCCAGAGCTACATCGACAACCTCTCAGCGGGCGGCAAGACCAATATCTACGACACGCTGATCGGTGTCACCGAGAAAGCGGATCCGAACGCCGGAATCAGTTCGATCGTTCTGCTCAGCGACGGCGCTGTCACCGCCGGGCGCGACCTGAACGTGTTCAAGGAGGATTACGCCGCCGCGACAAAGGGGAAGGGGAGTATCCCCGTCTTCGTCATCCTCTACGGTGAATCCAACGCCGCAGAAATGGAGGAGGTTGCCGAACTGACCGGTGGCGCAGTTTTCGATGCGCTCGACGGCGATCTCGACGAAGCGTTCAAGGAGATCCGTGGCTACCAGTAACCCCAAACACGCGGCTCCCGACGACGACGGGAGCGGCTCCTTCTTCACTTCCCGCAAGAACTTGGTGGGCATGATCCTCGCGGTGCTCGTCATCGTGGTCCACCTGGTCGTCGGGATCGGATTCTTGTGGCCGGTCGCGGCACTCGCCGCCTGGGGAGCGGGAGTCGCCCTGACACCGTCGCCGGAGCACAAGGAACTGGCCCAGAAGCCGCAGGAGATGCTGCCGGCGCCGGTGGAGCTGAACAACAACCTGACCGATGTGCTGGCACCGTTGCAGCGGGCACGCCCACCGCAGAAAGTGTCGATTCAGGCGCGCGAAATGGAAGAGAGCTTGCGCTTCGTGCTCGCTCACTGGGACGACCTCGATTCCGCGCCGCAGCACCAGCAGACCATCTGGAACATCGTGAACATCTACCTGCCGGAGGTGGTCAACACCTACGTCGACGCCCCGCAGTTCCGCAGTCCGGAGGCGGCGGAAGTCATGACCGGGTCGTTGGGCACGCTCACATCGGCCGCGGAGAAGGTGAAGCAGGGAATCCTCGACCAGAATCTGCGTGCGATGGATTCACAGGCACGAACGCTGCGGGAAGCCTTCGGCGACCTGCCTGGGCTGGACGACACCTGAACAAGGTACGATGAACGACCATGACGGCCGACACACCGACGCTTGACCCGCAACTTCTGGATATTCTCGCGTGCCCGCAGGACAAGGGACCGCTGGAATACCTCCACGACGAGCAATTGCTGGTCAACCGCCGGCTCGGTGTCGCGTACCGCATCGACGACGGAATCCCGGTTCTGCTTATCGACGAAGCGCAGCCGTATCCCGGCGGCGCCTAGCCTGTCTTAACGGCTGACCAACTCGAATAGTGAACACCCACCTTTAGTGAACGAGGCTTGAAAGAACTGCTTTATGGCTGACAGCGCAACGATCATCGACGAACTGCAGTGGCGTGGACTGATCAACCAGTCCACCGATCTGGACGCACTCAAAGAGGTGACGAAGAACCCGATCACGCTGTACGCCGGCTTCGATCCGACGGGCCCGTCGCTGCACGCGGGGCACCTCGTTCCTCTTCTGATGCTGCGCCGTTTCCAGGAGGCCGGTCACCGTCCGATCGTGCTGGCAGGCGGCGCTACCGGCATGATCGGCGATCCCCGCGATGTAGGTGAGCGCACCATGAACTCCGCCGACACGGTCTGCGACTGGGCGGAGCGAATCTCCGGACAGCTCAAGCGTTTCGTCAACTTCGAAGGCGAGAACGCCGCCATCCTGGCGAACAACGCGGAGTGGATCAACGAGATGACCGTCGTCGACTTCTTGCGCGATGTGGGCAAGCACTTCTCCCTGGCGACCATGCTGTCCCGTGAGACAGTGAAGCGCCGCCTCGACAACGACGGCATCTCCTACACCGAGTTCTCCTACATGCTCCTGCAGGCCAACGACTTTGTGCAGCTGCGCCGACGCCTCGACTGCACGCTGCAGGTCGGCGGCTCGGACCAGTGGGGCAACCTCGTCGCAGGTGTGGACTTGAACCGTCGCATGGACGGTGAGTCCGTGCACGCCCTGACCGTTCCGCTGGTGACTGACTCGGAGGGCAAGAAATTCGGTAAATCCACCGGCGGCGGCTCCCTGTGGCTCGACCCGGAGATGACCAGTCCGTACCGCTGGTACCAGTACTTCGTCAACACGGCCGACGCCGATGTGATCCGCTACCTGCGGTGGTTTACCTTCCTGACCAAGGAGGAGCTGGACGAGCTGGAGACCGAGGTCGCAGAGCGCCCGTTCAAGCGCGAGGCACAGAAGCGACTGGCCCGCGAAATGACGGACCTCGTCCACGGCCCGGAGGCCACCAAGGCAGTCGAGCTCGCCTCCCAGGCCCTCTTCGGGCGTGCGGAGCTCTCCGATCTGGACGAGCCGACGCTAGCGGCCGCTGTCTCCGAGACCGATGTCTTCACGGTCGAGCCTGGTCAACCGCGCACCATCGTGGATCTCTTGGTGGGCACGGGTCTCGTCGACTCGAAGGGAGCCGCGCGCCGCGCTATCAAGGAAGGTGGCGCTTACGTGAACAACGCGCGCGTCGAGTCCGAGGACTGGGAGCCGGGCCCCGATGACCTGCTTCACGGCCAGTGGATCGTGCTGCGCCGCGGCAAGAAGAATTTCGCCGGCGTGAAGATCGCCGACTAGGACACCGGGGCAGCCGACAGGGAGAACGTGGAACGCATGAGCTACGACAACCGCAACCACAACCACAACCAGCGCCGCGGTCGCGGCCGCGACGACGACCGCAGGGGCGGCAACCGCGGAAACCGTGATCAGCGCCGGGGCAACGACCGGCGCGGCGGCGGTGACTGGCGCGACGAGAAGAAGGTCCGCCACGACCGCTCCAACCCATACCGTCAGGGTTTCCGCGAAGACCGCATGGCTATGAAAGACAATGAGCCGTCGATCCCCGACGACATCGACGTCGCCGACCTCGATCCGTCTGTGCTGCAGGATTTGCGCGTGCTGTCCAAGGACAATGCGGACCGTGTGGCCAAGCACATGATCATGGCGGCGACGTGGATGGCCGACGACCCGAAGCTCGCGCTGAGCCACGCCCGCGCGGCAAAGAACCGTGCCGGCCGTGTTGGCGTCGTGCGCGAAGCCGCAGGCATCGCCGCGTACCACGCGGGGGAGTGGAAGGAAGCCCTCTCGGAGTTGCGCGCCGCGCGCCGCATGAGCGGCGGGCCGGGTCTGCTCGCCGTGATGGCCGACGCGGAGCGCGGTCTCGGCCGTCCCGAAAAGGCACTCGAGATCGGGCGCAGCCCAGAGGCGCGCGAGCTCGACGACGACTCCAAGATCGAGCTCGCCATCGTCATGGCCGGCGCCCGGCACGACATGGGGCAGCATGAGTCCGCTTTGGCGACGCTGCAGCAGCTCAACCCGTCGATGAAGATCGACAGCTTCGAGCACCTCCGCCTCGCCTACGCGTACGCCGATGCGCTCGCCCAAGTCGATCGCACCGGTGAGGCGAAGCAGTGGTTCGAGAAGGTGGCGAAAACCGATTCGGATAACCTGACCGATGCCGCCGAGCGACTCAAAGAACTCAACTAGGAAGCGAAGGGGGAGGTCCGCTGTGGGCATGTCCGCACGTTACGACGCTTTACTGCTCGACCTCGACGGCACCGTCTGGGCCGGAGACACCGCTATCCCGAACGCGGTGGAGGCTGTCTCGGCGGCCAAGAAGCAGGGCATCGCCGCCGCATTCGTGACCAATAACGCGTCCAAAGCCCCGGCGGACGTGGCGGCAAAGCTCAGCGGAATGGGGCTCGCCACCGAACCGTCTGCCGTGATGACGTCGGCGCAGGCGGCCGTTCTGCTCGCTGCGCAGTACGCGCGCCCGGGGGAGAAGATTCTCGTGGTCGGTGCGCCATCGTTCGTTGAGCTGGTTCGCGCCGCCGGGTTTGAACCTGTGTTTTCCGCCGACGACATGCCGGTCGCTGTCGTGCACGGGCATTCTCCGGACAACGGGTGGAAGCAGCTTTCGGAAGCGGCGCTCGCGATCCGCCAGGGTGCCAGGTACATCGCCAGCAATCTGGACACCACGTTGCCGATGGACCGTGGCTTCATGGTCGGAAACGGCTCCATGGTCGCCGCTGTCACGAGTGCCACAGGGGTTGTTCCGCAGGCCGCAGGTAAACCAGAACCTGCAATGTTCGATTTGGCCGCGAAGAATCTCGGCGCGAAGCGTCCATTGGTGGTGGGCGACCGCCTCGACACCGATATTGCGGGCGGCGTCGCGGCTAAGATGGACGTCCTGCACGTGCTCACAGGAGTGTCCGGCCCGCTGGCTCTCATCGCGGCGCCGCCGGAGCAGCGCCCGACGTTCATCGCTGAAGACCTGGGCGTGCTTGTCGACGACGTCGATCCCTCAACTCTCTGCCCCGCCCAGCAAGGTGGCTTCACTGCTACCCGCGACGGCGAAGAGATCATCCTGGACGGTGGGGACGAGGCGGGAACACCGCTGCAGGCTCTCCGTACAGTTCTCGCTGTGGCGTGGGCTGATTCGGATGCGGGTGCGGGGCAGGGCGGTCCAGCCGTCGTCAAGCCGGTCTCTGATGCGGCACGTGCCGCGACCCAGGCGTGGTGGTGATGCGCATGGCACAGGCCCCGAAACCGCACGACCCGAGAATGCCGTCGCTCAGCGTCGACGCGCTCAATGAGCAGTACGCTGCCGCGCTGGCGGCTGAGCCGCAGGAAACCGGGGACGAACTTGGCGCCGAGTTGACGCGCTTTGAGGCGGCCTACGGTGTCCTCGCCGCCGCGCTGCAGGACGGGGAGTAGATCATGCCACCAGCTAGAAGACGACTCGATGCGGAACTCGTGCGCCGCAAAATCGCGCGGTCCCGCGAGCAGGCCGTCGAGTGGATCAAAGCAGGCCGCGTGGAAGTCGGCGGGTTCGTGGCCACGAAACCCGCGACGATCGTGGAACCCGACGTGTCCATCAAGGTCGCCAAAGCGGATGCCGATGACTGGGCGTCCCGCGGCGCCCACAAGCTGCTCGGCGCTCTCGAAGCGTTCGAACCGCTGGGCTTGAGCGTTCAAGGAAAGCGCGCTCTGGACGCCGGTGCGTCGACAGGCGGTTTCACCGATGTGCTGCTGCGCCGCGGTGCTCGCGAGGTCGTCGCCGTGGACGTGGGGTACGGGCAGCTCGTGTGGCGCCTGCAAAACGACGACCGCGTGAACGTACTCGACCGCACCAACATCCGTCATCTGAGCCCGGAAATGATGGGCGGGACCGCGGAGCTTATGGTGGGGGACCTTTCGTTCATCTCGCTTGAACTGGTGCTTCCAGCGATCGCCGAATGCATGTCGGACGGTGCGGACCTGCTGCCGATGGTCAAGCCGCAGTTCGAGGTAGGAAAAGACCGACTCGGCAGCGGCGGCGTGGTCCGGTCGGCGGAATTGCGCGGGGAAGTCACTCTCGACGTTGCGCGAAAAGCCCTCGAGCTCGGCTTGAGTTGCAGGGCCGCGACCGCATCTCCGCTTCCCGGCCCGAGCGGAAACGTAGAATACTTCCTATGGCTCGTCCGCGACGGTGGCGCAAGCGCCCCGAGCGACGATGAACTAGCCCGGATGATTCACCGGGCGGTAGAGGAAGGACCGGAGAACTGATGGCCGCAGACGTTGACCACAACGCGGGCGGTGCCGCGGTGGGCGGCGCCGTAGACAACAGCGACCGCCTCGTCCTTCTCGTCCCCCACACCCGCCGCGAGGGGAACATCGCCTCAGCCGCCCGTGCCACGGAACTGCTGTTGGAGGCAGGTCTCACGGTGCGCTTGCTCGGCGACCGCGATGTGCCGTTCACGGACAATTACCCGTCGCTCGCGGGCCTCGACACTGTCGACCCCGGTCCGGAGGCGGCGAAAGGGTGCGAGCTCGTTCTCGTGCTCGGCGGCGACGGCACATTCCTCGGCGCCGCCGGTATGGCCCGCGAGCAGGACGTGCCGGTACTGGGCATCAACTTGGGCCACATCGGCTTCCTCGCCGAGTGGGAGGAAGACAGCCTGGAAACGGCGATCCGCCGCGTGATCGACCGCAACTACCGTGTGGTGGACCGCATGACGATCGACATCACCGTGCACGACTCCAACAACGGCCTCGTGGGGGAGAGCTGGGCGCTCAACGAGGCCAGCCTGGAAAACCTCGACCGCCGGGGCGTGCTAGACGCGATCCTGGAGGTCGACTTCCGGCCGGTGAGCTCGTTCGGCTGCGACGGCGTGCTCATTTCCACCCCGACGGGTTCCACCGCCTACGCGTTCTCAGCCGGCGGCCCGATTCTGTGGCCGGAGCTCGACGCCATTTTGGTGGTGCCCAATAACGCGCACGCGCTGTTCACCACCCCGCTGGTCGTCGCGCCGACGTCGACGGTGGCCGTGGAGTCGCTCATCACCACCACTCACGGCAAGGTGGTGCTCGATGGTCTGCGTGAAGTGGACATGCCGCCGGGGTCACGCCTCGAGGTCGTGCATGGCCACCGCCCGGTGCGCCTGGTCCGCCTCGACGATAGCCCGTTCACCGACCGCCTCGTACGCAAGCTCCACTTGCCCGTCAACGGGTGGCGCGGCCCGGTCGTCAAAGACGACAACTCGTACTCGGATTCTGTTACCCGCCGCTGAAGGTCTGCATGCTCGTAGAAATCTCGATCGACAACCTCGGCGTCATCCCGCATTCGCACGTCGAGTTCGCCCCCGGCCTCAACGTCCTCACCGGCGAGACAGGCGCCGGCAAGACGATGGTCGTCACTGGATTGCGCCTGCTCACCGGCGGCCGCGCCGACGCGTCTAAGGTACGCACGGGCGCGCAGCAGGCGGGAGTCGAGGGAGCGTTCAACGCAGATTCGCTTGACGACGTCGCCCGCGCCGCCGTCACAGAGCTTCTCGACGAAGCGGGAGCCGCCGCCGACGAGAACGGCGAGTACCTCGTGGCCCGCACCGTGAAATCAACTGGCCGCTCCCGCGCGCACCTCGGCGGCCGCACAGTGCCCGCCGCGACTCTGAGCCGGTTCACCGGGGAACTGCTCGCCATTCACGGGCAGAACGACCAACTGCGCCTGCTGTCGCCGGCGGAACAGCTGGCTGCCTTGGATTCCTATGACCCGAAGATCGCGCCGCTGAAGGAGCACTACCGGGAGGCCTACACGCACTGGCGGAAGGTGAGCAAGGACCTCGAAGAGCGCGTGAACAAGCGCCGCGAGCTCGCCCAGGAAGTTGACCGCCTCACTTTTGCCGTGGCGGAGATCGACGAGGTCGCGCCTGAGGTCGGCGAGGACACCGAGCTGGTCGCGTCGGTCAACCGCCTGCAGGACGTTGACGCGCTGCGGGAAGCGGCCCAGGAAGCGATCGTCTCGATCGACGGGGCGGGCGCAATCGGCGAGTTCGCCGCTGAAGAGGACACCGCCTCCGACCTCGTCGGCCGCGCCGCTAGCGCGCTGAGCGGATCCAGCGACGAGCAGCTCCGCGCACTCGGAGGGCAGTTGAACGATGTCGCCTCAGTGCTGTCGGACGTGTCGGGGGAGCTGGGAATGTACCTGTCGGAGCTGCCTAGCGACCCGGAGGAACTCGAGCGCCTCTTGCAACGCCAACAGGAACTCAAAAACCTGACGCGCAAATATGCCCCGGATATCGCCGGTGTGCTGAAGTGGCGGGATAGAGCACAGGCGCGCCTGGAATCGATCGACACCTCGGCCGAAGCACTGGAAAAGCTGAAGAAGGAAGTAGCCACTGCCAACAAAGCGATGGTGTCCCGCGCGGCGAAGCTCACCAAGGCGCGCACGGCCGCAGCGGGAAAGCTCGCCGAGGCGGTCACAGGGGAGTTGCGCGGCTTGGCGATGCCGAAGGCGCGGCTGACGGTGGACGTCGGCAAGCAGGACTACGACCGCGACGGGGCTGATGCCGTCGAGCTGCGCCTCGCCCCGAACGACGCCCTGGAACCGCAACCACTGGCGTCGAGCGCTTCCGGCGGCGAACTCTCCCGCGTCATGCTCGCCCTCGAGGTAATTCTCTCTGCCCGGCGCGGCGGTGCCTCCCTGGTCTTCGACGAGGTCGATGCCGGTGTCGGCGGGCGCGCTGCCGTGGAGATCGGCCGGCGGCTCGCGCGCTTGGCGCTGAACAACCAAGTCATTGTGGTCACGCACCTGCCGCAGGTCGCCGCGTACGCCGATAACCACCTGCACGTGTCCAAGAACGTTGGGGACGAGACCGTCACGTCCGGTGTCCGTGAACTGTCCGGCGAGGAGCGCGTCGACGAACTAGCGCGCATGCTGGCGGGTATGGACGATTCCGCGTCCGGGCGCGCGCACGCGGCGGAGCTGCTCGACAAGGCCCGCGCCGACGTCGAGGCTTTCCGCGCTTAACCAGTCGCCTGTTTTATCCGGGGCTTTCTCCGCGCGCCTTCACCGAATACCCTGCGCCAACGGGCACAATCGTGACCCATGAGCTCAACTTCCCGTACTTCCTCCGCCGCGAAGCTGGCAAAACCGGCAAAAACGGCGAAGCCCGCTATCGCCGAGACCATTACCGGCGCGCTGCGCGACTGCACCCCGCAGGGTAAAGGTCTGCGCAAACTCAGCGAGGGCGACATCGCGATCGTCGATGCGCCGGACATGACGCGCCGCGAAGCCCAGACGCTTGTGGACAAACGCCCTGCCGCGGTGGTCAATATCGCGCAGTTCTCCACCGGTAGCATCCCGAATTACGGCCCGCAGCTGCTTCTCGATGCCGGCATCCCCCTCCTCGAGAATGCCGGCGCAGCCACCCGCGGTGCTTTCCGCGACGGCAAGAAGGGGTCGGTGACCACCGACGGCGAGGTGCTGGCCGGCAAGAAGTCGATCGCCCGCGCCGATGCACTCGATCGTGCCGTGGCCGACTCCGCTTTCGACGAGTCGCAGCAGCACCTCGTCGACCACATGGAGGCGTACTTCGGCAACACCATCGAGTTCATCCACACTGAATCGCCCTTGCTTGTCGACGGTGTCGGCGTCCCCGAACTCGGTGATTCCATGGACGGCCGAAAGGTGCTGGTTGTCAGCCCGTCTGACGGCACCCGTGAGCGTGTCGAGCACCTGCGCCACTTCATCCGTGAATTCCAGCCTGTGATCATCGGTGTCGGCGCCGCGGCGGACACGCTGCTGGACTTGGGCTACACATGCGACTTCATCGTCGGGGATCCGGCAGATATCTCCTCGGACAACTTGCGCGGCGATGCCCGGGTGATTCTCCCGGCTGATCCGGATGGGCACGCGGCGGGTCTCGAGCGCATCCAGGACCTCGGCGTCGGTGCTGTGACCTTCCCGGCCGCGACGGATTCCCCGACGGACCTGGCAATCCTGCTCGCGGTTTTCCACGGCGCGGAGACCATCATCACCGCGGGGGACAGTGTGGACCTCGACCGCATTTTCGCCGGTTCCGGGGATGCCACCCCAGCGGCGATGCTCACGCGGCTCAAGGCGGGCAACCGGATCGTGGATTCCCGGGTCATCGAGAACCTCTACGTCAAGACATCGTCCGGTGCAGGCATCGCTTGGGCGTGGGCCATCCTCGGCCTGCTTGTGGCAGTGGCGACCGTGATCCTCATCGTCGGGCTGGTGGGCAACGGTTCCTTCGTGGACAACCTCGTCGACACCTGGAATAACTTCGCACTGACGGTCCAGAACGTCTTCACACGCTAAAAGCACGCTAGAAGCTCGCTAAAAGGAGGAATCGCGTCACCATGCCGAAGAATAGAAAGAGCGGCGCACCGGGTTGGGCGTTCAGCGGCCTCACATGGGGTATCGCGGCAGGTATCGCCATCGGTGCTCTTGTCGTGGCCCCGTCGATGGCCCCGATCGCGGACAACAGTTTCAATCAGATCACCGGCAGTGAGTCCGGTGAGTCCCGCGGCAAGGCGGATGAGGCCACCGAGGAAGCACAACGCCAGGTGGATTCCGCCAATGCGCTGCTGGGCAATTCTTCGACGGCGATTGTTGCCGGGGCACTGGAGCAGCGCCCCTACTTGATCATCCGTACCCCGGACGCCAACGCGGAGGACGTCGACGTCACCAACTGGCTGGCTGAGCAGGCTGGCGGCATCGCGTCCGGGCAGATCACCCTGACGGACAAATTCCTGTCCTCCGACGGCGCGGACGAGCTGCGCTCGATTATCGCAACGACTCTTCCGGCCGGTGCCCAGCTCTCCGTGGACAACCAGGAGCCGGGTGTGCACGCCGGTGAGTCGCTGGGTGCGGCGTTGATGTTCGACCCGAAGGGCGACCAACCGCTCGCAACAGTCGACGACCGCGCAGTCGTGCTCCAGGCGCTCCGCGACGCCGGCTTCATCGAGTACGAGGACGGCACCATCACGCCGGCTCAGGGCATCATCCTGATCACCGGCGGTCAGGACAGCGGGGCCGAAGCCGAGCAGAACAAGGACGACCAGGACAGCCAGGACGGCAATGCCTACTCGTCGACTGTGCTCGCCGACTTCGCCCGCGCGCTCGACTCCAAGGGCGACGCGGTCGTTCTTGCAGGCCGCCGCGGCGCCGCTGCTGAGAAGGGCTCGCTCGGCCAAGTGCGCGCCGACGACAAGTCCCCGGTTTCCACCGTCGACTCCCTCGAGTCGGAGACCGGCCGCATCTCCACGGTTTTGGCTCTCGCCGAGCAGATCAATGGCGGTTCCGGCGCGTACGGTTCCGCGTCCACGGCCAACGCGGAGATGCCGGCTCCGAAACCGGCCCCGCGGCGGGACGCGTAGCGTCGATAAGCGTTGGCGCTGCGGTCCGCGGCGCTATCGTGGGTGCCATGTCTGAGTCCGCAACCAACGCCAGCACGCAGCGCCAAGAGTTCACAGTCACGGACTCGGAGCTGCTTATCGACGCCCCGATCCTCTCCCTCCGCCGAGACACCGTCACCATGCCGGGCGGTTCCACCGCCACCCGCGAGGTCGTCGAGCATTTCGGGGCTGTCGCGGTGGTCGCCGTCGACGTGGAAGGGCGAATCGCGATGGTGGAGCAGTACCGCCACACCGTCGGCCGCCGCCTGTGGGAACTGCCCGCGGGCCTGCTTGACATCGCCGGCGAGGACGCGCTCACCACTGCCGAGCGGGAGCTCGTTGAGGAGGCGGGCTTGAAAGCCGCGGACTGGTCTGTGCTCGTCGACCTGGTGACTTCGCCTGGTTTTGCGGAGGAGGCTGTGCGCATTTTCCTCGCCACCGGACTCACTGAGACCGAGCGGCCGGAGGCGGAGGACGAAGAAGCGGACATGGACTTCGCGTGGGTGCCGCTGGAACAGGCGCGCCGCGGCGTTATGGAAGGCCGGATTACTAATTCCATCGCCATCGCCGGAATTCTGTCCGCCTCCGAGGTGCTCGCCGGCCGGGCCGAGGCCCGCGGAACCGATACGCCCTTCGAGCTTCGTCCGGTCCACCTTCCAGATCGTCGCCGCGCTCAAGGCGTCATTCCCGACATGAAGAAGATCCCCAAATAGAAAGCCTCACGTGGACGCACGAACGGTCGGCCAGCTCTGGCTGGACCACCTCGCAGTCGAGCGGGGAGTCTCCGCCAACACGCTCAGCAACTACCGCCGCGACGTGCACCGTTACCTCGACTGGCTCGAAGCAGCGGGCACAACGGACCTAGACGATGTCACGGCGGCGACGCTCGAAGACTACGTCGCGGACCTGCGGCGTGGGGGAGAGGGCAGGAGAGGGCTGGCGGCGTCGTCGGCAAGCCGTGCGCTCGTTGTGGCGCGAGGACTGCACAAATTCGCTGTGTCCGAAGGTGCCGTTGCTGCTGACGTCGCTGCAGGTGTCTCGCCGCCGAAGCTGGGGGAGAAGCTCCCGGACACGCTCAGCATCGCCGAGGTGGGCACGCTTCTCGACGCCTGCCCCACCGACACCCCCACCCAACTACGCGACAAGGCCCTGCTCGAAGTCCTCTACGCGACAGGTGCCCGCATTTCCGAGGTGCTCGCGCTCGTCGTCGATGACATCGCCGAAACCCGCGACTTCATCAAAGTGACCGGCAAAGGCGACAAGCAGCGCATCGTACCAGTCGGCGGGGCCGCGCAGCGGGCGCTGGAGGCGTACCTCGTCCGCGCGCGACCGGCGCTGTCTGCGGGCAAGACCCACGCCGTGTTTCTGAACAAGCGCGGCGGTGCGCTCTCGCGGCAGAGCGCCTGGACGATCATCAAGGACGCAGCGGCTCGCGCGGGAATCGACAAAGACATCTCGCCCCACACAATGCGCCACTCCTTCGCGACACACCTGCTTGAGGGGGGAGCCGATGTTCGCACCGTCCAGGAGTTACTCGGCCATGCGTCTGTCACCACGACACAGATATACACCCACGTCACACCAGAAAACTTGCGCGAGGTCTGGAGCACCGCGCATCCGCGTTCGTGAGCGCAGGCAAATGACAGCCGTGTAAGATGACGGTCAATAGGAAGCACATCTGCAAGCTCATCTGCAAAAAGATGGGAAGTGCGGCTAACCGCGGGACAACGAAGGAGTGGCGGTGACGGAGGACGGACTTTTCAGCGCTTCGGAGACGGAAGTCGGGCTGACTGGCCGGCCAGTGCGCGAGTTTCCGCAGCCTAAGCCGCTGGACAAGCACGGCCCCGCGACCATCATCTCGATGGTCAACCAGAAGGGCGGGGTAGGCAAGACCACCTCGTCGATCAACCTCGGAGCGTGCCTGGCCGAGCAAGGTCGCAAGGTGCTGCTCGTCGACCTCGACCCACAGGGTGCCCTGTCCGCCGGTCTGAATGTCAGCCACGACGAGGACCAAGTCACGGTCTACGACCTGATGCTGGACAACACCTCGTCGATCCACGCCGCGATCAAGCACACCAATGTCTCCGGCCTGGACATGGTTCCGGCGAATATCGACCTTTCCGCCGCCGAAATCCAGTTGGTCAACGAAGTCGGCCGCGAGCAGACACTCGGCCGTGCCCTGCGACCGGTTCGCGGCGAGTACGACTTCATCATCATCGACTGCCAGCCGTCCCTCGGTCTGTTGACAGTCAACGCGCTGGCCTGCTCCCAGGGTGTCATCATCCCGATGGAGTGCGAGTACTTCTCCCTGCGCGGGCTGGCCCTGCTCACCGACACCGTGGAGAAGGTGCGAGACCGCATTAACTTCGACCTCGACATCGTGGGCATCCTGGTCACCATGTTCGACCGACGCACGACCCACGCGCGCGAGGTCATGGACCGCGTCGTGGAAGTCTTCGGCGACCGGGTCTTCGACACCGTGATCACCCGCACCGTCCGTTTCCCCGAGACCTCTGTGGCGGGCGAGCCGATCATCACGTGGGCGCCGAATTCGCCGGGTGCGGAACAATACCGCAACCTCGCCCTCGAGGTCATCGAGCGCACGTCCTAGGCGCGCACGCAGGGCGTGTGATGTAACAGTGACCACAGCGAAACCGATCGACCCCCGCTATGCCGCGTATGCGGGCGAGGGCTACCAGCCGGAGATCACGGGATTCACCCTCGTCCTTAACAATTTCGAGGGTCCGTACGACCTGCTGCTCAACCTGATCAGCTCCCACAAGCTGGATGTGACCGAAGTGGCGCTGGCGGAGGTGACCGACGAGTTCATCGCCTACGTGAAGCAGCTGGGGGAGACCGCGGAGCTCGACGAGATCACAGAATTCCTCGTCACCGCCGCGACCCTGTTGAATCTGAAGGCGCAGCGGCTTCTTCCGCGCAACGGCGACAATGATGAAGAAGACCTCGAGCTGCTGTCTTCCCGGGATCTTCTCTTCGCGCGCCTGTTGCAGTACCGCGCGTACCAGAAGGTGGCGGACCAGTTCGAGATGTGGCAGGCAAGCGCGCGTCGCCGGTACCCGCGCGCGGTAGGCATGGAAAAGGCCTTCGCGGACGTGCTGCCGCCGGTGTCGCTTGGCCACACGCCGGGGTCGTTCGCCGAGTTGGCCGCCTCCGTCTTCCGGCCGAAGCCACCGGAAGAGGTCCGGGTCGACCACCTGCACATCCAGGCCGTCTCGGTTCCGGAGCAAGCGGGCAAGCTGCTGGAGACACTCAAGCTGGCCGGGCCACAGCATTGGCTGACGTTCAGGGCACTCACCCGCGACTGCACCCGCTCGATGGAGATCGTCGGCAGGTTCCTGGCAGTGCTGGAGCTGTACAAGGCCCACGCGATCGACGCCCAGCAGGAAGAAGCGCTCGGACAACTCGACATTTCCTGGACTGGCAAGGACGTGGACCCGGCGGTGGTCGCCGCCGCGAACTGGGAGTAGGAAAGGAATCCGCACCGTGAGTGAATCCATGCCGATGGTGAGTCAATTGCGCTCCCAGATCGAGTCCATTCTGCTGGTCATCGACACACCTGCCTTCGCCGCCGATATCGCCGGCGCGCTCAACGCCGCGGAGTCGGATGTCTCGGCGTGCTTGCAAGAATGGTCGGACGAGCTCAACGCCCGCGGCTCGGGCCTGGACCTGCGGGAAACCGCTGAGGGGTGGCGGCTGTACACCCGCACCGACAACGCCGACGCGGTGGAAGCGTTCCTCGTCGACAGCTCCCACACCAAGCTCAGCCGCGCCGCCATGGAGACGCTCGCCGTGGTCGCGTACCGGCAGCCGGTCACCCGCGCGCAAGTCGCGGGGGTGCGCGGGGTCAACGTCGACGGTGTAATGCGCACGCTCACTCTGCGCGGCCTCATTGCCGAAGTCGATCCGGACGAGGCGACGGGAGCCCACCGCTACGTCACCACCGAGCTGTTTCTTGAGCAGCTCGGCATCGATTCACTCGACCGGCTCCCGGACCTGGCGCCGCTGCTCCCGGAAGTCGATTCCATCGAGGAGAGCTGGTAGTTTAGGGAGCCATGACTCCACCCGCTCGCCGCGAAGGCACACCGGACAACAACAACGCCAATAACAGGGAGGAGAGGTTCTTCCTCTCCAACGCGAAGCCCGCCAAGCACCAGAACGTCAGCTTGAGCAAACGGCGCGAGAACGCCGAGAAAAACGAGAATAACGAGCCGCACCCGCTCGCCGACAACTGGTGGGACGAGCGCGAAGATCCCGTCGCCCCGCTCGGCAAGGAGATTGAGCACGGCGACGAGGACGGAAAGCGCACTCCACGCCGCAAGCCGAACGAGGGGATCCGTTTGCAGAAGGTGCTCGCCCAGGCGGGCGTGGCCTCCCGCCGCCACTCCGAGGTCATGATCGACGAGGGCCGCATCGAGGTCAACGGGAAAATCATCCGCAAGCAGGGCGTGCGCGTGGACCCGAACGTGGACATCATCCGCGTCGACGGAGTGCGCGTGAACGTCAACGAGGAGCACCAGTATTTCGCGCTGAACAAACCGCGTGGCATGCACACCACCATGGAGGACGACATGGGCCGTCCGTGCGTGGGCGACCTAGTGGCGGACCGTGTTGTGGCGGGGCAGCGCCTCTTCCACGTCGGGCGCCTCGACGCTGACACGGAGGGCCTGCTCCTGCTCACCAACGACGGCGAACTGGCCAACCGTCTCATGCACCCGAAATACGAGGTGTCCAAGACTTACCTCGCAACAGTGCTCGGTGAGGCGAAACCGGCGCTCGTGCGCGATCTGAAGAAGGGCATCGAGCTTGACGACGGCGTGGCGAAGGCCGACTTCGCCCAGATCGTCGACACCTACCAGGGGCAGTCCCTGGTCCGCCTGGAGATCCACGAAGGGCGCAAGCACGTCGTGCGCCGCATGCTCAAGGCTGCCGGCTTCCCAGTGCAGCGGCTCGTGCGCACCAAGATTCACACTGTGCAGCTCGGCGAGCTCAAACCGGGCACTATGCGCGCACTCAACGACTCGGAGCTGACTGCTCTCTACAAGGCGGTGGACATGTAATGAGCGAATCTGCGAACATTCTCACGAATATGCCTGACGGGGGCCTGATTCTCGCCGTCGACGGCCCGTCAGGCACCGGCAAGTCCACCACTTGCCGCGCATTAGCGAAGCAGCTCGACGCGAAATACGTGGACACCGGTGCCATGTACCGGGTGGCGACACTCGCTGTGCTTCGCGCGGGCATCGACCCGGCTGATAACGAGGCAGTCATCGCAGCGACGCGCGAGTTGCCGCTCGAGGTGTCCGAAGACCCCGATTCCACCGACGTCATTCTCGACGGCGAGAACGTCGCGGGCGAGATCCGCGGCCGCGAGGTCACCCAAAACGTCTCGGCGGTCTCCGCCATCCCGGAAGTCCGCACCAACCTCGTCGAACTGCAGCGCAAGCTCGCGCGTGAAGCGCACCGCGCGATTGTCGAAGGCCGCGACATTGGCACCGTCGTGCTTGTCGACGCCCCCGCCAAAGCCTTCCTCACCGCTTCCCCCGAGGTCCGGGCCACTCGCCGTTACGACCAGGACATCGCGGCCGGCCGCGACGCCGACTACGACACTGTCCTAGCCGATGTCATCCGTCGCGACGAGCTGGATTCCTCCCGCGCAACGAGCCCACTGCGCCCGGCCGAAGACGCGGAGATCATCGACACCTCCGACATGGACAAAGGCGAGGTCTTGGACGCTTTGATCTCGTTGATCGAAAGGAGCGCGCGATGACGGATCCGAATAGCCCGCGCACGAACGACGGCTCTGATGCACACTCCGAGGCCGACGAGACCCAGTTCCAATACACCCAGTTCAACCCCGAGGATTACGAGGGCGAAGTCATCTCTGAGTATGACGCGTACGAGGAAGCTTTCGAAGAAGACCTCGAGGAGGTCGGTGGCGAGTTCGACGATTCCGAATTCGGCCCCGCAGACTACGGCGAGGATGAGCGCGACGGCTTTACCGACGAGGAATGGGAAGAACTGGGGGAGGCCTACGGCATCACGCCGGACGGTCACCTGGAGGAGGCGCTGCCGACAGTGGCGATTGTGGGGCGGCCGAACGTCGGCAAGTCCACGCTCGTCAACCGTTTCCTCGGGCGGCGCGAAGCTGTTGTGGAGGACCACCCGGGCGTGACGCGCGACCGCGTGAGCTACCTGGCGGACTGGAATGGGCAACGGTTCTGGGTGCAGGACACCGGCGGCTGGGATCCGGACGCGAAGGGGATCCACGCCTCCATCGCGCACCAGTCGGAAGCGGCCATGGAAGACGCGGACGTCATCGTCATGGTCGTCGACGCGCACGTGGGCGTCACCGATTCAGACGCGTTCATGGCGCGCAACCTGCAGCGTTCCAATGTTCCGGTCCTGCTCGTGGCCAACAAATTCGAGTCCGAGTCGCAGTGGGGCGACGTCGCCGAGTTCTATTCGCTCGGCCTCGGCGACCCCTGGCCGGTCTCCGCCCTGCACGGGCGCGGGGGTGCGGATGTCCTCGATGAGATCGTCAAGGTCTTCCCCGAGGAGCCGAAGTCCGCGCGGTCGATCACGGAGGGGCCGCGGCGTGTGGCGCTCGTTGGCAAGCCAAACGTCGGCAAGTCCAGCCTGCTGAACAAGCTATCCAAGTCGAAGCGCGCTGTCGTCGACAATGTCGCCGGCACCACCGTCGACCCAGTGGATGAACTTATCCAGCTCGACGAACGTCTCTGGCGTTTCATCGATACGGCAGGCCTGCGCAAGAAAGTCAAGAACGCGACGGGCCACGAGTACTACGCGTCGCTGCGCACGCGCGGCACGATCGACGCGGCCGAGGTCTGCGTCGTCCTGATCGACGCCTCCCAGGAGATCACAGAGCAAGACCAACGCGTCATCTCCATGGTGCTCGAATCCGGCAAGGCCATGGTGATCGCCTTCAACAAGTGGGACCTCATGGACGAGGACCGCCGCTACTACTTCGACCGTGAATTCGACATGCAGCTCAACCAGCTGCCGTGGGTCTCCAAGATCAACATCTCCGCCGAGACAGGCCGCGGCCTGCACCGCCTGGAGAAAGAAATGATCACCGCGCTGGACAACTGGGACAAGCGCATCTCCACCGGCCAGTTGAACAACTGGCTGCGCGAGGCGATCGCGGCGAACCCGCCGCCAATGAAGAACAACCGTCTGCCGAAGGTGCTTTTCGCCACGATGGTCAGCACCCGCCCGCCGACAATCGTGCTATTCACCACCGGCTTCCTCGACAGCGGGTATCGCCGCTACCTGGAGCGTAAATTCCGCGAGCAGTTCGGCTACCACGGCACTCCGGTGCGTTTCGCGGTGCGCGTTCGCGAGCGCAACCCGCGGAGGCGCTAGGTCACCGGCGGCCGCGGCGGTACAGGAACGCGTCTGTGCGGTAGGGGAGCGGAACAGGCTGCCCCCGATCGAAGCCGAGGCGCTCGTAAAGGTACCAGCTCAAATTCGCCTCCACCTTCTGCTGTGTCGCGGCGTTCGCCCGCAGCCAGTACGAGCGCGTCCGCGCGAGTGCGAACAGGTCCTCAGGCGTGACCGCCTGGAACCACCGTGTGCGCACCTCGCGTTCGAGTCGCCAGGGCGCGGCGACAGCAGGGTAGAAGCCCTCCCTGTGCACATCCCCGGAATGGCTGATGCGCGACAGGCGCAGCACCCACGGGTGGGACACGTCGAGGGTGTTCCAACACAGCATCAGTGAACCGCCGGGAGCGACCACACGGTCGGCTTCGGCACTTGCGGCATCCGCGTCCACCCAGTGCCACGTCTGCGCGCTGACATACGCGTCGACGACTCCGTCACGCAGGCCCGTCGCTTCCGCCGTCGCACGCCAGACAGGTACGTCCGGGCACGCCGCGCGCAGCACGCGAAGCATGCTTATCGACGGATCCACCGCCCACACCCGCCGCCCCCGTCCGCGCTCCAACAACGTGGAGGTGAGTTTGCCGGTGCCGGCGCCGACGTCGATAAGCGAAACCGCGCCGCTGACGAGCGCCGCGACTTCCGGCGGGTACGACGGGCGCACAGCGTCGTAGTCCGTCGCACCGGCCGTGAAAGCTCCGGCCGTGAATGCGCGGGCCGCGGCATCCGCGAACCCGGGCGCCTCCTTGCCGCTAGGTTTGAAATGCCGCGGGTCCGGGTGCTCCTCCATGACGTGAAATCTACCTCCTTGACAGAACCCGGTGAATTCGGCGTGAACGGTGCCTGCATGCCACGCGGGAAACAGACGCGGCTTGTACGATGGCGTAGGCTTCTCACCTCACCCACGTCGATCGAAGGATGACTCGCAGACCAGTGAAACGCACACGCACAGCTGCCGCTTCAGCCGTGTTTCTGCTCACCCTCGCCGGCCTTGGCGCGTGCGGCGAAAACAACGAGGACCTGCACGTCTCCGATGCCGCCGACGAGGCCCGGGAAGAAATCGCTGAGGTAGAAGCCGATTTCAGCGGGGAACCGAGCACCTTCAACCAGACCGTCAAGATCGGCGACCGCTCGCGCGAGTACCTCGTGACAACACCACCCGAAGTTGAAGACCGCGAAAATCTTCCCCTGATCTTCGTCTTCCACGGCTACAGAATGACCGACTCCTCCATGCGGAAGATGACCGAACTGGACAAGGCCAACGCCGTCGTCGTGTACATGCAGGGAGTCAACACAGCTTGGGCTCCCGCTCCCTACGCGACAACGACCGGCGACGAAGATCTCGCTTTCTTCGACGCAGTGCGCCAAGAGATGATCGACACGTACCCGATCAACCCCGCCCGCGTCTTCGCCTTCGGTCTCTCCAACGGCGGTGGCTTCGCCGCGTACACCGCCTGCCACCGCGCCCACCAGATCACCGGAATCGCGACGGTGTCCGCCGCCTACTACGAGCGTGTATTGGAAAACTGCGCGCCCATTCCCACCAAGCAGATCGACTTCCACGGGACATCCGACAAGACCATCAACTACGACGGGGGAGTGCGCTACGGCACGAACTACGATGCCCTCTCCTTCGTCATGGACGAGGCCGCCCGCAGAAACCACTGCGCACCGGACCCGTCGACGGAGAACCTGGACCGGCCCGGCGAAGAGTTCATCTGGGAGCATTGCGACGCCCCGTTGCGCCACTACCGCCTCGACGGCAGCTCCCACATCTGGCCCGGAAGCGACAGCGACAAAGGGCCCGGGGAGCACACCACCGATGACTTCGCCACACGGGAGATACTCGATTTTTTCGGTATTTCTTCGCGCGAAAATTTAGGTTAAATACTGACCGTTCAACCCTGAAATAGGAGCAGAACAGTTTTTTCGCGGAGGTCACGACGCTCCGGAGTGGCATTAGTTGGTATCGAAATAGGAATTTCACAGTCCTTGCGGCCGGTGTTTTGGGTGCGCAGATCGCATTCATGGCCACCTATACCGGAATCAACGTGACGTCCTACGACATCAACGACGACGCCGTCGCGGCAGGGAAGAAGCGTTTCGACGCGATCGGCGGGCAAATGATCAAGGAGCTCTCCTCAGCAACGGAGGAGACCGTCGCCGCAGCCCGCTCCCACCTTTCGCAGACATCCGATCTCGCCGAGGCGGTCGGTGCTGCCGACGTGATCATCGAGGCAGTCCCAGAACGCCTCGACCTGAAGCGCGACGTGTGGGCCAAGGTCGGCGAGTTGGCTCCCAAACACACCATCTTCGCGACCAACACCTCAACGTTGCTCCCGAGCGACATCGCGGATGCTTCGGGTGCTCCGGAGCGCTTCCTCAACGCAGGCATGGAACTAGCGCAGCTTGATATTGCGGACATTGCGGACATGGACAGGGATTGGCGCAACTCCACCGGCTCACCTATGGGGCTGTTCCAGATCATCGACGAGGTGGGCCTCCGTACCGTCGCGGCCATCCTCCAGAGTGAACAGGACGCGCCCGAGTGGAAGAAGCAATTCCTCGCCGAGACGATTGTCCCGATGATCGAAGCCGGCAAAACCGGACGCGAAGCTGGCGAAGGGATCTACACCTACGACGCGGACGGCAAGCCGCGCGCGGTTTAATCCAGTTCCGCCGTGTGCGGCGATGCAGCCGCCGCCGGAGTGCTCCTGCTCAGCAGCGCCGAAAAACACGTTGATCTGGGAATCCTTCGAGACCCTAGCGATGTCCACGATCAAACGGATGTTCAGGCCCTCGGCCGTTTCGATGTTGCCTGCAAGAGCATCGATGTCGGAGGTGGCCTTGTTGCCGTCCTTGTCAAAGAGACCTTCGACACTGACAGCGTCAGCGGGGATCGGGGCTGCAGTCTGCGCGATGGCAGCGGGTGCGCCGAAGGGGGCGGCGGTCTCGACAACCTGGACGGTGGAAACTGCGAGACGCGCCGCAGCACCGCAAGCGCGGCCGGATCGTGAGCATCCGGGGCAGACCAGTGTGGAGGTCACCGCGGGGCTACCGGGTGATGAATGAACCGAACAAACAGGGCGCGATGCAGCAACTGTTCGGACCGTTGAGAATCTGTGCGTGAGAAATGGAACGGAGGATTAAACCGAGAGTATTCGACCGGAAAGAACCGGAAAGAAAAAGCCCGGGGAAGTGCCCCGGGAAATTGGTCGGGCTGACAGGATTTGAACCTGCGACCCCTACACCCCCAGTGTAGTGCGCTACCAAACTGCGCCACAGCCCGTTGTCCGCATTGCGGTGCATGCGCGGAGCATGCTCGCGTGGAACGTCGGTTAGATTACCGCACGGCCGGTTGATTGCTGTAATCGGCTGGTCACGTAAAGTTGCCCCATGGGCAAGTTTGACTGGTTCTGGAAGGCGATGGGCTCTTCGAGCGAGCGCAACGACAAGAAGTCGAAGGGCATCGTCGCGCAGGCGCACCAGCTGATCGGGGAGTACGAGCAGCGCAGCGACACGGAGCTTGTGGACACGATCCGGGGGACAGTCGACAGCGGCCAGATCAAGAAAAAGCCGGAGTTTCTAGCGGCGTTGACGGTGGCGTCGGCGCGCACGCTGGGAATGACTCCGTTCGAGGTGCAGAACCAGGCGGTGCTCCGCCTCCTCGAAGGCGACGTGATCCAGATGGCCACGGGCGAGGGCAAAACGCTCGTCGGAGCGATGGCAGCGACGGGCTTCGCGCTCACGGGGAAGCGCGTGCACGTGATCACGGTGAACGATTATTTGGCGGCGCGCGACGCGGACTGGATGCGCCCGCTGGTGGAGTTCTTCGGGTTGACGGTGGCGTCGGTGACGGAGGCGTCGTCACGCGAGGAGCGGGTGCGCGCCTACCGCTGCGATATCGTCTACGCGCCGGTCGCGGAGGTCGGTTTCGACCATCTGCGCGATAATCAGATCACTCACCGCGACCAGACCGTCCAGCCCGCCGCGGATGTCGCGCTCGTCGACGAAGCGGACAGCGTGCTTGTCGACGAAGCCTTGGTTCCCCTCGTCCTCGCCGGCGCGAAACCGGGGGAGCAGGCCACCGGGCAGATCACTGAGGCCGTGTCTCACCTGGTGGAGGACAAGGATTACACCATCGATTCCGACCGACGCAACGTCTTCCTCACCGACGACGGAGCAGCGAAAGTGGAGCGTGAGCTGGGCATCGATTCCCTGTACTCGGACGAGAATATTGGCACTGTCCTGGTGCGCGTGAACTTGGCGCTGCACGCGAAGGCTCTGCTGATCAGGGATGTCCACTACATCGTGCGCGACGGGAAGATCGATCTCGTCGACGCCTCCCGCGGGCGCGTCGCGGACCTGCAGCGCTGGCCCGACGGTCTGCAGGCGGCAGTGGAGTCGAAGGAGGGCCTCGACGTTTCCGAGGGCGGGCGCATTCTGGACCAGATCACTCTGCAGGCCCTGATGCGCCGGTACCCGCTGGTTTGCGGAATGACGGGTACGGCAGTGGAGGCGACGGACCAGCTGCGCCAGTTCTACGACCTCCACGTTTCAGTCATCGACCGTGCCAAGGAACTGAAGCGTTTCGACGAAGTCGACCGTATCTACGCCACCATGGAGGACAAGTTCGCCGCTCTCGTCGACGAGATTGCCCACATCCATTCAACCGGGCAGCCGGTGCTCGTGGGTACGCACGATGTGGCTGAATCGGAGGCGCTCGCAGAGGCGCTCGAGGAACGGGGGATCACGGTCAACGTCCTTAACGCGAAGAACGACGCGGAGGAGGCCCGCATCGTCGCTGAAGCGGGCGACCTCGGCCGCGTGACGGTGTCGACGCAGATGGCCGGCCGCGGCACTGACATCCGTCTCGGCGGCGCCGACGAGACGGACCGCGACGCAGTGGTCGAACTCGGTGGTCTCGCCGTCATCGGCACTGCCCGCCACCGCACCGCGCGCCTGGACAACCAGCTGCGCGGCCGCGCCGGCCGGCAGGGCGACCCAGGCTTAAGTGTCTTCTTCGTTGCTCTTGAGGACGACATCGTCGTGTCCGGCGGCGCTGACGAAAAAGTCACCGCACACCCCGACGAGAACGGCCTCATCGACACCAAACGCGTCCGCGATTTCATCGAGCACTGCCAGCGCGTCACCGAGGGGCAGCTCTTGGAGATCCACGCGCAGACGTGGAAGTACAACCAGTTGCTGGCGGACCACAGGGAGATCGTCGATAAGCGGCGTGCGTCGCTGCTGGACACCGGTCAAGCCTGGCGCGAGCTCTCTGAGCGCAGCCCTCAGCGCGCAGCCCAACTTCAGGCGCAGGGCATCGCCCCAGAGGTGCTCGAACAGGCCGCACGCGAGATCATGCTCTTCCACCTCGACGACGAATGGTCCGAGCACCTCGCCGTCATGGATGACGTGCGCGAATCCATCCACCTGCGCGCCATCGCCCGGGAAACGCCGATCACCGAATTTCACCGCATCGCCGTCCGGGAATTCAAAGAGCTGGCCAACCGTGCTGTCGACCGCGCAGTCGAAACCTTCGAAAGCGTGCATATCGACGCCGACGGTGCCCACCTCACCGATGCCGGCTGGAAGCGCCCCAACGCGACATGGACCTATATGGTTTCCGACAACCCGCTTTCTGGCGGCGGAAACTCCGTGATTTCGGGCATAGCCAGCATTTTCCGCTGAGCCCGGCCACTGCGCGAAGTGTCCCAACCGCGCAGTGCGGGCAGTTGTCAGTATGATGATCGTGGACTTTAATTGAGAGTTGTATCCGTCTAATACGTCAGGAGAAGAGATGAGCGAGAACACCGGTACACCGGAGGCACAGGTAGAAACCACCTCTGTCTTCCGTGCGGATCTTCTGAAAGAGATGGAGACGGGAGCCAACACCGCCTCTGACCACGTGGGCGGCGCCGACGGCCTGCCCGCCGATGCGGCACTTCTCGTGGTCAAGCGTGGCCCGAACGCAGGCGCACGCTTCCTGCTGGACCGCGACACCACCACAGCCGGCCGCCACCCGGAGGCCGACATCTTCCTCGACGATGTGACCGTTTCCCGCCGCCACGCAGAGTTCCGCCGCAACGACGGCGAATTCGAGGTCGTCGACGTCGGATCCCTCAACGGCACCTACGTCAACCGAGAGCCGCGTAACTCCCAGACGTTGTCCACTGGAGACGAGATTCAGATCGGCAAGTTCCGTCTCGTCTTCATCGCCGACGAAGACTAGAACCTAGAAACTGGATACTAGGGACCCGAGAGGACCCGAGCCAGAACGAGTCGCTGGCTATTCGAGTTTTCTCCCGTTGCGTGTGGCGCGTGCAGCACGTGTGGCAAGTGGGGGAAATGAAGCTGAATTAAGCTGGCCAAAGTTCAACAGAGCTAGACGAAGTTAGACAGAATTAGACACTGTGAGCGCAATCCGGAAAACGAAGCCGAGCGGTCAGGCACCCCGCTCGGGCACCAAGACCATGTCGATCGGCGTGGTGATCAAGTGCCTCAGCGAGGAGTTCCCGGATGTCACCGTGTCCAAAATCCGCTTCTTGGAGTCTGAGGGGCTGATTAGCCCTGAGCGAACGCAGTCCGGTTACCGCCGCTTCACGGAGGCGGATGTTGAACGGCTCCGCTACATCCTCATCACCCAACGCGACAACTACCTGCCGTTGAAGGTGATCCGCGAGCAGCTGGAAGCGATGGATTCGGGAAAGGTGAGCAAGGTCAGTGCCGTGATGGCCGGCCAGGGTGCCGCGGAGCCGCTGATCGCGCCCGAACAGTTCGCCGCGCCGCTCGCCACGCGCCTAAGCGACCAGGATGTCGCCGAGCAAGCCGACTGCTCTGCGGAGGTCGTTGCCCAGTGCATCGATGCCGGACTTATCGTGCCTGATTCTTCGGGCATGTTCACCGCAGACGATGTCCGCGTCGTGTCCACTGCCGTCTCACTTACCGAATTCGGTCTGGATACCCGCCATCTCAAGCGCATCCGCCAGTCGGCGTCCCGCCAGGCGGACTTGATTGAACAGGTGACGGAGCCCGTCGCCAAGTCCGGCCGCGCCGCTGCGAAGCAAGAGGCCGGCGAGATCAGCCAGCAGATGACTGCTTTGGTTGTGTCGCTCCACGCCGCCCTTGTGAAGAACGAGCTCCGCCGCGGACTCGCCTGAGAACACTGAAGCAGCTGATTTTATGAGCACCGTTCCTGTTTCCCTGTGCGGGGTATTTCCCGTCGGCCCCGAAAGCTTCCTCTGCGCAGTGCTGCTGTGGGAGGAACGCCGCCGCTTCCTGCCGATCTGGCTCCCGCCTGTCGGCGGCGCACAGGTTCTCGGCCGCATCGGGGAGTGGGAGCCCACCCGCCCAGATACGCACAATTTGCTTCTCGACGTCATCGAGCAGTCCACCACCGGCGTTTCCGCCATCGAGCTGACCGGTTATTACAACGGCGTCTACATGGCCCAGGTGACTATGGAGGACGGGGCCGAATTCGATTGCCGCCCCACCGACGCGCTCATTCTCGCGCTGATGCTCGACATGCCGATCGAGGTCGAAGAAGACGTGCTCAACCAGGCCTCCCTGTGGTTGAGCGCCGAGGATGCGGCCGATTATTTCGATATCGAGTTCAGCTCCGATTACGGCGGCTACGCCGATTTCGGGGACTTCAATAACCCTGACTTCGCTGGTGGCGACAAACAGGCTGACCTTGCCTTCGAGAACCTCATGAGGGAACTCGGAGTGGAGGAGAAGGACCTCGGCTTCGGCGAGGCCGACACTGATCACACCGATCGCACCGCCGACACCGATGGCAGCGCTACCAACACTGAGACCCCTGATACCACTGACGGATTTGGTAGTCCTGGTACCGCGGATGCCCATGGAGATCCCGGACTGCCTGATAGTCCTGATAACTCTGATAACCCTGATACTCAGGGTGACAATGAGGAATAGGAACTCTAAAGTTAAAGTTGAGGTTAAGATTCGGCGTGTCGACTGCCGAGGTCTTGACCGCAGCATATGCTTGCCCTTAAATAACCTTTAGGCACTTTCCTAAACTTCATGGGAGTAATTACGTGAGTACGATCGATAGCGTCACCGCCGCCGACGGTGCAGAAGCACCAGTTCAGGAGACCCTCTTCGACCTCGGGCCCTCCGACGAAGTCGGCTACCGCGTTCCGATCGCCTGCCAAGTCGCCGGCATCACCTACCGCCAGCTCGATTACTGGGCGCGCACCGACCTGGTCCGCCCCTCCATCCGAAACGCGACGGGCTCGGGCTCTCAGCGCCTATACTCCTTTAAGGACATCCTCGTCCTGAAGATCGTAAAGGGCCTTCTGGACACCGGCATCTCCCTGCAGAACATCCGCCTCGCCGTGGACAAGCTCCGCGACCGTGGCATCAACGAGATCTCCGAGATCACCCTCGTCTCCGACGGCACCACGGTGTACGAGTGCCGCTCCAACGACGAGATCATCGACCTGCTCGGCGGCGGTCAGGGCGTGTTCGGTATCGCCGTCCCGCAGATCGTCAAGGAACTCACCGGCACGATCTCCGCTTTCCCGTCCGAGCGCATCGGCGGCGCCAACGAGGAAGAAGACGACAACGTCGTGGCTCTCGACGAGCTGGCTGACCGCCGTCGCCGCCGCAGCTCCTAAAGCTCACCGCGCACTCCCTGAAGAACGCAGAAGGGGTGCGGTCCCGTAGCTGGGATCGCACCCCTTTTCGGTGTCTTCCTCTACTAGATATGGTCCCAGGCCCGATCCAAGATCAGGTGCAAAGTCAGTACCACACTAAGGTTGGGATCAGGCCAGAGTGAGGATCAGGTCAGAGTCAGGACCAGATCTCGGACCAGATCCCGGACTAGGAAAGCCCCGCAGCGGAGCGGACTGCCTCTGGGAGCGCAGCGGCGTCGGGGGCCTGGGAGGTGAAGGAGGCGGCGTCGATAAGCGCGTTGTCCGCTTCGCCGCTTCCGACCCGGACAATGGTGAGGTCGATGCCCTTGGCCTTGGCCTCTTTGAGCGCCTGGAGCGCGGAATCATCGGCGCTGTCCACGGATCCGGATGTGATCAGGACGATGCGGACAGGATTCTCCGGGGTCGCCTCGGTTTGCGCGTAGTCGACGGCGGCGGCGACTGCCTCACGGGTCTGCGGCTGGCCGTCGTTAACGAACCGGAAAGCGGTGCCGGTGGCATCGTCAGCATTGCCGGTGAAGGCGACGTTGGCGCGGTACCCCTTGTTCACGCCAGGCGTGAGCGGGGAGGAGTAGTTCCACAGCGCAACGGAGTGACCGCCGGACGTGATCTCGCCGATGGCCGCGTCAATCGCTTCTGCCGCCGGGTCGTTGAACTCCGCCATTCCGGCAGAGGTGTCGAGCAGGAACAGCGTGTCAGCCGGTTCGCCCGGAGCGCCCGCCTCCTGCGTGCCTGACGGTTGGTCGCTGCCGGCAGTTTGCGCCTCGGGATCGGTGACGCGCTTCCCGCCCTCCGGCTCGGCCGCGGACCAGACAGGCTCGCTCACATCGGACATGTCCTGGACGACATCGCCGTTGGCATCGGTGAATGTCTTGCCTGCGTAGTCGCCGAAAGCCTGCGCGGCGCGGGTCTGCTCCTCGTTGACCGAGTCGGTGGTGTTGAGGGGGATAGCGGAGTAGACGAGTTGTGCATCGTCGAGAGGCGTGAAGGTCGTTCCCTCCAGTGCGTTGTCTTCGGTAGTCGCGACAAGCTTGCCTTGTTGGGCTGCGGCGTCGGAGACAGCTGGGATGCGCTGCTTCTTCAGAGCATCAGCCGCTGCCTGATCGGATTCGGCGAGCTTCTGGGAGGCGATCGCAGAGGCCTCCGGCTGCGTGGCAGTGGTGAAGACGACGTCCGCCAGGGTAGGTGCGTCAGCCTTATCGGCGGGACCGGCGACACCGACGGCGGAGGCGTAGACGGCCGGGGGCTCGTTGTTCGCGGAGCTGCGGCCGGCCGCGGTTATCTCGTTGGTGGTGATCGGAGAAAGGGGGGCGACGTAGACGGCGGCGTCCTCAAGCTTTTCGACGTATTCCGGTGTCACGCAGTAGTCGCGCACCACGGGGTGGGACGCCGCGTAGTCCTCTACGAGCTGCTCGCCGACGGTCTTGTTAGCAGCTGCGATAGGCAGTGCGAGGTCGCCGGCGACGCACTCCTGCTCACCCGCGGCATTGGTGCCCGTTTCTCCCGAACCGGATCCGCCGCGCAGCACCAGCCACGCGATGACAGCGGCAATCAGCAACGCAATGACGGCCAGAACCGCTATGACCTCCTTGGACAAGGAGTAGTTGTTCTTTCCGGTGGAGTGCCGTCCCATGGCGCAGGCCCCTTTCGAGCAGAGATCTTCCCGCTCAGTCTAGTAGCCGAGGACGCTGTCGAGGATCGTGACAAGGCGGTGTCGCAAGGCTTCTCCGCGTCCCGTGAAGGCGCGTTGGCGGGCGACGTACTCGGCTTTGCCTTCCGGGGTTTCGACAGGCACGACTCCGTAGCCAAGCACACGGCAGTCGTACGGGGAGGCTTCCATGTCAAGCAGGCGGATGTCGCAGGCGAGCTCGAAGCAGTCGAGGAAGAGCTCGCCGGGCACGAGCGGCCCCATTTTTGCCGCCCATTTGAACAGGTCCATCCCGGCGTGCAGGCAGCCGGCTTGTTCATGGGAGGGGCGCGTTGTGCTCTCGAGCACCGTCAGATTCAACGGCTTCGCGGGCGGCGTGAAGAACCGGTACGCGTCGTAGTGCGTGCACTTGAGCTCGTGCTTATCGACGACCGCGTTCGTCCCCTCCGCCCCCAACCGCAACGGGAGACTGTGGCGGGGCTTCTCATCCCGGTAGACCATGGCCCATTCGTGCAGCCCGAAGCAGTCGAATTGCGTCCGGTTATCCTGTGTGGCGCGCAGAAGATGCCGGATACGCTCCAGATCTTCGCGCCGGTGGGCCAGGAAATCGTCCACATCGGCGGTGACCGAACCGTCGGGGGCGGTCGCGTAGTGGCGCCACTGGGTGTGGGGAGCGTGGGCGGCGTCGATAAGCGAAATGCCCGGCCCCGGATGCCACCGCAACACGTGCGCCGGGCGTACGGCGTAGTAGTCGAAGAGGAAATCCCAGATAGGGTGCTTCTCGCCGCGCGAACGCCGCTCGAGGTGCGGGTCGACCCACACCCGTGCCCGTTCCTCGTGCGCGCGCAACAGTTCCTCCCATTCGGCGCGCGGAAGTGCCGTCGGCATCGCCGGTCTACTCGTCCTCGTGGGTCCAGTCGGAGACCGTGCCCACGTATTCCTCGATCAAATCCTCCAGCGCGAGAACACCGACAAGCTCGCCGTGATCGCGCACCTGCGCCATGTGGGCCGAACGGCGGTGCATGGATGTCAACGCGTCGTCGAGGCTTCCGGAGCCGTCCACAATGCTCAAGCGACGGATGCGGTTCTGCGGAATGATCGGGTTCGCCGCATCCGACTGCAGCAGATCCAGCACGTCCTTGACGTGGATATACCCCACGAGAGCGCCCGCAGACCCCTCCACGGGGTAGCGCGAGTAACCCGTCTCCCTGACGGCCTTCTCCAAAGCCGAAAGCGTGATGCCGCCGCGGGAATAGGGGATGGTCACCACGTCGTCGATCGGAATCATGACCTCTTTGAAGCTGCGGTTCTCCGACGACAGGGCGTTGGCGAGACGCACGGTCTCTTCCGCATCAAGTAGGCCCTCCTGGCGCGACTCCTCGATCATATTCGCGAGCTGCTCCTGGTCTACCGTCGAGTCCAACTCGTCGCGCTGCTCCACACCCATAAGGTGCAGCGTCCAACGCGCGAGCTCGTTGAGGGCGTAGATGAACGGCCGGGTCAGCTTCACCCACATATCCATCGCGGGGGTGAGCCACACCGCCAGCGTCTCGGGCCCGGCGATCGAGATATTCTTCGGGATCATCTCGCCGAAGATGATGTGCAGCACAGTGATGAGCAGCAGCGCAATCACGAACGACAGCGGGTGCAGCAGGTCTTCGGGTACGCCGAGACCGGTGAAGGGGACCTCGAGGAAGTGGGCGATCGCCGGCTCGGCGACCTTGCCCAGGATCAGTGAGGCAATCGTGATGCCGAACTGGGCGCCCGCGAGGTACAACGAGAGGTGCTCCGTGGCATTCATAGCTCGGCGGGCACCTGTCCTGCCTTGGGCCAGCATCGACTCGAGGCGGTCTTTGCGCGACGACACCAGCGCGAACTCCGCGGCCACGAAGAACGCGTTGGCCAGCAGAAGCGCGATGATGAGGATACTCGCTACCCAAATGCTCACTGTTCCCACTTCCTTGCGTCTTCGTCGGAGACAGGGGTGAGAATCGCTTTGTCCAGGCGGCGGCCCTCCATGACGGAGACACGCGCCAGCCAGCGGCCGGCGTTGCCGGACTCGAAATCATCCTGCGCCTCATTGTCCGACACTGGCAGAAGCACGGTGTCGCCGACTTGCGGGACGCGGCCGAGAGCCGACATGATCAGCCCGCCGAGGGTCTCGTACGGGCCGTCGGGGGACAGGTAGCTGGTGCGCTCGGCAAGTTCGTCGAGACGTACCAGGCCGGAGACCTCCCAGGAGGAGCCGAAACGGTGGAAGTCGCGCTCGGATTCGCGGTCGTCGTGCTCGTCGTAAACCTCGCCGAGAATCTCTTCGACGACATCCTCGATGGTCACCAAACCCTGGGTGCCGCCGTATTCGTCAGCGACGAGCACCATCTGCGAGCCGGCCGAACGCACTTGGTTGAGCACCGCATCGCCGTCGAGGGTCCCCGGAACGAAGGACACCGGCTTGGCCAGCGGACCGAGCAGCGTCGTCGCGCGCTCGTCGCTGGGGACAGAGAAGGCATCCTTGATGTGCACGATCCCGACGGTGTCGTCGAGGTCCCCGCGGCGGACGGGGAAGCGGGAGTGGCCAGTCTCAATAGCCAAGGCGATGAGGTCGCTGACCGTGTCCTCGACATCGAGGGAGTTGACTGTCGAACGCGGCGACATCACTTCTTCTGCCGTGGTCTCGCCGAACTGCAGGGACCTGTCGAGCATCCGCGCGGTGGCCGCATCCAAACCGCCGGCCTCCGCGGAGCTGCGCACCATCGCGCCGAGCTCCGGGCCGGAGCGTGCTGACGCAAGCTCATCCGCCGGCTCGATCCCGAGCTTGCGCACGAACCAGTTCGCCGACGCATTGAGTCCCTTGATGAACCAGGCGAAGACAGTGTTGAAAGCGTTGACGGGCGGAACAACGAAACGCGCTGCCGCGAGGGGATTGGCGATAGCCAGATTCTTCGGCACAAGTTCGCCGAAAACCATCGACAGCGTCGTGGCCACGATGAGAGCCAGCACCAAGGCCACGGGCCGGGAAGCTGACTCGCTCAGGCCGACAAGCTCAAGCAGCGGACCAAAGAAGCGCGCCAGCACCGGTTCGGCGAGGAAGCCGGTGGCCAGTGTCGTGATCGTGATGCCAAGCTGCGCGCCGGAGAGAACGAAAGAGAGATTGGCGTGGTCGCGCTGCACGGCGCGGGCGGTCTTATCGCCCTTTTCCTGCACGTGCGACTCGATCGTGGAGCGTTCGAGGCCGGTCATGGCGAATTCAATGGCCACGAAGAGACCGGTAGAAGCTGTGAGCAGCACGAAGCCGATCAAGGCGAGAATGGAGATCAGTATGTCCATGGGTGGTTAGAGCTCTTTGCGCCTGGGACTCCTTTTTCGGCGGCGCCCACCGTTGGGGTTGGAATGAGCTTTATTCGGTTGCCGTCCGCGCCGCGAACCCTGCGGACGTTGGTTGCGCGTCTTGGAGGGGGCCGCGGTCTGACCTGGCGGGGGCAGCGGATTGCCGTTTGGCTTCCGCGCTCCCGTGATTTTAGCAAGCTCGGCAGATTCGGCGCTAACCTCGACTTTCTTGGCGTCCACGCCGGCTTTGCGGAGGAGCTGGTCGACGTCTTTGCGCTGCTCGTCCATCACGAGCGTGACCACGGTTCCGGAAGTGCCCGCACGTGCGGTGCGGCCGGCGCGGTGGAGGTATGCCTTGTGCTCGGCGGGCGGGTCGATGTGGACGACGAGGGAGACATCGCTGATGTCGATTCCGCGGGCCGCGATGTCGGTAGCCACGAGCACGGGCAGGGAGCCGCCGGCGAAGCCCTCGATGGCGCGGGTGCGCGCACCTTGGCCCTTGTCGCCGTGGATGCCTTGCGCGTTGATGCCGACGCGGCGCAGCTTCTTCACCTGCCGGTCCACACCGCGCTTGGTGCGCATGAACATGATGGTCTTGCCGTCGCGCGCGGCGATCAGCGGAACAATGTCGTTGCGCGCTTCACGGTCGCCGACGAGCAGCTGGTAGTGCTCCATTGAATCGACGGCCGCGGCGGCGGGCGCCGTCGAGTGCGTCACGGGGTTGTCGAGGTATCGCTGAACAAGCTTGTCGACGTCACCGTCCAGCGTCGCCGAGAACAACAGGCGCTGGCCGGTGGAGGGGGTGGCGTCGAGAAGCTTGCGCACCTGGGGGAGGAAGCCCATGTCCGCCATCTGGTCGGCTTCGTCGATAGCTGTGATCTCAACGGCGTCGAAGCTGAGCTTGCCCTGGTTAATGAGGTCCTGCGCGCGTCCCGGTGTTGCCACGAGCACATCCACCGGTGCTGCGAGTGCGCGGATGTGGTTGTTGATGTTGACGCCGCCGACGACCTCGATGATGCGGAGGTTCACCGCCGCGGCGGGGTCGTCGAGACGCTGGCGGATCTGAGCGGCGAGCTCGCGGGTGGGGGCGAGAATGAGTCCGCGTGGATGGCCAGGGCGCGACGGCTTACCAGCGAGCAGAGCGAGCATCGGGAGACCGAACGTGAATGTCTTGCCGGACCCGGTAGGGCCGCGGCCGAGAACATCGCGGCCGTCGAGTACTCCCGGGATCGCCGCTTGCTGGATCGGGAAAGGCTGACGAATGCCCTGGGTGTCCAGGACGTCGACGATGGGGCGGGGAAGCCCTAAATCAAGAAAAGAAGGCACCGTGGGAAGTCTACCGACGCCCCCGCGGTGCCTGGGTGAGCGCAACGCGCCCAGCTAGTACTAGTAGCTGATCTCCTCGCGCTCGCCGGACCACGTCGTGTGGTACGTGCCCTCCATGTCGACACGCTTGTACGTGTGGGCACCGAAGAAGTCGCGCTGGCCCTGAATCAATGCGGCCGGCAGGCGGTCGGAACGCAGCGAATCATAGTAAGACAGGCTGGAGGCGAACACCGGGATCGGCAGCCCCAGCTGGGTCGCCGTGACGACAACGCGGCGCCAGGAGTCGATGAGACCGTTCTCGAGCTCCCCGCGGAAATACGGGTCGAGCAGCAGCGACGGCAGTTCCGGGTCGTTGTTGTACGCCTCGGTGATGCGGTTGAGGAACTTCGCGCGGATGATGCAACCACCGCGCCAAATCGTGGCGAGATCCTGCGGCTTAAGGCCCCAGCCGTATTCCTGGGAGCCGGCGTTGATCTCGTCGAAGCCCTGCGCGTACGCGACGAGCTTCGACGCGTACAGGGCGCGCCGGACGTCCTCGACGAACTGCTCCTTGTCCACGCCGAGTGACTCCAAAGTGGCGGTTTCACCGGACGGCAAGCCAGTCTCCTTGACTGCCTCGCGCTGGGCGAGTGCCGACGACAGCGCACGCGCGAACACAGCCTCGCCGATGCCGGTGGTGGGCACACCCAGATCGAGCGCTTCCTTCACAGTCCAGCGGCCCGTGCCCTTCTGTCCCGCGGCATCGACAATGACGTCAATGAACGGTTTGCCCGTCTTCGCGTCCACCTGGCGCAAAACCTCAGCGGTGATCTCGATCAGGTACGAATCCAGGTCGCCCTGATTCCACTCGGAGAAAGTATCCGCCAGTTCGGCTGGCTCGATTCCCGCCGCGTAGCGCAGGAGGTGGTAAGCCTCGCCGATGACCTGCATGTCGGCGTATTCGATGCCGTTGTGGACCATCTTGACGAAGTGGCCGGCGCCGTCCGGGCCGATGTGCGTCACGCACGGTGTGCCGTCAACCTTGGCGGAGATGTCCTCCAGCAGCGGACCGAGCGTCTCCCAGGACTCCTTCGGGCCGCCGGGCATGATCGACGGTCCGCGCAGTGCACCTTCCTCACCGCCGGAAATGCCAGCACCGACGAAGTGGCACCCCTTCGCAGCGACCTCTTTTTCGCGGCGGATCGTGTCGGTGAAAAGGGAGTTTCCGCCGTCGATGATGATGTCGCCTTCATCCATCGCCTCGACAAGCTGATCGATCACCGCGTCAGTAGCCTTGCCCGCCTGCACCATAATCACGGCCTTGCGGGGGCGCTCCAAGGAAGCGACGAAGTCCTCGATAGTCTCCGAGGGGATGAACGACCCCTCGCCGCCGTACTGTTCCATCACCGCGCGGGTCTTCTCCGGCGAACGGTTGAAGATAGCCACGGTGTGGCCGCGGGAGGCGAAGTTACGGGCCAAATTGGAGCCCATCACGGCCATGCCCACGACACCGATCTGAGCCTTGCCGGCAGTGTCTGCACCGTTGGGGGCAGCGTTAGAGGAAGATGCGTCATTCGAAGTCATGCCCTCGAGCATACGCACGCGGTAAACGCCTGGGAGGCAACCTCCGCAAGGAATTTCCTGCCGCTGTTTCCAGAGTCCGGCAATTTGGTCTAGTTTCGTTGCTAAAGTCAGTTTCTATGGATATCAACGACCTCAAGCACCTGCAGAACCGCCAACTCAACGATGAGGAACTCGCCGCGCTCAACGCCGCCAGCACCGAATTCGATTCATTTATCGGCCTGAAATTCACGGCGTTCGGCCCCGAGAAGATCGTCGCGGAGGTCGAGGCACAACCGAAGCACCACCAGCCCGCCGGCGTGGTCAACGGGGGAGTTTTCTGCTCCATCGGTGAGACCATGGGGTCGTTCGCCGGCTACCTCGCCGCCGGTGCCCCGGTCGTCGGAATGAACAACAGCACCGATCTCCTGCGCAGCGTCACCGACGGTGTCATCGAGGCGGACGTCACTCCAGTGCATGTCGGACGGCGCACCCAGCTGTGGCGCACGGAGATGCGGCAGGAAGGCAAGCTCGTCGCCGTCAGCACGCTGCGGACGATGGTTCTGGACTCCTAAAAGAAGGGACCGCGGCTCTAGACCCGACGTGTCTCTAGAGCCAATGGTTCTTCCGGAACCACCAGTACATGCCCAGGATCGACGCGAACATCACCACCAGCACGACTGGGTAGCCGTACCGCCACCCGAGTTCGGGCATGTTCTCGAAGTTCATGCCGTACACGCCGGCGATCATCGTCGGGAGCGCGGCCATGCCGACGACAGCGGAGATGGTGCGCATGTCGGAGTTCTGCTGCATGGAGACCTTGGCCACGGAGGCGTCGAGAAGCGATGAAAGCCGCTCATCGAAAGCGGACACGTTGTCGCTGACAATCATGGCGTTGTCCTGCACGTCGCGCAGGTACGAGCGAATCGGCTTGCTCAGCAGATCCTTGTGCAGGGTGAGGCCGGAACGCAGCGCGGGCCCCAGCGGGTCGGTGGCGTGGCGCATCTCCAGAACCTCACGCTTGTACATGTAGATCTTGTCGATGTTGATCAGCTGCCGCGGTGTGAATACTTCGTTCTCGAGTTCGTCGACATCGCTGGAGAGGAACGTCGTGACCTTCATATAGTTCTCGACGATGTGGTCCGCGACCTTCCACGCCACGGCCGCCGGGCCGAGCGAGGAGATTTCCGGGTCCTCGATAAGCTCCTGCGTCAGGTTCGGCAGTTGAGCGTCGTGGCGGATGGTGATCACGAAATCCTCGCCGACGAGCATTTGCACCTCACCGGTCGAAATGATTTCGCGGAGGTCCGAGACTTCCTCGTCGTCACGGTAGACGACGGTGCGGATGACGATGAAGAGCTGCTCGCCGTAGCGCTCCACCTTGGGGCGCTGGTGCGCCGTCACGGCATCTTCGACAATGAGGTCGTGGATGCCGAATTCCGCCGCCACGCGCTCCATCTGCTCAGCGCTCGGCTCGTGCAGAGAGAGCCACACATAGCCGTTTTCAGCCTGCTTCACGCGCTCCATGGCGCTGGTGTAGTGCATGGACCCGGGCAGGGCGTTGCCTTCGACGAAGACGCGGCAGAAGTCGACGGACCGCTCGACGGGCACTGGGACGGGCCGCTGGTCTTGCTTCGCCTGCGATTTAGCCTTGTTACGGGGCAGAGGTAGTTTCGGCGGCATAGCGACCCCCTTTTTCACAGACTCGGCAGGAAGCTGGGCTCGCGCATTCGCATATCGACGAATCACGCCAGCCCAGCGGTGAACTTAATAGATCATACGCCTAGCCCGCCGCGAAGCGTGCACCGAGAGCCCGAGCGGGCGGTGGAGGGGGAGGAGAAGGTTTAGTTCTCCCCGTTGGTGTCGCGCAGCTCGGAGTATTTCTCGGTGTTGTTGCCGGACTCCTTGCCTAGGTTCAGCAGGGCAGTGCGGGCGTGCATCTGCTGGAGGGTGGTCGGCAGGTTGTAGCGCTTCGGGGTGAGCGCGTTGAGCGTCCAGGTGAACATGGACACGACGCGGTTGCGCTTGGAGACGAGGAAGGACACGTGGACGAGCAGCCACATGATCCAGCCGAGGAAGCCGGCGATTTCGACTTTGCCCATCTTCACGACAGCGTGGAAGCGGGAGACGATCGCCATGGAGCCCTTGTCGAAGTAGGAGAAGTCCTCGCGCTGGTCCGGCTGCTGGTCCTCTTCAACGCCGGCCTTGATGGCCTTCGCGGCATACTCACCGGTCTGGATAGCTACCTGTGCCAAGCCCGGAAGGCGGTCGAGGCTCATCATGTCGCCGACGACGAAGACGTTGCGGTGCTCGCCGACGGAGAGGTCCTTGTTCACCGGGACCTTGCCTGCGCGGTCGACCTCGAGGCCTGCCTGCTCGGCGATCGTCTTGCCCAGCGGGGAAGCGGCGACACCGGCGGACCAGATCTTGGTGTAGGAGTCGATCGTGGTCTCTTCCTCGGTCTTCATGTCCTTGTAGGTGACCGAGTTCTCGTCGATGTTGGTGACCATCGCGTTGAGCCGGACGGTCACGCCGAGGCGCTCCAGCTCGCGCTGCGCCTTGCGGCCGAGGCGCTTGCCGAAGGGCGGAAGGACCTGGGGTGCGCCGTCGAGAAGAATGATCTTGGCGCTGGACGGGCGGAAATTGGAGTATTCGTCGCGGAAGCTGCGGTGCGCCATCTCGGCGACCTGGCCGGCGAGCTCCACACCGGTCGGGCCTGCGCCGACGATGACGAAGGTGAGCAGGCGCTCGCGCTCTTCCGGATCCTCGACAACCTCGGCTCGCTCGAAGGCGGTGACGAGACGGGAGCGGATCTCGAGGGCGTTGTCCAGCGTCTTCAAACCCGGAGCGAACTCAGCGAAGTGGTCGTTGCCGAAGTAGGACTGGCCGGCGCCGGCGGCGACGATGAGGGAGTCGTACTCGTAGGTGCGGGTGAACTCGCCCTCTTCAAAGGTGACGGTCTGGCCGTCGAGGTTGATGTCGGTGACGTCGCCGCGCACTATGTCCGTGTTGCTCTGCTTGCCCAGAATCTGGCGGGTCGAGGTCGCGATCTCGCCGGTGGACAGAAGACCCGTTGCCACCTGGTACAGCAGCGGCGGGAAGAGGTGGAAGTTGGTGCGGCTAATCAACGTGACATCCACGTCGGCGCCGTCAAGCTCGCGAGCCGCGAAAAGCCCGCCGAAGCCGGAACCGATGATGACGACGTGGTGGCGGTTGCCCGCTGGACGGTAAGGCTTATCGGACATTTATCTGTACTCCTTGTAGCAATTGCACGCTTATCCGCCATGAGATCATACGCCGGTTTCGAAACTCGGCGCGCCGTGGCTCCCATGAGGCGGGCTGCCGTCGGTCTATGGTAGACGGCGTGTCCGACAACCCCGCGATCCCCATGCACTTACGTACGGTCGACGCTGACCAGTGGCCGAATATCGTGGCGTTGCCGTCGGTCCGCTTGTTGGGACTCCGGGCCCGGCACGCGGAGGCGCAGTTCGCGGCCGCGTGCGCCAAGGCGGGCCTCGAGCTCGACCCGGATAGTTCCCCGGATCTCACTGTCGACCACGCGGAGCTGTTCGACCGCATCGCCGCGAACGGGTGGATCGGTCTCGCTGAAGGGTATATGGCGGGAGAGTGGCGCACGGAGACTCCCGAGGATCTGGTCAAAGTGCTCGGCGCGTTGCTCCGTGTGGAGTACAACCCGAAGACGAAGCTCGCGAGTCACGGGAGATACAGCGGCGGCGAGGTGCCGCCGGAGCTCGTCGCGAGGTTCTCGGGCGACGGGATGAGCGCGTTCGCGGGCCATTTCGCCACGGGAGTTCCGACGATGGAGCGCGTGAGCGTGAAATCGCATTCGCCGGGTGCGGGCCGCGGGCGAGAACCGAAGAACTATTTCGTTTCGGAGACAAATTTCAGCGCGCCGCTCGAGACGGAGAAGCTGGATCTCGCGGATGCGCAAGCGAGGAGCGTGGACATGCTTCTCAACGCCGCCGCCGTCCGCCCCGGCACCCACCTCGCCGAGCTGCCGTCATCGGGCGGGGCTGTGGCGATCGCGGCGGCCGCACGCCGCGCCACCGTGGATTCCGTGATCACTGATCCGGGAATGCTGCGCGCCGTGCGCGAACGTCTCACACTCGGCGGGGCAGAAGACGCAGTGCACCTCAATGTGGTGGAGGGGTTGCTGCGGGGCATGGAGCGTCGAAAAGCGCGCTACGACGCTGTTGTCTCGGCGGAGCACCTGGAAACGATGCCGACGGACCTGCAAGCACGCTATTTCGCGCTTATCGACGACCTCTTGGCCCGCTCCGGCCGCGCCGCCCTCCAAACCGTCGTGTCGACGGGGAAGCTGACCCCGCCCGCTGAATCGGCGCTGGAATCGCTGCGCGCTTATATTTGGCCAACTCTGAATTACCGGACGGTCGACGAACTTCGCAAAAGCGTCGATACGCGCAGCGGACTCCGCATTGTCGCGCAGACCCACGCGCCAGACCACCTTGAATTGTCGCTGCGGCATGAGCGCACCGTCTTCCAAAGCCAGCTGCGTGAGGCGGCCGCCGACGGATTCGACGCAGTGTACCGACGTCTGTGGATGTGGCAGCTCGCGCTGCGGGAGGCAATGGCGCACGCCAGCATGCTCGATGTTGTGCAGGTGACGTTGATGCACCGGCACCGACATGGTGTCAGGTAGCGGCAGAGCCGCAGCCCGGGGAGCGAGCGGGCCGGCAGAAAACTAGGGCGCGTCTCCCGCGAACATTACTTGACATAATGTACATTATCGGACAGTAATGGATAATGGGCTATGGGTGGATGCGGCGAACACGGGCGCAATGGCCCGCACATGCGCCGCTAGCCCGTGGCCCGCCTAGTCCTTCTTTTCCAGTTTCAGGCGGATATTCACTTCGCCGTTCTCGTCGATCTTGGCGGCAACGAACTCCGGCGTCTCCACTCCGTAGTCCGCGCGGCTGATCGGAATGTCGGCGTGGACGATCACTGTCTCTCCGGTACGCAACGCGGTGAAATCCTGGGTGATGCTGTTGGTCTGTCCGTGGATAGTCAGGTCGCCGGTGAGCGTCACGGTGCCGACGGTGCCGTCATCCGGGAGCTGCGACACGTCCGCGGGTTCAGTGAGGGTGAATGTGGCTTCCGGGTACTCCTCCGTGTGAAGGATCTTCCTTCGCACATTTTCGTCACGCACATCTTTATCCGTGACGATATTAGTCATGTCCACGGTCACCTCACCGGCGGTCAACCTGCCGCCTTCGATGGTCATTTCGCCGTCGACATCCTGGGTCGAGCCCGATGTGGTTCTCGCATCACCAGGCAGCAACTCGTTGAACGTGAACCCGGCGGACGTGACGTTCTTGCCGGGCTTGGCGGACACCACCCACGTTCCGTCCACATCCGTCGCTGCCGGCTTGGCGCCGTCCGCGTCAATGCCCTCCGTTTTCACGCCTGGGTGCGAGAACAACGAAATGGCCAGCGGAACCAACGCGAAAAGCGCAAGCACGGCAATGACCGCAGCGCCGCCGAAGACAATGAGTTTCTGGTTGCGGTTGCGCATGAGTATCCCTCTCTGCCTTGAATGCCGGCCCGTGTGTGCGTCCGGCGCGCGTTATTGCGTTATTGGAGCCTCTCGAGCTTCTTAGCCATCGTAACCAGCTCATCGCACAGAGACTGAATCTCGTCGGCATCCGCGCCCTCACTGGACGCAATCGCGATGTCTTCGGCGGCGCACCGGATCTCGAACAGCTTGTCCTTCAGTGTGTCTCCCTGCAGCTTGCGCGTGGTCCGGGCACCTTTCGGCGCTGCGTGCCGCAGTTCGTAGGCGCGCTGCTTGCATGAGTCGCCGCAGTACTTCCGCGGCCGCCCACGCCCAGGTGTGAGCTGAATCTCCTTGCCGCAGTACTGGAAGGTCGGCGCCGTGTCGGTTGCTTGGTTCATGGTCGCGGTTCATCTTATCCGCCCCGCGGCGGATTCCACGGAACAATCGATGCAGTCGGCGCGTTAGAACTGTTGGCCGTTATACTTTAGGCTCGCGACGATTATTCACAACGAAGGGAAAGATGCAGCATGGCTGATCGGGTGCTACGTGGTAGCCGCATGGGCGCAGTGAGCTACGAGACGGATCGCGACCACGATCTCGCGCCGCGCAGGATGGCGAAATACCGCACCCCGAACGGCGAGATTTACGAGATTCCATTCGCCGACGACGCCGAAATTCCCGAGGAATGGCCGTGCAAGAACGGCCAGGTGGGCACCCTCATGGAGGGTGAAGGTGTTGAGTCGAAGCCGGTGAAACCGCCACGCACCCACTGGGACATGCTCCGTGAGCGCCGCAGCTTAGAAGAGCTCGATGAGCTTCTCGAGGAGCGTTTGGAGCAGCTCCGCAAGCGCCGCCGCGCCGCTGCCCGCATTGCGAAGGAGCAGAAGGAAGCGCAGGAGAACGGTAGCTAGTCGCTTATCGCCGTCCCCTCTCCTACTTCCCCGCACCAAAAAAGCCGGCACGGAAACAAATTCCTGCCGGCTTTTGGCGTGCCTTTAGTGGCTGATGTCCAGCGGCTAGCGGCCAGTGGCTAGCGGTTAGTGGCGGTTGTCGCGGAAGCGCTTCAACTCGTACTTGGCCAGCTTGAGGCCCTCTTCGACAAGGTCGCCAGCGAGTTGCGTTGCGCGGGTGACTTGGCCCGGGATCTTGTACACGCCGAGCTCGTCGAGCTGGTAACGGCCCAGTCGGCTCAGTTCCGTGGCCATTTCGGAGGCCTGGGTGGAGCGGCGCTTCCACCCCCACTTGGTCACCTCGGCGAGCGATTCGCCAGCGAAGCTGGCGTCGAGCTTGGACTCGCCGAGCTCACGGTCGACGAAGGTAATCGGTACCTCGCGGACATCGAAGCCCTCCTGTACAGCGCGGTCGGCGAGATCGACCTGGAAAATATAGCCCTTACGCGACAGGGTGCTGAGGTCGATGGTCTCGAGCACCTCGCGTCGAAAAGCGCGGTAACCGGCCGTCATGTCGGCAACGTCATCGCCGAGGGCAACGGAGATGTACAGGTTGCCCAGCTTGGACAGCAGGTAGCGGTTGCGGGGCCAGTTGACGGCCTCGCCTCCGTCGACGTAGCGGGAACCGATGACTAGGTCCGCTCCTTCGTCAATAGCCGACAGCAGGCGCGGCAGCTGTTCCGGTGCGTGGGAGCCGTCTGCGTCCATCTGGCAGAGCACGGCGTAGTCGCGCTCGAGACCCCAGTCGAATCCAGCTGTGTACGCGCCGAGCAGACCGGTCTTCTCCTCGCGGTGGATGACGTTGACATGGCTGTCCTCAGCGGCCATCTCGTCGGCCTTCTCGCCGGTGCCGTCCGGGGAGTTATCGTCGACGACCAGAATGTCCACGTCCGGGTTCGACTCGCGGACGCGCCCGACGATCAACGGGAGGTTCTCCACCTCGTTGTATGTCGGGATGATCACCAGAGTCGAGTCGGTCGGTTTCTCAGCCACAGTGTCTCCGTTTCTTTCGCTTTGTTCGGGCTATACGTCAGTCTTCGTCTTCAGGGTGCCGCGCCGGCTGCGGTGCCGCCGACGTGTCCTGACTCTTTCTAGAAGCATACCCCCGCCGGGTGGTCGCGACTGCCGCGAGCATCACCGCGATACCGCCTGCCACGATAAGCCACTGGATGAATCTGCCGTAACGCACAGCGAACGTCACGGAATCGCGCAGCGGCAGCTTGTCGACGAGATACGCCGGCGTGAAGATCTCCGTTTCCTGCGCCACGGTGCCGTCAGGACGCACGATGGCGGAAGCTCCCGAGGTCGCCGCGACCACCACTGCCCTGTCGGTCTCCATCGCGCGGATCCGGCTCATGGCGAGCTGCTGGTACGTCATGTCGGTGAAACCGAAGGTGGCGTTGTTCGTCGGGGTAGTGAGAATCTGGGCCCCAGCCTTGACTGCGTCACGGTAGGCGGCGTCGAACGCCACTTCGTAGCAGGTGGCCACCCCCACAACATGCCCGCCCATGCGCACAGTTCCATTGCCGTCGCCGGGCTTGAAATCTCCCGCCATGTCCACGTACGGCGAGAACCTGCGGAAGAAGTCCCGCATCGGCATCCACTCACCGAAAGGTTGCAGGAACCGCTTGTGGTGGAAGTCGCCGGCACCGGTGTCCGGATCGAAGACAACGGCGGTGTTGCGGTCCCCTACCTCGTCTTCGGTCAGGGTGCCCACCAAGACCGGTGCGTCGACGGCTTTGACTGCCTCAGTGATGAGGTCGCGTGCTTGCCGGTCCCGGAATGGATTCACATCGGAGGAGTTTTCCGGCCAGAACACCAGGTCCGGGTGTTCACCGCTGGCGGCCAGCTCCTTAGTCACGTTGACGTGGTTGGCCAAGACAGCGCGGCGCTGCGCATTGAAGTCGAGACCCATGCGGGGCACGTTGCCCTGGACAGCGGCGGCGGTCACGGTTTCCGTCGTCGGTCCGGGGCGGTCGACGCCGAGACCTGCGAGTATCCCGAAATTGATGGTCAAGCCTGCCGCGATCAGGGCGGTGATGGAACGGCGAATTGTGGTGCGGGGGCCGTCGATAAGCGATATCGCGGCGGCGCTCAGCGCTGCAGCCAGCAGCACGGTGGCAAATGTGATTAGGGCGGGTCCGCCCCACGGCGCGAAATTCGCCAGCGGACCGTTGATCTGCCCCCATGCAAGGCGTACCCACGAGAAGCCGCCGAACGGGAATGACGACAGGAAGAATTCCACGGCCGAATAGACGAAGGCGAAAGCGATGAAACCGAACTGCCACCGGGCGACCAAAACCCCGAAAACACCGGTCAGAATCGTCCACAATGCAAGTGTGACGGACAGCGCGATCCACGGCAGGGCACCCACGAATTCGCCCACCCACGGCAACAGCAGAACATAGGCGCTGAAGCCGTGGATGAACCCCAACAGCGCGCCCCACCTCGCAGTCGGTCCAGCAGCCGCGCCGACGGGCTGGCGCGGCCACGGAGCGAGCGCGGCGTAGAACAGCGAGACGCCCACAACTCCAGCCGCCGCGTAACCGTGGGGCTCGTAGGAGAAATACACCAGCACGCCCCCAAGCCCCGCGAGGAGGACCCGGGCAATTCTTGCGAGCCGCGTCATGCGCGTGTCAGGGAAAACAGCAGCTGTCACTTCCGGTCATCTCCGAAATCTTCGGGGCGGGCGTTGCGGGACCAGTTCTCGATCTCTTCGTCGCTGGGAGCCGGCGCAGTATCTGGTTCTGCGTCAATGACATCGCCCGGGGCGAAGGTGCCGTAGGAGGCGCTGCGGCGCTTCATGGGGGAAACATCGTAGACCTGCACGCCGAAGTCCTCCACACGCTTGCGCAGGGAATTCGCCATGGATTTACGCACGAGCTCACGCGTGGGGCGCACAAGCAGGAGCAGCCCGATCACCGAGGAGACGTAGCCCGGGATGATCGCCAACGCCCAGCCCGCAGCGACGAGGGCGGTCCCGCCGGCGAACTGCCCGACGGAACCGGCTCCGGAGGAGGCGCGCTCGAGTTCGGAGCGCAGCGCGGGCGAGGCGGCCAGCGCACCGACGACCATCAGGATGAAAATACCCAGCAGCGCCCAGCCGACGCCGATGAGCTGGCTCACTCCCCAGAAGGCGAGGGCTTCGATCAGGAAATAAGCGAGAATCAGCATGCGCACAGACTACCTGCCGGCGCGCGCTTACCGGGGCATGCGGCGCCAAACGGGGCGCGGGACGCACCGCATCACCCAGGCCAGCAGCTGCAGTGTGCGTGGGATCCAAACCGTCCGGCTGCCTTTGCCCATCGCCCCCACGACAGCGTCGGCAACCACGTCCGGGGTGACGGACAGCGGCGCGGGCCTCATGCCCTCAGTCATGGATCCGATGACGAAACCGGGGCGCGCGGTGATCAGTGCCACGTCGGTGCCGTGGAGGCGGTCGGCGAGTCCTTGGCAAAAGGCGTCGAGACCAGCCTTGGTGGAGCCGTAGACATAATTCGCCCGCCGTGGGCGCCAGCCGGCGATGGATGAGAAGGCGAAGATGTGGCCGTGGGACATGACGTCGGCAAGCACTGTGAGCATGCTGACTTGCGCCGTGTAATCGACGACGGCGATGTGCGCGGCGTGCTCTTCGTCGTGTTCGGCGCGGGCCTGGTCGCCGAGGATGCCGAACGCCACGATCGCCGTGGTCACGTTGCCGGCCGCCTCGACGACGGCGCGGTGCGAGGCTAGGTCGGCCGCGTCGAACTCGACCGTGCGCACGCTCGCCGCGCCCGCCTCACGCATTCGCTTCTCGACGCCTCCCAGTGCCCCCGGGTTCCTCCCCGCCAGCACGACGTGGCGTCCGGCGCAGATGCGCACCGCCACTTCCCCACCGATGTCGCTGGTGCCGCCGAGCAGCAGGATCGTGCCATCGTCTTTCGCCGTAGAAATCATGCCGCAAGATTATCGTGCGTCACGCGATCGCTGCCGTGTTCAGGCGGCGCGCACCGTCGTCTTCGAGCACGACGATATCTTCGATCCGCATGCCCCATGCGCCCGGAACGTAGATCCCCGGCTCGATGGAGAAGGTCATCCCCGGTTGCAGCACGGTGTCGTTGCGGGCGATGATGAACGGCTCCTCGTGCAGTCCGAGCCCGATTCCGTGGCCGAGGCGGTGGCTGAAGTAGGTGCCGTACCCTGCCTCGTTGATGCGTCCGCGCGCTACAGCATCGAGGTCGCCCGCAGTCATCCCGGGCCGCGCCGCGGCCACCGCGTCGTCCTGGGCGCGGCGTAAGGTGCCGTAGGCGCGCGTGAAGTCGTCGGTGGCTGTCTCCACGCCCCCGACAACGTAGGTGCGTGTGCAGTCCGAGTGGTAACCGGCGCCGACCGTACCGCCCAGATCCACGACCACGGGATCTCCGTCTTCCAGCACGCGATCGGAATAGTCGTGGTGCGGGTCCGCGCCGTTCGGTCCTGAGCCAACGATGATGAAGTCGACCCGGGAGTGCTCCCGGCGGATAAGAGCGTTGAGCTCTTGCGCGATCTCACGCTCCGTGCGGCCAGGGCGCAGCAGCTCCGGTACGGCGGCGTGGACACGGTCGATGGCAGCCGCGGCGAAAGCGAGCTGCTCGACTTCTTCGGGGCCTTTGATCATGAATGCGTCGGCGAGCAGATCAGTGGCGAGGTGGAGCTCCCCGCACGCGTCCTGCAGCCGCAGCACATGGTCGGCGGTCAGCGATGTCCCCACCGCCACCGTGCCGCCGCCGCAGGCGCGTTCCACGAGGGCATAAGGGTTCTCGCCGTCGCGCCACGTGACCAGTTGGATCCCGCGCAGTTTACCGACGCCGCGCAGCGCCGCCGCGTCGGTGGCCGGGGCGAACAGGCGCGCGTCCCCCTTCGGTGGGACGACCAGCGCGGTCAGCCGCTCGTGGGAGGCCGTCCATGACCCGGTCAGGTACGCCAACTCCGGACCAGCGCCGATCACGGCGGCACCGAGACCTTTAGCACGGATGTGACGCTGCACCCGCGACAACCGGGCGGCGTAGACATCTTGAGGAAATGTCTGGGGAAGATCAGTCATGGCCTCATGCTAGAACTTCTCCCCTACGATCGGGTTCATGTTCCCAGACGCGCTCGTCCGCCTTAGCTCCGGCAGCGCCTACTGCAGCGGCGCTCTCCTCGCGCCGGACACGGTGCTAACCTGCAACCACTTCTTCCGCAACCACCCTGACGGGGTGACGGTGCGCCAAGGGACGAAGATCCGCACGATCCGCACGGTCGCACCCGTCGCCGGGACCGACATTGCTGTGGTGCGCATCCGGCCGTTCAGGCACCTCGAAGGTGCAGATTTCCCTGAACTCGGAGAGACGCCCAGCGTGGGCGATCCGACGGTCACGCTCGGGTACGGCGGACGCGCCAAGCGGCTGCAATCGCGCGACGGATTTTGGGTGATGTCCCTGCCCGTGGCGGTCTCCCGCACGGGCTCGCTCGTTCGCCCCGCTGGAATCGTGTTCAACCGCACTCCGGCGCTCAAGGGAGACTCAGGCGGTCCGGTCCTCGCCGGCGGCAAGGTGGCGGGGGTCCAGTCGCTCATTGTCGACCCGTTCGGCCTCAATTCGCACTTCGCGGTGGTCAATCTCCTGCCGGAGGCGCTCCGCCGCGAACTGGCGGAGCGCCTCCGGACCTAGTTGCCGATAGCCACCACGCCTCGGCGGATAGCCTCCACCGCACGGCGGGCGTTGTGCTTGATGTCGTCGGAGTAGCCGGTCTGCACGATCTGCTCGAGCAGGTCGATGACTTGGCGGCACGAGCGGACGAAATCACCGGGGGTCAGCTCCGCGCCGGACTCGGCGGCCGCGGCGAGAGCGTAGCCCAAGGGCGCTCCGGCGGCCCACTGGTGCAGCGAAAGCGCGAATCCGGGATCCGGCATCGCCGTCGGCGGAAGACGGTGGCGCTGCTCGTCGCTGGCCAGCTCACTGTAAATGCGCTGGGTATCGTTCATTGCGTCGGCCATGCGGTCGGTGGCGGCTTCCGGATACCCGCCGGTCGCCTTGCGGTTCTCGAAGACGCACATGGATGCCACACCGGCGAGCTCCGCCGGGTCGAGCTCGTCCCAGATTCCGCGCTTCAAACACTGCGCGACGAGCAAGTCGGACACATTGTGGATGCGGGCGAGACGTTCGCCTTCTTCGGTGACGGTGGGTTCGCCGTCGACAAGCTCGACGTAGTCCATCTCAGTCAGTAGCCCGATGATGCGCTCGAACATCCGGCCCAGCGTGTCAGTCTGCGTGTCGACGCTGGCCTGCGCACGCCCGAGCGCGCGTTCCTCCCGCACGAGGTCCTCGCCGAGGCGGGCGAGCCGTTCGCGTTCCGCCGGGGGCCAGGAGTGGACGGGGTGGGCGCGGATGGCGTCGCGAAGTTGCAGCACGCTTTTCGACGTCCGCGTCCTCGCCTTTTCCTTCAAGTTCTTCGGCGCGCGGAACTGTCCGCGGCTGAGCTGCTGCACAACTCGGCGCGTGTGCCGGCGCGGCTTGTGCGAGACATCCCGCGGGACCTTGATCCGGCCAACGACGACGGGAACGTTGCCGAAGGAGGCGGCGTCGATACGCCCCGACCAGCCGCGTTCTGTGGTGATCCACGGCCTCGGGTCGTCCTTACGGCCGGCAGGCGCCACCACAGCGGCGAGCTCCGGGCGGCGCTTCGACGGCAACGCAATGACTTCGCCCACCTGCAGGCGGCCGAGCACCTTCTGGATCTCCTTGTGGCGCTCCTCAATGGAGTTCTTCTTCGCCTTCTTCTCCTCGTCGGCGAGGTCGCGGCGAAGACGGGTGTAGTCGACGAGTTGCTCGGCGATGTCACCGTCTGGGGCACCGTCAGTGTCAACGTTCATGTCCCCGAAACCGAGTTCCGTCACCGCGGCATCCAGCTCGGCGCGCAGCTTGTCGACGCTCGCCTTCTGCCTCTCGATCTTCCTCACCTCCCCGACGACGCTGCGGTCGGTCTGGAACTGGGCGAAGGACTTCTCGATGAGGCGGATCGAGTCCTCGAAGCCGTTCATCTGCAGCATGTTGATCGCCATGTTGTACCCGGGGGTGAACAGGGAGATCAACGGGTACGTGCGGGTGGAGGCGAGACCGGCGACCTGGCGCGGATCCATCGCCGGCGCCCACTGCACGACGGCGTTGCCGATCGAGTCGATGCCACGGCGCCCCGCACGGCCGGTGAGCTGCGTGTACTGGCCGGGAGTGAGATCGACGTGCGCGTCACCGTTGAACTTGACCATCTTCTCCAGCACGACGGTGCGCGCCGGCATGTTGATGCCCAGCGCCAGTGTCTCTGTGGCGAAGACGACACGCACGAGTCCCTCCACAAAGAGCTGCTCGACGATGTGCTTGAACGCCGGCAGCATGCCCGCATGGTGTGCCGCGAAGCCGCGGGACCACGCGGTGCGCAGTTGGCGGTAGTTGAGCACTTCGAGGTCTTCCTCCGGAATGCCCTCCACACCCGCATCGGCGATCTCTTTGATGCGTTCGGCTTCGTCGCGGGTGGTCAGTTCTTTGCGCGAGCGAAGGCACTGGAACAGGGCACCGTCGCAGCCCGCGCGGGAGAAGATGAAGACGATCGCCGGCAGCATGTCGCGGCCCCTCAGAGCTTCCACCACTTCCGGTCGCCCGACGGGACGCACACGGTCCTGGGGGCGGCGCTCGCCGCTGCGGCGTCCGCTTGCGCGGGAACGAAAACCGCGGCCCTCCTCGAAATCGCGGCGTCCCTCATCGGCACCGGATTCGAGGCGCTCGATGGTGCGCTCCAAGTCGCGGTTGACCCGGTCGGTGCCGGGCTCGAACAGTGGCATGATTGTGCGCTGCACCATCATGAACTGGTTCAGCGGGACCGGACGCTTCTCGGAGACGATGACATCGGTGTCGCCGCGGACCTCGTCGAGCCATTCGCCGAACTCCTCGGAGTTGGACACCGTGGCCGACAGGCCGATGATGCGCGCCGACTCGTCCAGATTCAGGATGATTTCCTCCCACACCGCACCGCGGTCGCGGTCCGCGAGGTAGTGGATCTCGTCCATCACGACGTGCGACAACCGGTCGAGGGCCGGCGACTCCGCGTAGATCATGTTGCGCAGGACCTCGGTGGTCATGACCACGATCTCGGCGTTGCCGTTGATACTGGTGTCACCGGTGAGCAGCCCCACAGCGTCCTCGCCGTGCTCGTCGACGAGGTCGTGGTACTTCTGGTTGCTCAACGCCTTGATTGGCGTGGTGTAGAAGCATTTCGTACCGCGCGACAGGGCGAGCGACACGGCGAATTCCCCGACGACGGTCTTGCCGGATCCTGTGGGTGCGCAGACAAGCACGCCCCGGTCAGCCTCGACGGCCTCGCACGCTTCGATCTGGAAATCGTCGAGCGGGAAAGGTTTGCGCGCGCGGAACTCATCGAGGTGCATGCCCACCACCCTAACTTAAGCGTCAGAGCACGTCGTCGAAGTAGTTCGGGGCATCAGCACGCCCGCTTATCGACGCATCCCCCACACCGGTTCCACTTTCCACACCGGTGGGGTTCCCGATCGACGCGGGAGGGGCAATTCTGCTCGCGGTGCCCAGGTCCGAGGCGGCGCCGATCGGGGCGGGGGCGTCGATGGGGCCGGAGGCTTGGTCGTCGTCAAGCGACGCCCATTCGCTGGTGCGCTTTCCTGCGCGCTTGTCGTGGATCCGGCAGAACTGGAACGCGAGCTCCACCAAAAGGGTCAGCGACAACGCGAGCACGATCATCGAGAACGGGTCCTGACCCGGAGTGATCACGGCGGCAAAGATGAACAGCGCCACAATAATGATCCTGCGCTTGTCCTTCACCTGGTCGTAGCGCAGCAACCCCGCCAGGTTGAGCATGATGATCACCAGCGGGACCTCGAAACTGACGCCGAAGATCACGATGAGCGCCAAAACGAAGCTGTAGTACTGCTGACCCGACAACGCCGCGATCTGGTACTCCTGGCCGATGGACATCAGGATGTACAGGCCCTGGTCGACGATGAAATATGCGATCACTGCTCCGGCCACGAACAGTGTGACAGCCGCGCTGACGAAGCTGAGCGTCCACCGCCGCTCGTTCTTGTGCAAGCCCGGCGTGATGAACGCCCAAATCTGGTACAGCCACACAGGCGAAGAAAACACCAGACCTGCGAGGAAACCGACCTTAATGCGCAGCATGAACATCTCGAACGGGGTCGTCGCGATAAGACGGCACGACCCGTCAGAGGTCAAGTCAGCGCGGAGTTCCGCGGGAAGCGAACAGTACGGGCGACGGATGATCTCGCCGAGCGGCATAACGGGGCCAGGCGCCCACTGATACCACATGAAGCCGATGATGGTGCCGGCCAAAATCGACAGCAACGAAATGATCACACGCCGCCGGAGCTCCTGGAGATGCTCCGTGAGGGACATGATGCCCTCCGAGTCGCGCTTCCCCCGCAGCTTCGGCCGCTTGGTTGAAACTGGTTGTCCCACGGGGTGCGGCTAGGCGTTCGGGTTCGTGCCCGGCTGGTTCGGCTGCTGGTTCTGCGGCTGGTTCCAGAAACCCTGCTCGACACTCTGCTGAGCCTGGTTCGCCGGCCCCTGGGTGATCTCGCGCTGCGGGGCGTCGGCCGAAGCCTGCTGCTTGCCGTCGTTCTGCATCTCGTTGACCTCGGACTTGAAGATGCGGGCCGAACGGCCCACGGACCGCGCCAGCTCCGGCAGCTTCGAAGCGCCGAACAGGAGCAGAATGACCAGCAAGACGAGGAGGATTTCCCATGGTCCGACAGACATTGGACGTCCTTTCAGAAGTGTGTGGAAGCTCTGATGAGCTTACAGCGTCATTCAAGCATAACGCCCGAGGCCCGCGGAACCACGAGCGGCAATCTCGGCGGCGATGTGCGGGGGTGAGAGCACCTTCACGCGGTCGGCTTGGCTGAGGCAGAAACGGATCAGCCAATCGTCGCTGCCGTACGGCATAGTCGCGTGCACCCAGCCGTCGCCCTCTTCCCTGTCTTCCCCGTCTTTCCCGTCGGCAAGGTCGATCTGCCAATAGTCGGCGAGCCAGGTCGCCTCGGTGGCGATGCTCAGTTCCGCGATATTGGCCTGGCGGAAACCGAAGGGGTCATCGGCGTTATAGGTGACGTGGGGTGAGGGGGTCGAGGGGGCGTCAAGAAGCGATGCCTCGCTGATCCTATCCAGGCGGAACGTCTTGGGCGCGCCGTCCTCGAACGCGGACAGGTAGGTGTTGCCGTCGCGGTGAAACAATCCCATCGGCGCCACCGTGCGCGTGCGGACCGTGTCCGATGTCGCTGAGTAGTAAGTCAGCTCGAGCATGCGGCGCTGCTTGAGGGCCTGCGAAACGATCTCCGCCGAACCCGCCGGCTGCGGCTGCTCCGAATCGGGCACTCCCACCGACCGCATCACGTCGCGGAGCTTCTGGGCCGCGGAGGTCACGGCGTGCTGGTCGACGAGCCCCGGCATGGTCTCCAGCGATTCGAGGGTGAGCAGCAAGGCATTCGCCTCTGTCGGCGTGAGGCGCAACGGGGTGTTCAGGCCCTGGTCGTCGATCACGGTGACGCCAGTCCACTCGGCGGCGAGGTCGATGAGTTCCCCGGGTCCGCTGCCCACCCCCGACAATTGCAGCCGACGCAGATCCTCCATCACCTCAGCCGGCGAGTGCCCGAGGTCGCGGGCGATCTCCATCGGCGTTGAATGCGGGTGCTGGTGCAGGTACGGGATCAGATTCAAAGCGCGCACGAGGGCGGAAAGCTTCTCCGGGCTGTCTTTACGCGCGTCAACCATGGCTGGCCTCCTTCTCTCCTGCCCCGTTTCCCGACGCGGCGCGCAGCAAAGCGGCCACATCCTCCCGGACATCGGCTGGTTCCTGCACCACGGCGTGAGGGGCGAAACTAGCGGCCGTGCGCACGAGCCAATCGCGTTCGACGCCGCTCAGGGTCACTGTGGTGCCGTCGTCACGCACAGTGCCTGCCGCCACGAGTTCGTGCGCAGTGCCCGGGTCGACGGTGACAACCGCGTCGACGACGGGCCCGCGCAAGGAATCCTCGACGACCTGCTGCAGCGGGCGGTCGGGATGGTGGAAATCATGGGCCTTGACCTTGCGCACATTGCTCACGCGGACAGCGCGGAAACTGCGCTCGGCGGCGCGCTCGACGTCGTAACCGACCACGTAAGCGCGGTTGTTCAGGGCGATGATCCCCCACGGGTCCATGGTGCGGGTCTGCGGCTCCGCTGTCGGCGAAGGACGGTATGTGAAGCTCATGCGCGTGTTCGAGCGCACGCAGGCGGTGACGCCCGTGACGGTTTCGGCGTCGAGGCGCGAAATATCGTTGTCCAGCGCCGCGATCGGCGGAGCGTCGAAGGTGCGGGTGGCGCCGCCCGCGGCGATCTTCGTCCACCCGGACCGTGCGAATGCGCCCAGGCTGCCCGCCGTGCCCAGGTCCCCTGCGAGCCCCAGCACGAAAGCTTCCTCGTCTGTGAATGAGATCGGCGGAAGCTCGTAGACATCCTTGTCCACCCAGATCAGACCGTTCTCCATGCGCGCCGGGACGCCCGCCCGGCGCAGGGAGCGCACGTCGCGGCTCAGGATGCGCGACAAGGCGATGTCGGTGCGGTCGCGGTAGCCATCGACGTGAGTGCGTACCCATTCGTATTCGCGCGGTTTCGACGACCCGAGCAGGGCGAAGGTGAGGTTCGTCAATCTCTCCACAACGCCTGTCTGCTCAGCCACGGATCCCTCCCTGCGCGTCGTTCAAGTGCTCGCGGTTGTTCTCCATATAGCTAAGCAGATCATCCACGCGCGCGTCGGACGTGGCGAAGGGATCTTGCAGGTCTACGGTCTGCGGTTCCGGCCGGTCGACTTTCAGGTGCACCCAATCGACGGTGTAGCGGGCTCCCAGCTCGCGTGCGTGCGCGAGGAAATCGGCGCGCAGCGCCGCGCGAGTGGTCCGCGGGGCGGTGTGCACGGCGTTTGCGATCGCGTCGTCGGTGGTCCAGCGTTCGACGAGGCCTTTGCGCTGGAGCAGGTAGAACAAGCCCCGGTTGCGGTTGATGTCGTGGTACGCGAGGTCGATCTGCGCGAGCTTCGGGTGCCCCCAGTCGCCGTCGAGACGTGCACGGTAGCGTTCGAGCACATCGCGCTTGATCACCCAGTCGATCTCGCGGGAAACAGCGGCGAAATCCTGCTTATCGACGCACCCCAGCACCCGGCCCCACAGCTCCACCACCCGGGAGAGCTCGCTGTTGGGCGTGCCCTCGTCCGGGCGCTGGCCCAGCCAGGCGACGGCTGCGGTATGGACCGCCTGCTGCACTTCAAGCGCCGTGACCGTGGATCCGTCTTTGAGCTCCAGCGGTGTCCGGCCGCTCGGGTCGAGCGAGATCTCCTTGATGTGCTTGATCGGGTCGGCAATGTCGAACGCCGGGATGTCCCACTCCGCCTCGAGCATCTCAATGACCAGCTGCGTCGACCCGATCTTGAGCGCGAAGGTCGGCTCCGCCATATTCGAATCGCCCACGATGACATGCATGCGGCGGAAGCGGCTGGAATCGCCGTGGGGCTCGTCGCGGGTGTTGATGATCGGCCGGGTCCTCGTCGTTGCCGACGAGACTCCCTCCCACACCTGGTCTGCGCGCTGGGACAGCACGAACTGCCCGTCCTTGTTGATCATCCCGGCGCCGCACAGCAGTTGGCGCGTGATCAGGAATGGCAGTAGCCGCTTGCCGAAGTGCTTCAAAGACAATTCGCGGCTGATCAAGTAATTCTCGTGTGTACCGTACGAGTTCCCGGCGGAGTCGACGTTGTTCTTGAACAGGTAGACGTCCCCGCCGATGCCTTCGGCCGCGAGTGCCTTCTGCGCTTCGACCGCGAGATCGTTAAAGAGTAGCTCACCGGCTTTGTCATGGTTGAGCAGCTGCGTCAAGGAGTCGCATTCCGCGGTGGCGTACTCTGGGTGTGCGCCGACATCGAGGTAGAGTCGCGCGGCGTTGTCCGTGAAAATATTCGTGCTTTTGTACTGCGCGACCACCGGGCGGAACAGGTAGCGAGCGATTTCTTCCGGCCGAAGGACGGCGGCACCGTCACGGATGGCGGTGAGCCCGAATTCGGTCTCCACCCCCATGATCCGGCGCGGATAGACCGTGGGAGTCCTCGGGTCTGCCGCGGCATCTCCCGGCACTACTGGCCGCCCTTTTGCACGTAGGAGCGGACGAACTCCTCGGCGTTGGTGTCCAGCAGCGAGTCGATTTCGTCGAGAAGGTCGTCGGTTCCTGTGGTGTTCACATTCACCTGGCCGGCCTTCTGGGCACCATCCGACGTGTTGTCGGGTTCGTCGCCGCCGCCTGTGATGTTGATCTGATTCGAAGCCATACTTCTACCCTACTTTCCCCTATTTTCCGTCCACCAGGGCCGCGACGAGCTCGTCGACGCCGGACACCGTGTCAAGCAGCTCGCCGACGGCGTCCTTGGTGAACCCATCTACGGCGTTCAGCGGCACCGTGCGCGGCCCGTCCGACGTGTCGAACTGGATGGACTGCCAGCTCGACGCGATCACGTCCTCGCCGAACTCGGAGGCCACGCGTCCGCGAAAATACGCGCGCGATGTCTCCGGCGGGGCCGCCGCCGCGCGAGCGATCTCCTCCTCTGTGGCCAGCGTGCGCATCCGCCCCGCCCGAACGAGGGCGTGGTACAGGGACTTCTCCGGGTCGATATCCGCGTACTGCAGGTCCACCGCTTTCAGCTTCGCGTCGCCCCACGGCACGCCGCGGTCCACGTACCCCTTGATCAGGGCGTATTTCGCTGTCCAGTCCAAACGGTCCGACGTCGACAGCGGGTCGCGTTCCAGGTCGTCCAGCACCTCACGCCACAGTTCGAGCGCACGCTTATCGACGTCCCCCTTTACCCTCACCCGCTCCAGGTACTCCCGCTGGAGGGAGATGGGGGTGATGGGGCGGCCGTCGATAAGCGAAAGCTCGTGGGTGAGCGTGAGGTCGCGTGATGTCGCCTTCAGCTCCTCGACCGGATTCTTCAGGCGCAAGTCGCTGAAGTCGACGCCGGCCTCGATCGCGTCGAGAACGAGCTTCGTTGTTCCGAGCTTCAGGAAATTCGCGAACTGGGACATGTTCGCGTCCCCGACAATGACGTGCAAGCGACCGAACTGCGCCGCGTCGGCGTGGGGCTCGTCGCGGGTGTTGATGATGCCGCGGTTCAGCGTCGTCTCCAGCGAAACCTCCTGGAAGAAATAGTCTGCGCGCTGAGAGATCTGGAAGCCGTCCTGCTCGCCCGCTTCCCCGATGCCCACGCGGCCGGCGCCCGCGAAGATCTGGCGGGTGACGAAGAACGGGATGAGCCCCGCCGCGATGTCCTCGAACGGTGTGCTGCGGGAGTACTGGTAATTCTCGTGCGAACCGTAGGAGGCGCCTTTGCCGTCGACGTTGTTCTTGTAGATTTTCAGCGACGGGCACGGCTCATGCCCCTGCAGGACGGACACTCCCTCGCCGTAGAGCTGCGCGACACGATCCGCCGCTTGGCGGAGCACCACGTCGCCCGCCGCGTCGTAGACCATCGCACTGTACGCGTCCGGAACCTCCGGCGAGGAATACTCCGGGTGAGCGTGATCGACGTAGAAGCGCGCACCGTTGGAGGTGACCACATTGGCCACCCCGATCGCGTTCGGAGCGACCACCGGGACGGTTTGGTAGCGCTTCAAGTCGAAGCCGCGGCTGTCCTTGAGCGGATGCTCATCCTGGTAGTCCCAGCGCGCCCGCGCCGCGGTGTTCATCGCCGCGTAAGCCACCACCGCGTGCGTCGAGCTGACGATCGGACTGAGAGCCAGGTCGTCCGGGGTGGTGATGCCGTATTCCGTCTCGGTGCCCATGAAACGCGTCATGGGAGGCAAGCCTAGCGGTTCAGTGCCTCAAGTGCGTTGGGGCTGCCGCCGGCGATGATGATGTCCGAAGGCGCAAGAACTGTCTGCGGCGCAACCGGGTGGAAATCGCCGTCCGCTCCGCGCAGAGCGATGATCTGCACTCCCCGTTCGCGGCACAGGGTGTCGACGTCCAGGGGGTGACCGACCAGCGCGGAGGGAGCGCTCATGCTCGTCACCGAATAGCCCGGTGCGATTTCCGCGAACTCGCGGAACTTGCCGCCCAGCAGGTGCGCGACGCGGCGACCCGTGTCTCGCTCCGGGTGCACGACGTGGTGGACGCCGAGCTGCTTCAGGATGCGTCCGTGCGACTCCGAGTCCGCCTTCGCCCACACATCCGGCACTCCCGCTTCGATCAAGTTCGACGCGGTGAGGATCGACGACTCAAGATTGGTTCCCACAGCGAGTACCACGTGCTTGATGTCCTCCAAGCCCAGTTGCGCCAGAGCCTCCGGATCGGTCGCGTCCGCGACAACGGCTTCGGTGAGTTGGGCGGCATGCTCCTTGACGAGCTTCGCGTCAACATCGATGCCGAGTACCTCGACGCCGTTGGCTGTCAGCTCAGACGCCAGGGACACACCGAAACGTCCGAGGCCGATGACCATGACCGGAGTGATGTTCATGTGGGACCACTTCGGCTTGGATCCACGAAATGGCTTAACCAATGAAAGGCCTTTCTTCTGGGTAACTGAAACGGCGGTTCACCGAATTCGACGCCAACGCAGCTACGAGAGTAACCGAACCGATGCGCCCCAAGTACATGAGCAGGCACAAAACCACCTGCGACGGCGGCGACAACGACGCCGTGATTCCTGTTGAGAGGCCCGCCGTACCGAAAGCCGAGAACACCTCGAACGCGATTTGGTCGCCGGTGAGTGCTGGGTCGAAAATCCGCAAGGCGGCCACGCCTGACGTCACCAGAACTGCTCCCGCGAAGGTCAACGCCAGAGCTTGCCTGCCGACGCTATCCGGGATACTCCGTTTGCCCGCAGTAGTCTCCTCACGGCCCTGGAACTCCGACGCCATCGCGGCGATGAGAACCGCCGCCGTTGTCACCTTGATGCCGCCGGCTGTGCCGGCGGAACCACCGCCGACGAACATCAGCAAGTCAGTGCCCATGAGGGTGATCGGGTGCGCGTCGCCGTAATCGACCGAGTTGAAACCGGCAGTACGCGGTGTCGCACCCGAGAAGAACGCGTTGAGGAGCTTCTGCCACACCGGCATGGACCCGAGCAAACCGTTCCACTCCGCGAAGGCGATGAAGACCATGCCGCCGGCGAGGAACACCGCCGTCATGACGAATGTCATCCGAGCCGTCAACGACAACTTCCGTGCGCGCGACGTCCGGTGCCGCACCCGGGAAGCCACCTCGGCCCACACTGGGTAGCCAATACCGCCGCCGATCAACGCCGCGGCGATAGGCAGCAGGATCCACCCGTCCGCCGCGAAAGGCACCAAGTTGGCGCTCTCAGTGCTGAAACCGGCGTTGTTGAACGCCGAAACCGCGTGGAACACCCCTTCCCACACAGAGCGGCCGAAGGAATGGTGATAGCCGAAGAAGAACCGTAGCGTCAGCACCACCGCGATCGCTGTTTCCGCTGTCACAGTGAAAAGCAGCGTGAAAATGAGGGTCCGGCGCACACCGCCGGCGGCCATCGGGCGCCCTTCGGCCGCGCCCGTGCGGCGTGCGCGCAGACTCACCTTGCCGGTGATGATCATCCCCGACAACGACGCCAGCGACATGATGCCCATACCGCCGAGCTGGATGAGGAGCAGGATCACTGCCTGGCCGAACGGCTTCCAGTAGGTGCCGGTGTCTTCGACAACCAGGCCGGTCAACGACACCGCCGACGTGGCAGTGAAAAAGGCTGGGAGGAACGGGGTCCATTCGTCGCCGACAGCAGAGATCGGCAACATGAGCGCACCGGTTCCGAGAAGAATGAGCAGGAGAAAACCAGCGACGGTGAGTCGTGCTGGGCTGAAAAGCCCGTTGAGGGGCGCTTGATTCACGGGTGCCAAGAATACACAGTGCAGCGCCCATCGCCGGTTTTTCCGGGCACGGAGAAAGATTTACCAGCCGCGCTCTGCCAGACGGTGCGGGGCAGGCAGGTCAGCCACATTGATTCCGACCATCGCCTCCCCCAATCCGCGGGAGGCTTCCGTGACAGCGGCGACGTCGTCGTAATGCTTCGTCGCAGCGACGACTGCCGCGGCGCGCTCGGCGGGCTTGCCCGACTTGAAGATGCCCGACCCCACGAACACCCCGTCCGCACCGAGCTGCATCATCAGCGCGGCGTCCGCTGGGGTGGCCACACCACCGGCCACAAACAGCGGCACAGGCAGCCGCCCGTGCTCCGCAACGGACACGACCAGCTCGTAGGGTGCCCGCAGTTCCTTCGCCGCCACGTAGAGCTCGTCGCGGTTGCCGTTCCACAGCGCCTGCAGCCCGGCGATCTCGGAGGTGATGGTGCGCAGGTGCTTGGTTGCTTCGGAGACATCGCCTGTGCCGGCCTCGCCCTTGGAGCGGATCATGGCGGCGCCTTCGTTGATGCGCCGCAAGGCTTCGCCCAGATTCGTCGCGCCGCACACAAACGGCACGTCGAAGGCGCGCTTGTCGATGTGGTTGACGTAGTCCGCGGGACTCAGCACCTCCGACTCGTCGACGTAGTGCACACCTAAGTGCTGCAACACCTGTGCCTCGACGGTGTGCCCGATACGCGCCTTCGCCATCACGGGCACGTCCACCGCGCCGAGGATCCCCTCGATCAGGTCCGGGTCGGACATGCGCGCCACACCGCCCTGTGCGCGGATATCGGCGGGAACGCGCTCCAACGCCATCACCGCGACCGCGCCGGCTTCTGCCGCGATGGCCGCCTGCTCCGCGGTGACCACATCCATGATCACCCCGCCCTTGAACGTCTCTGTCAGTTCTGCTTTGGACAAATTGGTTGTGAAAGTCATGCTCCCCAGCCTCGGCCCCGTACTGGTAGATTCCAAGAGCCAGTACAACACTAATTCTTTGGACCAGTTGCATTGCTTATTGATGTCTCCCGCTCCATCCCCATCCCCCTCACCGCACAGGTCGCTTCATCCCTCCGGTCCGCGATCTCCACCGGCACGCTGCGCCCCGGCGACGAGGTCCCCTCCACCCGCGAGCTCGCGCGCCGAGCAGGAGTCTCCCGTGGCACTGTCGTCACCGCGTACGACCAGCTGATCAGCGAGGGTTACCTCACCGCTAGCCAAGGCGCGCCCACCCGAGTCAACCCCGCACTGGCGGGCACTGCCCCCGATCCACGCGCCCCAAAACCGGACCGGCACCCCCAAAAAGCACGTCCGACTTCCGGCGCCCGCCAGCGCCCCGCTGCCAGGCCGACGATTTCCTTGAAACCGTCTTCGGGACATGCTGGGGCGATTCGACCCGCTGCGTGGCGGCAGGCCTGGCGCGAGGCGGCGTCGGAGCCAGGAATCGTCACCGAGGCATCAGGCCAAACGGAACTGAGGGACGCTATCGCGGAGCACTTGAGGATGGGGCGGGGGCTGGGCGTCGATAAGCATGATGTCGTCGTGACAGGCGGGACACGCGAGGGCTTGCTGCTGGTCCTGATGGCGGTGGCGCAAGGGCGCACGCTCCGCGTCGGCGTGGAAGACCCCGGCCACCCGGGCCTGCGCAACGTCATTCCCCTCACGGGCCACAAGATGGTTCCGTGCGCCGTCGATGACGCGGGCGTAGATGTCCATGCCTTACCGGAGGATCTGGACGCCCTTCTGGTCACCCCGTCCTACCAGTACCCGCTCGGCGCCTCCATGCCTGCTTCCCGGCGGAGCACGCTACTTGAATGGGCCAGCACGAACGGAACCGTCATCATCGAGGACGACTTCAACGCCGAGCTCCGCTACCGCACCACCCCGCTTCCGCCACTCGCTGCTCTGGGCACCGGCGCGCAGGTGGTCACGCTGGGCACGTTTACGACTCTGCTGAACAGAGCAGTCGCAGCGGGTTATGTGGCGACGTCCTCGCCGCTCGCCGAAAATATCCGGCAGACCCGCGCAGTGCTCGGCATGCCCGTGGCCGCTGTCACCCAGCTCGCCATCGCCCACCTGCTGCGCAATGGGCATGTACGCCGCAACACAAAGGCCGTGCACAACCGGCTGGCTAAACGACGCAGCATCGTCGCCGCCAAGATCGTCCCGGCCCTCACCGCACGAGGTGCGGTAGTCACTGAGATGGAGGGCTCAAATGGAGTCGACCTCGCCGTCGCCTTCGACTCCCCCGCAGACCGCGACCGCTACGCCCGCGCACTAGCTGCCCACGGTATAGAAAGCGGCCGCCTCGACACCCTGTGGTCAGGGCGCGACGACGGCCTCATCGTGAGTTTCGCCCACCTCTCCGAACCTGACTTCAACCAGGTCCTAGAGATCATGAGCAGCGGCATCTAGCCGTATCCTGAGCGGATGCGTGCGGCGCAACGGCGAGGGACGCGGTCAGCAGACCTGCGACGAGACCGGTGGAAATCTTCTTGGCGTTCATGACTACCTCCTTTTCGTGCTCCGGACGAGGTGCCCGGGCGGGTAGACGAATTCAGCTGCTACCGTCCTCAGCCGGCTCGGCTTTAGACTTGCTCCACAACACCAGGGATACCATTTTGTTTTGTCTACGAATTCGATATTAGGTTTTGGTGGGACCTTTCTGGCACCGAACTGGGTCCTGACTCGGCGCGATCTCGGCTACAACACCTCAGCAGCGACGACACGCTTGCCGGTCCGGCCCGTGATCCGTGCCCACTCATCGGGGTTGGAGACGTTGGGCATATCCTCGCTCTCGTCCTGCTCGGCACGCACAGCCGCACGCAAATGCTCGGCGCTCACACCAGCTCCAACGCCTTTGATCTCGTCCTTGATGGCCAATTTCTTCGCCCGGTCGACGATATTCGCGATCATCGCACCCGACACGAAGTCGGCGTAGTGCAGGGTCTCCGAAGAGCCGTCCACCAGAGTGAGCTTCACGAAGGGGCGGGGAGCGAAGAGCTTGTCGACGGCGGCGTCGATAAGCGTGCCCGTGCTCTCCGCGCGCGGGACCTCGTCGGTGAGGTAGCGCGCGAAGATCTCCCCCGCCTCGGCGCGGTCCGGACGGTCGATGCGAATCTTGATGTCCAAACGGCCCGGGCGCAGAATCGCCGGGTCGATGAGTTCCTCCCGGTTAGTGGCTCCGATGACGATGACATTGGCGATGTCCTCCACCCCATCGATTTCCGTGAGCAACTGCGGAACGACGGTGGTCTCCATGTCGGAGGAGACGCCCGATCCGCGGGTGCGGAATATGGACTCCATCTCGTCGAAGAAGATGATCACCGGGCGCCCCTCGCCGGCCAGTTCGCGAGCCCGCTCGAAGATGAGACGGATGCGGCGTTCGGTCTCGCCGACGTACTTGTTCAGCAGCTCGGGGCCTTTGACATTGAGGAAGTGGGCCGAACCGCCGTCGCCGATGCGCGTGGACAGCGAATTCGCCACTGCCTTCGCGATGAGCGTCTTACCACAACCCGGCGGGCCGTAGAGGAGCACGCCTTTCGGGGGCCGCAGGTCGTACGCCTTGTACAGCTCCGGCTGCGTGAACGGAAGTTCGACGGAATCCCGGATGGTCTCGATCTGGGTGCTCAGGCCACCAATATCGTCGTATGTGACGTCGGGGACTTCCTCGAGGGAGAGCTGGTTGACCTCGGTCTTCGGGATGCGTTCGAACGCATAGCCCGCTTTCGCGTCGATGAGGAGGGTGTCGCCAGCCCGGGCCTTGTCCTGCAACGGTTGCGTCAGGTGCACGACCTGCTCGGCACCCTGCATGTCCGCGACGATCGCACGGTCGTGCCCGATCCGCTCGGACAACGTGGCAATCTGCCCCGTCTTGGCATACCCGCAGGCCTCAACGACGACGGAACCCTCACCTAGCCTGACGACGCCGCCCGGCACCAGCGTTCCCGGTTCCACAGCCGGAGACACGCACAGCCGCATGCGGCGCCCAGAAGTGAACACTTCTGCCTCCTGCCCACGGCGCGCCGGGCCGAGGTAGATCCCGTACGTCGACGCTGGCTCCCCCAGCGCCTCAACTTGGGCGTGCAGATCCTTCAGTTTGTCGCGCGACACCTTCAGCAGCTCCGCGAGCTGCTTGTTGCGCGCTGACAGAGCACGGTTCTGCGCTTTCAGTTCAGCAGGGTCCGGTTGGATCTGGGTCATAGCTTTCCAGCTTATCCCCCGCCTACCGACGGGCGCGCCGCTGCGGGCGGGGCGGCGTCACCCCGTCAGCGAGCCTGCGCGTCCAGACGAGGAACGCGGTGTGCGCGTTCATGCGGTGCTCCGGGCGGGTGGCCAGGCCCTCGACCTTCCATTCGCGCAGCAAAGTCTCCCATGAGCGCGGCTCGGTGAAGCACTTCGCCTCGCGGATCGTCTCTACGATATTCATCAGCTGCGGCACCGTGGCCACGTACGTCATGAACACCCCACCTGGAATGAGCACGTCTTTGACAGTGTCGATGAAGTGCCAAGGCTCCACCATGTCCAGGATGACGCGGTCGACGGGACCGCCGAGCTCCTCGGTGGTGATCGCGCCGAAATCGCCGAGCTTCGGTGTCCACCAGTCGGGTTCGCCGCCGAAATATTCGGAGACGTTGTCGCGCGCGTACGCCAAGTGGTCGTCGCGGATCTCGTAGGAGAAGACATGGCCGGTCGGGCCGACGGCACGCAGCAGCGACATCGTCAGCGCCCCCGACCCGGCACCGGCCTCCAGCACCCGGGCCCCCATGAAGATGTCTCCCTCGACGAGGATTTGTCCCGCATCTTTCGGGTAGATCACCGCTGCGCCGCGGGGCATCGACAGCACATGGTCCACGAGGAGGTGGCGGAAGCAGAGAAAGTCCGCACCCAGCGTCGACTTGACCACGCTGCCCTCATCCGCCCCAATGATCGCGTCGTGGTCGACGATCCCCTTGTGCGTGTGGAATTGCCCGCCAGGGGTGAGCTCGATGGTGAAATGACGGCGCTTCGCGTCCGTCAGCTGGACTTTGTCGCCGGGTTGGAAAGGGCCTGAATACATCGCTCTCCTGAGTGGTGGAAGTTCGTGGAACTGGCTGCTACGAGCCAACAAAGTATGCCGTAAGAGCATCGGTGAACCATAGTTGGTCCTGGATACCGACGAGCTCGCGCGCCGAGTGCATCGATAGCAGCGGAACACCGACGTCGACAGTGGGGATACCCAGGCGCGTCGCCGAAATCGGCCCGATCGTCGACCCGCACGGCACCGCGTTGTGCCCCACGAAAGTCTGCACCGGCACGTCGGCCGCGCGGCACGCACGGATCCACGCCGCCTCGGTCACAGCGTCGGAGGCGTAGCGCTGGTTCGCGTTGATCTTCAGCACCGGCCCCCGGTTCATCAGCGGACGGTGCGTCGGGTCGTGCTTGCCTGGGTAGTTCGGGTGCACGGCGTGAGCCGCGTCCGCGGAAACAAGCAGCGAGTTCGCGTACACGTCGAGAGGCTCGGTGCCGAGAGGTTGCGCAATAGCTTCCGCGATCTTCTGCAGAATGCGCTCGAGCAACGGTCCGCCGGCGCCCGTCGTGGACGCAGAACCAACCTCCTCGTGGTTGAAGGCGGCGAGCACGAGCACGTCGCGGACATCGCCGCTATCCGCAGCCGCCACCATCGCTTTCAGCGACGCGTGCACACTGCTCAGGTTGTCCATGCGGCCGGCCGCGAGCGTGTCGCCGAGAATCTCGGGGCGCTGCGCATCCACCGAAAACAGCTCGTGGGCGACGATGTCTGAGGCGCTGGCCGACACCCCGTCGGCACGCAGCTGCTCCGCCACGATTTCCAGCGGGGGCCGGTCCACGCCCATCACCGGCTGCATGTGCACTTGCCGGTCGATCTCGGGGGTGTCGCCGCGGTAGAGGTGAATCGCCAGATTGGGCACCCGGGCGATGGGAGGGGTGGCGAGGGTGTGGGTGGAGCCGTCGATAAGCGCTGCTCTGCCCGCGAACCGCAACTCGCGGTCGAACCAGGAACTCAGGATCGGCCCGCCGTACACTTCTACCGCGAGCTGGCGGAAACCTTCGCGCACAACATCGGGGTCGGGTTTCAGCATGAGCCCCGGCGAATCGGTGTGCGAGCCGATGATGCGCATCGCGGGGCGCGGCGACCGCGGAATCCACCACGCGACGACCGCGCCGCCCTGCACCATCACATGGCCGCCGGGCTCGGTACCAGTGTCCTCGCTGAAACCTGCCGCGACAAGCTCGTCGCGCACGTTCTCCGCGGCGTGAAACGCACTTGGACTCGCGGCGAGAAAGTCTGCGAAATCGCTGATCTGCATGGCTCCTACTCTAGGATGTAGCTCGCTATGACTCCACGACCGCTCGCCCTGTCCCCCTCCCGCGCCAACGACTACCAGCAATGCCCGCTGAAGTACCGGTTCCGCGCGATCGACCGCCTCCCCGAACCGAAAACGGAGGCGCAGGTCAAGGGCACGCTTGTCCACGCTGTACTCGAAACGATGCACGGTTGGCCACGCGAGGAGCGCACGTTTCCCGCCGCAGTCAAGCAACTCAAACCAGCATGGGCATCGCTTATCGACGACGACCCCTCCCTCGCCGACCCCGTCACCGACGACTACCAGCTGCTTGTCGACGCCCGCGACCTCCTCCGCGGCTATTTCCTCATGGAAAACCCCTTGGGTTTCGACTCCCACGAGCAGGAGATGTACGTCGACGCAGTCCTGCCTAACGGGGTGCCGGTGCGCGGATTCATCGACCGCGTCGATATCGCCCCCACCGGCGAGGTGCGTGTGGTCGACTACAAGACCGGGAAGAAGCCGCTCCCCCGCTATTCCGCCGAAGCGCAGTTCCAGATGCGGTTTTACGCCCTGGTGTACTGGCGGTTGTTCGGCACCATTCCGCACCAGCTGCGCCTGATGTACCTGAAGGTGATGGACTCGATGTTCCTCAGCCCCTCTCGGGAGGAGCTCGAGTATTTCGAGCGTGACCTCGGCGACCTGTGGGCCAAAATCGAGGCCGACGGGCGCAGCGGCAATTTCCGGCCCAAGACTTCGAAGCTGTGCAACTGGTGCAGCTTCCAGGAGCTCTGCCCCGCTTTCGACGGCACCCCGCCGCCCTATCCGGGGTGGCCGGGCTCCACAGCGGACAGCGCTGGCCCCTCCGACGAGCCGCGGGACTAGAACAGGCCGCTCATGGTGCCGTCCGCGTCGACATCGATGTTGTTGGCGGCGGGAACCTTGGGCAGTCCCGGCATCGTCATGACATCGCCCGTCAGCACCACAACGAACCCGGCACCGGTGCGCGGCAACAGGCGCTGCACATGGAGGGTGTGCCCCTCCGGTGCGCCCAGCGCGGACGGGTCGTCCGAGAAGGAATACTGGGTCTTGGAGATGCACACCGGCAGGGTGTCCCATCCGTTGTCTTTCAGAGTCTGCAGGTCGCGGAGTGCTGCGGCGGAGTACTGGACGTCGTCGGCGCGGTAGATCTCCCGGGCGATGGTCTCGATGGACGCTTCAGTGCCCTCCGCCGGATCGTAGAGAGGCTTCGACGTCCCCGAGCCGAGGGTGCCCAAAAGCTTCTCCGCTAGCGCGACGGCACCGTCGCCGCCCTTGGCCCACACCTCTGCCTCCTCGAGCGCCACACCGAAGTCGTCGGCCCAGCCGCGCATGAACTCGCGCTCCGCGTCGGTGTCGGAGGTGAACAAGTTCAAGGCGACGACAGGCTCGATGCCGAACTTGCGGACATTTTCCACGTGGCGCTCCAGATTAGCGGCGCCGCCACGGAGCGCATCGAGGTTTTCGTCAGTCAGCTCCTGCTTAGCCGCACCCCCGTTGTACTTCAAGGAGCGGATCGTGGCGACGATGACCGCTCCCGCGATGTCGAGGTCACCGTAACGGGCCTTGATGTCGAAGAATTTCTCGGCGCCCAGATCGGAGCCGAAGCCCGCCTCCGTGAGCACGATGTCGGCGGACTGCTGGGCCGTCCGCGTGGCGATCAAAGTGTTGCAACCGTGCGCGATATTGGCGAAGGGGCCACCGTGAATGAACGCGGGTGTGCCGCCGAGTGTCTGGACCAAGTTCGGGTTGACGGCGTCTTTCAAAAGCGCCGCCATGGCGCCCTCCGCATGCAGGTCGCCCGCGGTGACCGGCTCCTTGTCGAATGTGAAGCCCACCGTGATCGCCGCCAGGCGCCGCTTCAGGTCCTCGATGTCGGTGGCTAGGCCGAGAATCGCCATGATCTCGCTCGCCGCGGTGATGGTGAAGCCGGTCTCGGCGGGCAATCCACTGCCCGGCCCACCCAGGCCCGTCACCACATTGCGCAAGCTGCGGTCGTTGACGTCGAGGCAGCGCTGCCAGGTGATGCGGCGGGCATCGATACGCAATGCGTTGCCGTGCTGGATGTGGTTGTCGATCATCGCGGCGAGCGTGTTGTTCGCGCTCGTGATCGCGTGGAAATCGCCAGTGAAGTGCAGATTGATGTTCTCCATCGGGACAACCTGCGCGTACCCGCCGCCCGCGGCACCACCCTTGATGCCCATCACCGGGCCGAGCGACGGTTCCCGCAACGCGACAGCGGCCTTATGGCCGAGTTGTGCCAGGGCATCAGTGAGCCCGATGAGCACCGTCGACTTGCCCTCCCCCGCCGGCGTGGGAGAAACACCCGTGACGAGCACGAGCTTGCCGTCGGCGGGGGCGTCGAGGCGTGTCACGTCCACCTTGGCCATCGACCGGCCGTACGGGATCAGCGCGTCGTCGGGAACCCCCGCCTTGGCCGCAATGTCCGCGACCGGCTCGAGGGTGTGCGCCTGGGCGATTTCAACATCAGTTTTCGGGTGTGCCATACCTCCCAGCCTAGGCGAAGCTCGGCTAGAGAATGACCGCTCCGAACGCGTAGCCGAGCACCACCGAAATCGTGATGCACAACACGCCGGGGACGATGAACGGGTGATCGAAAACAAACTTGCCGATGCGGGTCGAACCAGTGTCGTCCATCTCCACCGCGGCGAGCAGCGTCGGGTACGTCGGAAGCACGAACAGCGCCGACACAGCAGGGAACGCGGCGACGGCGGTCAGCGGGCTGACACCGATCGCGAGCGCTGCCGGCATGAGCGCCTTCGCCGTTGCGGCCTGCGAGTACAGCAGCGACGCCGCGAAGAACAGCACAACAGCGAGCAGCCACGGCTGCGACTGCAGGATGGAGCCGGAGATCTCCTGGATGTCCTCGATGTAGTGGTTGATGAAGGTGGTACCCAACCACGCGACGCCGAGCACGCACACGCACGCGGACATGCCGGAGCGGAACACCTGGGTGCCGAGGATCTCGGCGGACGGAATCTTGGTCACGATCACGATGACCGTGGCGGCGGCGAGCATGATCGCCATGATCGCCTCATTGCGCGGGATCGTCGGATCGGCAATGAGACCGACCTGCTCGGAAATCAGCGTCGCGTACAGCATGACCACGACGATCGCGATCAAGAAGATGCTCACCGACGTCTTCGCAGCCCGTGTCGGCTCATATCCGCTTTCCGACGCCGGCGGCCGCACCAAACCGTCCGCGACCCGCTTCTGGTAGTACGGGTCGTCTTCGAGGTCCTTGCCCATCCGGTTCGCGACCCACGCCGTCGGGAAGATGGCGAGGAACGTCGCCGGAATCATGACGCCGAGCAGCTGGAGATAGCCGACGCCGACCGGCTCCAGAATGCTGGCGAGGAAGACCACGGCCGCCGAGATCGGCGAAGCCACGATAGCCATCTGGGAGGCGATAACCGCGACCGACAGCGGCCGCGACGGCCGGACCTTGCCTTCCTTGGCGACTTCGACGATCACGGGCAGCGTGGAGAAAGCGGTGTGACCAGTTCCGGCGAGCACAGTCATCAGCCAAGTGACGATCGGCGCGTAGAGCGTGATCCGCTTCGGGTCGCGGCGGAGAAACTTCTCGGCCAGGTAAACGAGATAATCCATTCCCCCGGCGAGCTGCATCGCCGAAATTGCGGCGATGACGCACATGATGATACCGATGACGTCGAACGGAATATCGTCGGCCGTCACCGTCATTCCGGTGGCACCGAGAAGGAGGACACCGAGACCGCCGGCGAAACCGATGGCGATCGAACCGTAGCGCGCGCCCAAGACGATCGCGCCGAACAAAATAACGAGCTGGATAGCGAGCAACATGGTGTGTGCCTTTCAGTCACGTCTCGGTCTCCCGCCAGGGTGGCGCGGCCGAGTCTGTGTTCCAGTATGAAACGGAAAATCCGCCCCACCAAGCAGGCGGGGCGGATTATGCCCGATTGTGTCCGGTTTAACAGTCCTCGGTTATCAGCATGAGTGGGTTACTCACTAATGCGGAGTAATGCCGGACTAATCCAGGTACAGTTTGCCGCGGTACTCCGGGTGCATCAGGTTTTCCTTGCTGAGGACTTGGTTGAGGGTTTCTTCGTCGAGAAGCTCCTTTTCGAGGACGAGCTCTCGCACGCTGCGCCCCGTCGCCGCCGCCTCCTTGCCGATCAAGTCGCCGTTGTGGTGGCCAATGAACGGGTTGAGGTAGGTAATGATGCCGATGGAATTGTCCACGTAGCCCTGGCAGACCTCGTCGTTGGCGGTGATGCCCTCAACGCACTTCTCGCGCAGGGTGCGTGCGGCGTTGCGCATTAAGTCGATCGACTCGAACAGGCACTGGGCGATCACTGGCTCCATGACGTTGAGCTGCAGCTGGCCAGCCTCGGCTGCCATGCCAACCGTCGCGTCGTTGCCGTAGACCTTGAAGCACACCTGGTTGACCACCTCGGGGATCACCGGGTTGACCTTCGCCGGCATGATCGACGAACCGGCCTGGCGCTCCGGAAGGTTGATCTCGTTCAGGCCCGCGCGCGGACCCGAGGACAGCAGGCGCAAGTCATTGCAGATCTTCGACAGCTTCAGTGCCGCGCGCTTCACAGCGGAGTGTGCCATGACGTAGCCGCCGGTGTCGGACGTCGCCTCGATGAGGTCCGGGGAGGTCGAAATCGGCAGGCCGGTGACCTCGCGCAGCGCCGCCACGACTTGGTCGCGGTAGCCGCCCGGGGTGTTCACGCCGGTGCCGATCGCCGTTGCGCCAAGGTTGACCTCGAGCAAAGCCTCAGCGGCGCTCTCCAGAGTGCGCTGCTCCTCGGCCAGGTTGGAGCCGAACGCGGTGAACTCTCCGCCGAGAGTCATCGGAACGGCGTCCTGGAGCTGGGTGCGGCCCATCTTCAGGATGTCGACGAATTCGTCGCCTTTCGCGCGGAACGCCTTCTGCAGCTCGTCGAACTCCTCCAGCAAACCCTGGAATGCGTGGTAGAGGCCGAGGCGGAAGCCGGTCGGGTACGCGTCGTTGGTCGACTGGGACATGTTGACATCGTCGTTCGGGTTGATGACGTCGTAGCGGCCCTTTTCCAGGCCGATCTGCTCGAGCGCGAGGTTGGCGACGACCTCGTTGGTGTTCATGTTGACCGACGTGCCCGCACCGCCTTGGAAGGCGTCGGACGGGAACTGGTCGAGGCACGCTCCCTCGTCGATGATCTTGTCGCAGGCCGCGATGATCGCGTCGGCCTTGTCCTTGGGCAGTGTGTGGAGGCGGCGGTTCGCCATCGCAGCTGCCTTCTTCACCATCACCATTCCGCGCACGAAATCGGGGAAATCCTGGATTTTCGTGGGGGAAATCTGGAAGTTGTCGATGGCGCGCATCGTGTGCACGCCGTAGTACTTGTCGTTGGGGACCTCGACTGTGCCGAGCAGGTCTTCTTCTGTTCTATAACCCATAGGTTCCAGTGTAGAGAAGAATTAGATTCGCGCGATCTGCAAATCCGTGGCGAGGATCGCTTCTGCCCCCGCGGCGGCGAGACGGTCCATGAGCTGGTTGGCGTCCTTGCGCGGAACCATCGCGCGCACTGCGACCCAGTTCTCACGTTGCAGCGGCGAGACAGTCGGCCCAGTCAGGCCCGGGGTGATGGAGACAGTCGCGTCGAGGTTGTCGCGGGAGACGTTGTAGTCGAGCATCACGAAATTGTGCGCGGTGAGGATCCCCCGGATGCGGGTGAGCAGCACCTCGTCGTCAGGTGTGAGCTTACGGCCTTTCCGCTTGACGACGACAGCCTCACTCTCCACAATCGCCTCCCCGAAAGGCTTCAGCCCCTGCTGACGCAGCGTGGCTCCCGTGGAGACCACATCGGCGATCGCGTCTGCCACACCGAGCTTGATGGAGATCTCCACTGCCCCGTCCAAGCGGATCACCTCGGTGTTGATGCCGCGGGCGGAGAGGAAGTCGGAGGCGAGGTGGGGGTAACTCGTCGCTAAGCGCTTGCCCTCCAAGTCCTCGACCGTCCACTCCTCGTCTGCGGGCGCCGCGAAGCGGAAGGTCGAGCCACCGAAGCCGAGCTCGAGTACCTCCTCGACGTCCGCGCGGGAGTCGAGTGCGAGGTCCCGGCCCGTGATGCCCAAATCCAGGTGTCCCGCCGCCACATAGATGGCGATGTCTTTCGGGCGGAGGAAGAAGAACTCGACGTCGTTGGCCTCGTCGACGATGTTGAGGGCTTTGCTGTAGCCCCGCCCCTTGTAGCCGGCCTCTTTGAGAATTCCGGTGGCCGCTTCCGACAACGAGCCCTTGTTGGGCACAGCGATCTTGATCATGGTGGCTGGTTACTCCTCTAGAGGTACTTGTAGATGTCGTCGGGGGTGAGACCGCGCTGAAGCATCATCACCTGCGTCCAGTACATGAGCTGGCTCATTTCCTCCGCCAGCTCCGCGTCGGACTGGTACTCCGCGGCGATCCAGACCTCGCCGGCTTCCTCGATGATCTTCTTGCCGATGAAATGCGCCCCCTTGTCCAGCGCCTCCACCGTTCCTGAGCCCTCCGGTCGCTCAGTGGCCTTTGTGGACAGTTCCGCATAGAGATCATCGAAATTCTTCACGCAAATCACTCTACCCAGAAGCGCACCAGCCAAGCGCCGGTTTCAACGAAGAAGCCCCGCACGGTGCTCAGCGGCCGCGCTCAGCGGTCTCGCGCGTCGGCCGCTCCGCGGAACCATTCGGTCACGCAGGCGGCGGCATCGGGCTTCCGCCCTGCTTCGGCGAAGAGCGCCGGATTAAAACGGGTCACGCCCTCCGGAACCGTCCGAGCAAGCCCGAGCACCACGCAACCCGCGCCAGCTGCCGCGGACATGCCCGCCCAGGAATCTTCGAACACGAGACACTCGGCAGGATCCTCCCCCACGGTGCGCGCTGCTTTGAGGTACATCTCCGGTGCGGGCTTCGGACGCGCCACCTCGTCCCCTGTGACTGAGCCGACGAAGAACTCCCTGCCCACGGCGTCGATGCAGCGGTCGGCGAGCTCACGTTCGGTGTTCGTTGTCACCATCATCGGCACACCGGCCGCGTGGAGGGCAGCGAGCACCTCCCGGACACCGGGATTGGGCTCCAACGAGCCTTCGAACAGCTCAGCCATCCGGCGGTACATCCAGGTGCGGTGGGTGGCGTAGTCGGCGTCGTCAAGCGAAATGCCCGCCCACTCCGCGCACACGCGCAACGTGTTCGCGAAGCTGCCGCCCACTGTCTCCTCGCGCTTTTCTTCGCTCAGGCGGCGGCCGAGGCGTTCGGACAGTTCGTAGGTGGCCACTCCCCACAATGGCTCGGTGTCCACCATCGTGCCGTCCATGTCCCAAAAGACGGCGCGTGGACCTGGCCTAGTCAAGCTCGGGAAGAGAGTTGAGCGCCTCGTCGTCCGCACCCGTCGCCGCAGCGGCACGGTACGCGAGTTCCTGGAGGTCAGCCTTCTCCTCCGGCTCGAGCACGGCATCGGCGTGCTTCGCGTTGAAGTCGTGCAGGCTTCCGAAGAACGGCTCCACGACGGACAGCAACTTATCGCCGTCCGGGTCATCCCCGATGAGCTCCAGCGCGTCGAGGTAGCCCTCGACCAGCTTCTTCAAGTCAGGCAGGACCGCAGGGTCGAAGGGCTCCTCCCATAGCTCTTTGTCGTCCTCTTTGAGGTACGAGCCGGTAGCGAAGGTGGTCAGGTCATCAATGAACTCGTCGACGTCGGACTGGAACTGATCGCGAATGGTCATGCCAGCCATCATTCCCCAAGATCAGCGGAGCTGCACGCCAAGCAGCCCGTCGAGCGCGCGGGCGATGATTCCGTCGTGGTCGCCGGCGGCATCGTCGACGGCTTGTAGAGCCGTCACGGTATCGAGGTCGTTCGCGAGGGCGGCGCGGAGCTTATCGACGACCCCCACCGCCTCTTCCTCACTAACCTCCCCCGCGAGGGATTCCCGCCAGCGCGCCAACCGCGCTTCCGCCTCGTCGAGAATGCCGTAGGAAAAGTCGCGGTCATTGCGGTAATGACCGGAGAAAACGGCGAGGCGGATCGCGCCTGCTTCGTGCCCCTGCTCGGTGAGCTTATGCACGAAAACGAGGTTTCCCAGCGACTTGGACATCTTCACCCCGTCGAGGGCGATCATGCCTGTGTGCACGTAGTGGCCCGCCATGCGCTCGACGTCGTAGGCGGCCTCGGCGTGCGCCGCGGAAAACTCGTGGTGCGGGAACGCCAGGTCGCTTCCGCCGCCCTGAATGGAAAACGTCTGCCCCAGGCGGTTCGTCGCGATCGCCGAACATTCGATGTGCCAACCCGGCCGCCCCGACCCGAACGGCGCATCCCACGCCGGTTCCCCGTCGCGGTGCCCACGCCACAACAGCGCGTCGAGCGGGTCGCGCTTACCTTCCCTGTCCGGGTCGCCGCCGCGTTCAGCGAAATATTTCTCCATCGTCGCGCGGTCGAGGTTGGACTCGTAGCCGAATTGCTCGGTGGCGGAAATGGGAGCGTAGATGTCGCGTGCGCCGGAGGCGTCGACAAGCGGATAGGCGATGCCTTTGTCGAGGAGCACCTGGACCATCTCGACGACCTCGCCGACAGCCTCCATCGCGCCGATGTAGTCGCGCGGCGGAATGACCGACAGTATCTCCATGTCGCTGCGGAAAAGGTCGATCTGGCTCGTGCCCAGCTCGCGCCAATCGACGCCGTCTCGTTCCGCGCGCTCGAACAGCGGGTCGTCCACGTCCGTGATGTTCTGCACGTAGTGGACCTTGTGCCCGTTTGCGAGGAGCTGGCGGTACACGAGGTCGAATGTCAGGTACGTCGCCGCGTGGCCGAGGTGCGTTGAGTCGTACGGAGTGATTCCGCAGACGTAGAGGCCGACTTCGTCGCCCCGCGTATCGACGTCCCTCACTACCCCATCCGCCGTGTCATACAACGCGAGCGGCACCGGCGTGCCAGCGACTTCAGGGACAGAAGGAATAGGCCAAGAATGCATGCAGCCCACAGTACAACGCGGTCCTGCCCGGGGCCCGAACCGTGCCCAACGTCCAGCCCTTTCAATGCACAGCCCCGGATTCCCATCTTTGTGGCGTGCTTGATCGGCGGTCCTGCGTGGTGTTTCGCGGGATCGCCGTGTCAGCAGTCAAGTAGTTAGTGTGAGCGCTCTTTGAAAAGTAGTCCATCCGAAAAAGATTGGATGGATGATTCCTTTGGATCAATAGACACAGATCCGATACCTGAGTGGGCAGGTTCTATGTTCCGAAGAGCTGTTTCATTGCCCCGTAGGGGTGGCGGTTATTCGCCACTGGTGTGCCCCGAGGCGATACCCAGGTCGGTGTTCCGGCCCTGATCTCAATCCGGCCCCTGTTCTGCTTGGCCGGGTCATCATCGTTGGTGCGGTTGTGGTACCTGCACAGGATCGACAGGTTATCCATATTCGTCAACCCACCCCGCGACCAGGCAGTGACATGGTGGACCTCGCAGTTATCTGCCGCGTGCCGGCAGCCTGGTACCGGGCAGGTCGTGAGCACCATCCGGGCTAGATCCCGCTGCTTGGCATTGGCCAAGCGCTTGGTGTCATACAGGTTCACTGCACCTGCCTGCGGGTGGAACACCGCCACTTCCAAGGTGGAACCGTGAAACCACGCTAAATACTGCGCCCCGGTCATCGTGGTGCCATCGGATAACCCCAGCACCACATCATCACCATCACCGGCCAGAATCCTGGTGTAGTCATCGAGCGGGATGAGTACTACCGGGCGCGGCACCGCCGCGGCCACACCACCAGCACCAGCACCATCGCCGTTGTTGGTGGTGGTGGTGCGGATCAGGTCGACGAACGCGTCATACATCTGGCCTGCCACCGGCCTATCCGGGCGCAGGTCACGCCGCAAGGCGAACTCCACCGCTGCTATAACGTGCTCGTCCCCGGTCACCGTCATCGTGCGGGTGTTCCTATAGGACCCGGTGAACCGCACACCCAGTGCAGGGGCACCACGCCCACCATCACCGCCTCCGTCCCCGTCACTGTTGCCGTGGTTGGGGAGGATGTCGGCGGCGTGACGTTTCAGCGTGTCGTAGGTGCCACGCACCGACAACAACGCCAGGCGCAACCCCCACTTCCCGGCATCATCAGACACGCCACGCACACAGGATTCGATGAAGACTAACTGGTCCAACGACTTCGATGTCTCACGTGCCAGGCGCACCGCGTGGCGCTGCTTGCGGGTAAACCGTGTCGGGCCGAAATACACCTTCGCCAAACCGGACCACTTGCGTACCGTGACCGGGTTGATGCCGGCACGCACCGCCACCTGACGGTCGAACCCCGCCAGGATCCCCATCGGGGAGGATACGGAAGCGATGAAAGCGTCGAAATCGTTCATGACCCAAACCATAAATCCCCACCCCACCCACCAACAGATCCCCAACCCACACCTGTGGATAACTCCCTCTTATCCAGATGCCTCGGCACCATCACCACCCACATCAGGGCGATGACATGCGAAAAGAACCGGTTCCCTCAAAGCGATCGAGGGACCCGGCCACCGGCTGGATTGAAGAAGAGCCCGAAGGAATCCTGCCTGCAGCAACAAACTACTTGACAGAGCTCTCTTGACAGCGCGCTCAGGAGCTAAGGACACGAGAGTGCACTCAGGAGCGCAAACCCAAACGCATGCGGCTAGTAGGCGCCGCCCCCGGCATTCATGACGCCGGCGCCGAGCAGCACCATGACAATAAGACCCAACGGGATGCGGTACGCGGCGAACCAAGCGAAGGAGTGGTTGGAGACGAATTTCAGCAGCCAGGCGATGGAGGCATAGCCGAGCGCGAACGCTATGACGGTGCCGACCAGCAGCTGCGCACCGGTGGCAGACTGTCCGGCTTGGGGGGCGAAGGCGTCGGGAAGCGAGAAAATACCGGACGCGAGGACTGCCGGAATGGCGAGGAAGAAGCTGAAGCGCGTGGCCACCTCACGGTCGAGGCCGCGCAGGAGGCCGCCGGAAATGGTGCCGCCCGAACGCGATACACCCGGGATGAGCGCGAGGCACTGCCACAGGCCCATGATGATGGCGTCCTTCATGGTCAACTCCTCGTAACCGCGTTTCTTGGTGCCGAATCGCTCCGCGAAAATGAACACGAAGGAAAACAGGATCAGCACGGTGGCGGTGATCCAGAGGTTGCGAAAATTCTCGCGGATGAGGTCCTTGAGCAGGACACCGGCAAGGGCGACGGGAATGGTGCCGACGATGACCATCCAGCCCATGCGGTAGTTGAACCCGCGCTTATCCCGGTTGAACAGGCCGGCGAACCAACCGGACAGAATCTGCCAGATTTCTTTGGCGAAGAAGACAAGCACCGCCAGCTCCGTGCCCAGCTGGATGACGGCGGTAAAGCTCGCACCGGCGTCCTGGCTGAAGAACAACGAGGACACGATGTTCAGGTGGCCGGAGGAGGACACCGGCAAAAATTCCGTGAGTCCCTGGACGATGGACAGGACGACAACCTGGAGCCACGACATGGTTTCGGGGGTTGATTCAATCACGGACGACACACTACCGCTGCGGCCCCTGCGCGCTGAAGTGTGACGCGGCGGAACAATTCGACGCGGCGGCACAATTCACTGTTGATAAGCTTGGGTCCGTGAAATTTCGCCGTTCGTTGACAGTATTCGCCGTTTCCTGCGCTGCTTCTACCTTGCTGCTCACAGCGTGCTCGCAGACACCGGGGGTGCCGATCGAGTCCCCCGAGATGGGCAACGCGGAGCCAGCGCAGTCGCCGCCGACGGCTGATGCCGACGGTGAGACGGTCGACTTCCCGGCGGTGGACGACATCGAGATCACGAACGGCACTATCGGTGTCAGGGCGGATGGAACGCTGCGGTTGGGTACGCTCGACGAGGTCAGGGCGGGCGGCGGTTCCACGCACGAGCTCGACGAAACATGCGGCGATGTCACGGCGAACGAGGGGGTCTTCGCGACGGTGTGCGGCGGTACGGTTCGCCTCTTCACGGGCGACCAGGAGGAGTCGTTCACGCCTGATGAGGAGGTCACTGTTGCAGCGCCGCTTGCCGACGGCACCGTCATCGCAGGTTCCGACGAGACCGCCACACTCTGGGTTTTCGGCAGGGACGGCGGGAAGCAGGACCGCATCACGGTGGCCCGCCCGTCGGATTTTGTGCTGGCTCAGAAGGACAGGGTCGTGCGCCTGAACCGCTTCGACACAACGATCCAGGATGTGCAGCTAGCCAAGAGTCGTCAGGGTGGCACGCTGCGCGTGGGACTGGGCGTCGGGCAGGCCGCGTTTGGCGAGGACGGCATGGTGCTCGCGTCGGATGCGACGGGCGGCCAGCTTCTCGTGTACACCACGGACGAGGTCGTGCGCCTGCACCAGTCGGTCCCGACAGATGCGTCCCCGTGGGCGGTATCGTGGGATCCGGCGCACAAGCTCGCGTGGGTCACCTCGACGGCAGAGAACACCGCCACGGCGTACGACATTTCTAAGGGCGTGCCGCGCGAGCAGCGGAAGGTGCGCACAGTCGCGGACGCGCAGAACATGGTTTCGCTTGACGACGGCACCCTGCTCATCGGTTCTGCTTCCGGTGCCGGCCTGCAAATCATTCCGCCGGAATCCACCGGCACAGACGCTGACAACCCCGCAACCGACAATTAGGAGTTCTTCTCATGGGTGCTTACGACGCTCTGCTCAAAGTCATGTTCCTGCTCCCCCCGGAGCGAATCCACGGCATTATCAGCGGGGCGCTGAGGGCTCTCAACGCGATCGCACCGGCAAACCGGGCGATGGAGAAGGTTGTGCGGGTACACGACAAGCGCCTGGAGCAGGAATTGTTCGGTGTGACATTCCCGGCACCGCTGGGGCTTGCGGCAGGATTCGATAAGAACGCCACGGCTATCGACGCCTGGGGCGCCGTTGGTTTCGGTTACGCGGAGCTCGGCACCGTCACTCCCCGCCCCCAGCCCGGCAACCCGGCGCCGCGCCTGTACCGGCTGCCGGCCGATAAGGCGATTCTCAACCGCATGGGCTTCAACAACGAGGGTGCGCTGGCGGTCGCGAAGAACCTGGAGAAGCGGAAGTCGGGCAATGTCGTCGGCATCAACATCGGCAAGAACAAGACCTCTGAGGACGCAGTCCGCGACTACCGCACTGGTGCGAGTCTACTTGGCCGGCTGGCGGACTACATCGTGGTCAATGTCTCCTCCCCCAACACTCCGGGTCTGCGAGATCTGCAGGCGATCGAGGAGCTCCGCCCGATTCTCGGCGCGGTACAGGATGCCACGGACACACCGGTCCTGGTGAAGATTGCCCCGGATCTCAGCGACGCGGACATCGACGCAGTCGCCGATCTGGCTGTGGAGCTGGGGCTCGCCGGCATCGTGGCCACGAACACCACGATCAGCCGCAACGGCTTGAGCACTGATGCGGCGGAGGTTGAAGCGATGGGTGCCGGCGGCATCTCGGGAGCCCCCTTGAACGACCGGTCGCTCGAGGTGCTGAAGCGTTTGAACGGGCGTGTGGGCGGAAAGCTCGTGCTGGTGAGCGTTGGGGGTATCTCCACCCCGCAGCAGGCGTGGGAGCGTATCACTGCCGGTGCCCACCTGTTGCAGGGTTACACACCGTTCATTTACGGCGGCCTGGGATGGATCCGCGCGGTTCACCACGGTCTCGCCCGCCAGGTGGAGGCGCATGGCCTCGACAACATCGGCCAAGCGGTCGGCTCGAGTCTCGCCTGGAAAGACTAGAACGCGACCGCCCGGCGATGAACGCCATGACGCGCACGCACGGCCTTAGTTCTCGTCCCAACCCCAGATGATGGCGCGTCCCAGGGAGTGGAAGTTGAGGTTGAAGCCGAGCTGTGTGGGGTTAGCGATCCCGTCGGCCGGCAGCTCGGTGTCCACAGCGTGGACAGCGAAGAGGTACCGGTGCGGGCCGTGGCCTTCGGGTGGGTTGGAGCCGTAGTAGCCCTTGACACCGGAATCACCGGTGAGAACGACTGCGCCGACACCGAGGCCATCCTCCGAGCCGGCGCCGGTGGGCAGCTCGGTCACGTCCACCGGGATGTTGAACGCGGCCCAGTGCCAGAAACCGGATGCCGTCGGTGCATCCGGGTCGAAGCACGTCACGGCAATGGTCTTCGTGCCCTCTGGAAGTTCGGACCAGGCCAGCTGCGGGGAGATGCCGTCGTCGCCGGTCTGGGTGTCAGGAAGCTTCTCGCCGTCGACCAGGTCGGTGGAGGTGACGGGAAACGACGGGACGTCGACAAGCGGCGCGTACGGGTCGGGGCCGGGGAAACGGTCGGAAACATACGAAACAGTCATGTCTCCTTTGTACCGTCCTATCGCGTTTGACGTGGCGATTTGCCGGACTCATGTGCCACGTCCTATAGTTCTACGAGTGCCCAGCCGCAAGGCTGACAACACCCAAAGCCCGGGTGGCGGAATGGCAGACGCGCTAGCTTGAGGTGCTAGTGTCCTATTAACGGACGTGGGGGTTCAAGTCCCCCCTCGGGCACAGACCCGCACCCCTCCGGATGACCGGCGGGGTGCTTTTCGTTTCACTAGAAGCCGCTGCGCACAGGGCGAGGAAGATCTTCCGCAGCTGCATCCCCGCCGCGACGACGCATGCGGTGTACACGGCGAACATGGGAATCGCGGTCACTAGCGCCGAGAGGAGGAACCCGTCGAATGGCCAGCCGCTGGAGGCGTCAGAGCGTATCCCGAGGATGACTGCCGGAGCGACAAGGCCAGCAACGAGAACAATGCTGGCCACGATGCCGCGGAAGGCGCGCGTACGGGCGGTGAACAGACACGCCGGAATCCCGAACAGCACGCCCGCGGCGGTGAAAGCGATGGCCAGCGCGGGGAATTCCTTGAGGTCCAGCACCGGGGCTGCCGCCGCGAGGCAGGCCATGAAGAGCAGAGTCGGGAGGAGTTTCGGGTCATCGTGAATCATTCGCGCACCACTTCGAGTTTGGCTCCAGCGTACCCGCAGGGGAAAATTGTGCCGTGCAACTTCGAAAAGTGGGCCCGCGCGGCAAGATTGTTCTCGTGCTCGTCGCGGGGGCGCTCTTCATCGCGGCGTGGACGCTTATCGACGTCCCGTCGCTTGCCCAACTCCGCTCCTGGTCCGAGCGCACCGGCCCCTGGTTCCCGGCCGTCTTCTGGGTGGCCTACGTGGTGATCACGCAGTTCCCTATCCCCCGCACTCTGCTCACGGTGTCGGCGGGCGTGCTGTTCGGCGCTGTGCGGGGCATTGCGCTGGCGCTCACCGCGACGACGGTGTCGGCCGTCATCTCGTTGCTGCTGGTGCGCTTCCTACTGCGTGACTGGGTGGAGCCGCGCCTCACGCACCCGGCTGTGCGGCGGATCAACCAGCGGCTAGAGGAGCGGGGCTGGCTGGCGGTCACGAGCCTCCGCATGATCGCGGGCGTGCCGTTTTCCATCATGAATTACGCCGCTGCACTCACCCGCGTGCCGGTCCTACCGTTCGCCGCCGCCACGCTCGTGGGGTCCGCACCGGGAACAATTCTGGTGACGATGTTCGGGCAGACGCTGACGGATGATCCGGACCCGGTTTTCGTGGCGGTCATGGTGGTGCTCGCCGTCGTGGGGCTCTCGGGCTTGCTTTTCGACGCCACCACGCCCACTCGTCAAGCCTCCACCGTGGACCGGGGGTCGCGGGGTTAGACTAACGCCATGATTGCCGTCCATGCCCGCTACCGTGGCCGCGATTCCCGTCGCGCCGACCTTGTGAAGCGCTCCGCTGAAGCCTTGTCCACCCTCGACGGGGTCGGCCACTTCGATGTCGTAGGGGTGGAGGACATCCGAGCGCACGTGGACAACGCGGAGGCCGCCTGCATGCTCGTGATGGCCTTGCTTTCCGACGGCGACTGGGCCATCGGCATCGGCATCACCGAGAACGGCCCCGCCGTCTACGCCGCGACGGATGCGGTGGGAAGGAAGGCGGGGCTGGTGAGGGTTGTCGTCGATAAGCGGGAGCCCGGGACGGACGCCGCTGATATCGCCTCAGCGTTCGCGCTGCTCGGCCATGTGCTGGCAAAGCGCACCGTCGAGGGCCGGGAGGCCACGTCGCTGGTGCGCTCGGGGCTGAACCAGAATGAGGCCGCGGCTCAGCTCGGGATTTCGAAACAGGCCATGAGCCAGCGCCTGCAGGCCGCCGGGTGGCAGGCCGAGCAGGCGGGCTGGCAGCTGGCCGTCAACTTGATGTCTAGGGCTGCTGGGGACGCTGGTTAGGCATCTGGGGCGGGAAACCCGGCTGCTCGAATTGCGGCCGCGGCTGGGGCGGCTGCGCGTACTGGCCCGGTTGGACGGGCTCTGCCGGCTGCTCATGGCGCGGGGCCTCGGAGGCGGGGGTGGTCGGCTCAGGGTCACCGGAGGTCACCCGGCTGGAAATGCCGCCGCTGGCCGGGGTACCCGGAGCTGCGTTTCCAGTACCCGTCGTCGCTTCGTCGAGTGAGGAGCCCACCGGCTTGTTCGCCACTGCGCGGGCTTCGGCGACGGCCTTGGCGATCTCGGGGTCTGTGTTGGTCTCGAACCACGCGTCGGTGTCTTCCTGCGTGGCAATCTCGCGGGCTTCCTGGTCGATCTGGCCCGGCTCGTAGCGGAACACACCGTCATCGTCCTTCTTGGCGAAGGCCTTGGCGAATTCCTCCAGCGAATCGCCGAACTGCGACGGGATCATCCACATCGTGGAGCCGTTGCCCTCGGCGATCTTCGGCAGCTTCTCCATGTACTGGAACGCCAGCAGCTCGGGAGTGACCCCGGAGGACTTGATGGCGGCGTTGACCTTCTGGATCGCGCGCGCCTCACCCTGCGCCTCGAGGAATTTCGCCGCGCGCTCACCCTCTGCGCGCAGAATAGTCGCCTGGCGCTCTGCTTCCGCGGCGAGGATCGCCGCGTGCTTCTCGCCCTCAGCCGACAGGATGCGCGCCTGCTTCTCGCCCTCGGCGGTCTTGATGTCGGACTCGCGGCGGCCCTCGGCGGTGAGAATCATGGCGCGCTTCTCGCGATCCGCCTTCATCTGCATCTCCATGGACTGCTGAATGGACGGTGGCGGATCGATCGCCTTGAGTTCAACTCGGCTGATGCGCAGGCCCCACTTGGCGGTGGCGGCATCCAGCTCGCCGCGCAGACGGCGGTTGATGGTTTCTCGGGAGGTCAGGGTTTCCTCGAGGGTCATGCCGCCGACGACGTCGCGGAGCGTCGCCGTGGAGATCTGCTCCACGCCCACGATGTAGTTATCCACACCGTAAATGGCGCGGGCCGGGTCGTTGATCTGGAACGTCACCACCGTGTCGATGGCCACGGTCAAATTGTCCTGCGTGATCACGGCCTGCGGCGGGAACGACACCACGCGCTCGCGTGTGTCCACACGCTCACGGACCCTGTCCACGAACGGGATGAGAAGCGTGATGCCGCCGGAAACCGTGCGGGTGTAGCGGCCGAGGCGCTCGATCACAGCTGCCTCACCCTGCGGGATCAGGGCGATGGCGCGGAAAACGACGACGACGATGAAGAGGAATAAGACGAGCAGTAGAACAAGCGTTGGGGTCATGGTCACTCCTTCCAGACGACGGCGGTCGGGCCGTCGATATCAGCGACGGTGACGTGCTCACCGGCGGGGATGGTCAAAGCGGGGTTGATGGCGCGGGCCGACCAGATCGAACCGTCGAGGCGAACTTGGCCGCCGGACTGCGTAATGTCCTCCAGCACCTCCGCCGAGGCGCCGACCAGCGCCTTCGGGGAGGTGTCCAGTGCCGACGATTTCTTGTACCGGCGATGCAACCACGGGCGGAGAAACAGGATGAGGGCACCGGACGCGAGCCCGAATGTCACGATCTCCGCCCACAGCGGAATGCCGAACAGACTTGCGCCAGCGGTGGTCAACGCACCCCCGGCGAGCATGAGGAAGGTGAACTCGCCCGCCGCTAACTCAAGGCCGGCGAGAACGAGCGTGACAATGAGCCAAATAACTGTTCCCACGTAGTCAGATTAACGCATTCGGGGCGTCGATAAGCGGGTCAAAAGCTTTCTTTGGGCAACTCCGGTGTGGTGACGAAGTCGACGAGCCGCTCGACCGCGCCGATGAGCGTGTGGTCGAGGTCGCGGAACGTCTCAACTGCGTTGTACACACGGTTCCACCCCTCCCGCGGATCGGACCAGCCCACGCGGCGGCAGATACCTGTCTTCCAATCCTCGCCCTTGGGCACGTCGGGCCACGCGCGCAGGCCGAGGCGCTCCGGCTTCACCGCCGCCCAAATATCCACGTACGGGTGACCTGTGACCAGCACGTGCGGCCCAACATCCGCGACGAGGCGCGACTCCTTCGACCCGTCGATGAGGTGATCGGCGAGCACTCCGATACGGCGCCCCGGCCCCGGCTCGAATTCAGCGAGACGCTCGGGCAGGTTGTCTAGCCCCTCGAGGAACTCCACGACAACGCCTTCAACGCGCAGGTCGTGGCCCCACACCTTCTCCACGATCGCCGCGTCGTGCACGCCCTCGACCCAGATGCGCGAGGGCATTGCGACCTTCGCCTGAACGTTCTCCACACGCCGCGACCCCGAATTCGAACGGCGCGCTTCCTGCTTGACTGCGGGCCGCGTCAGCGTCACCCTCTCCCCCTCCACGAGGAACGCGCCGGGGAGCATCTTGAACAGCCTCTGTGTCCCGCGCCGGTCCTCCAGGCGAACGAAATCGCCGTCGTACGTGCGCTCCAGCCCCACGACGAGTCCCACGAAGTCGTCGCCGAAAACCTCCGCGACGATGTCGCCCGTCGCTTCCACCTGCGGGTACACCTTCGGCTTTTTGCGGGGGTGACCGGCGAAAATATCTCCACCGTACGGGTCTGCGTTCCTGTTGAATCCGCTCATAGTGGGCTATGAGTGTATCCGTTACACTTCGGATCCGTGAGTACGCGCGCCGAAGTCTATTCGCCCCTCCAGAACACAGCAGTCTGGCTCGCAGCATGGCTTTGCGGGCACGAACCGTCCGACGCCCTCGTCGGCGCACTGACAGAGCTCTTCGGCCGCAACACCTACCAAGGTGAACCTCTCGCGCAGTTGCTTCACGACGTCCGCGCCTCAGCCGACCTCGACTCCCCCGGCCCCGCAGTGCGCCTGATCCTGTCCGGGCCCGGGCAGCCCCCAGAGCTGCCGGCGGGATCGCCCGCTGCCGCGGCTGCCAACGCGATGAGCGGGGGAAGCGCGATCGTTCTGCGGGGGCACGCTGGAGTCTCCCATATCCTCGTCCCCGAAAGCACGGATGCCGGCGCCGAGTGGCACTGGTTTGAAGAGCACGGCCCCCTCCCCGAACCGGCCTGGCTCAGCCCCGGCGAAGCCGATGCCCTGTTGGCCCGCGCAACGGAGCAGGCGACGGTCCTCATCGAGGCGACCGGCGGCACTCGCGCGGAGCTCCCCGACCCCCGGTTGACCGTGGGCACCCTCGCCGATTTCTACGACACCCCCGGACTCCCCCTGCGCACACCCGGTCGCGCAGCGAAACTGTTCGCGCGCGCCGATGCCGTCGCCGCCGTCATCGAGACGGTGGTCGACCGGCTCAACGACCATTCCTTCGACCCGCAGCTGTTCAGCCTGTGGCGACATATCCGCACCGCGCGGATGGCCGGGGTCGCTGACGCGGTGCTGGACTACCAGCGGTGAGCGGCGCTCGGGCGAGAAGGCCTACGATGCCGGCGCAGCCGCTGCCGGCTTCGGTCGCTGAGGAGCGCAGCAGCCTTCCTTGCACGGTGCCCCGTTGAGGGTGCAGCCCTGGACAGTGATCGTCGACAAGCTCTCGGGCTCCGTGCCTGCGGCCGTGTTATCGAGCAGATCGAGAATGAGCTGCGCGAATACCGGGTCCAAGCCCACCGTCGGCGTTCGGGTGAGGGTGATGCCACGTTCCTCGCACGCTTCCTTGAGCTCGGTGTCGAGGTCCCAAATGACCTCCATGTGGTCGGTGATGAAACCGACCGGCACGCAAATGATGTGCTTGACACCCTCGCCCGCATCATCGATTTCCTCGGTTCGGTCCACTACGTCCGGCTCGAGCCATGGGGTGCGCGGGTCGCCGGAACGGGACTGCCACACGACCTCGTAGTCCGGCACGCCCGCCTCGAGCGCGATTAGGCGGGAGGCCTCGGCGACCTGACGGGAATAGAGGTTCTGGTCGGTGGGGCCGCCCGAAGCGTCATCGGCCGCGTTCGGCACCGAGTGGGCGGCGAAGAGCACACGGGTGGACTTCTGGTCCGCGGACTCCCAGGCGGCGCGAACCTGGTCGGCCATGAGCTTGATGAAGGTCGGGTGGCCGTAGAACTGCCACAGCTTCGTGAACTCGATCTCCGGGTGCACCTCGCGCAGCTTCACGATGTCCTCGTCGTACTGGCGGCACGCCGAGTACCCGCCCCACGCCGAGGTGGCGAACACGGCGACGTGCTTGTGACCGTCCGCCGCGATCTGGTCCACTGCATCCGCCGCGAACGGGTGCCAGTTACGGTTGCCGAAATACACCGGAAGTTCGTCGCCCCGATCGGCGATGGCCGCCTCGAGATTCGCGATGATTTCGCGGTTCTGCCCGTTGATCGGGCTCACACCACCGAAGTTGAAATAGTGCTCGCCCACTTCGGCGAGACGCTCGCGCGGGATGCCGCGTCCGCGGGTGACATTCTCCAAAAAAGGAATGACCTCGTCTTCTCCCTCGGGGCCGCCGAAGGAAAGGACGAGGAGTGCATCGAATTGGCTATCAGACATGGTTGCCAGTCTAGATCAGCCGGACCTACCTAGGTGCCAGTTGCCATGCCTGTTGCCGCGCTAGATCAAACGGACTGCCATCGGTGCGAGACCGTTTCGGCGCACCGCGGTCTTCTGCACGTTCATTCCGGTCTGGGGTGCCTCCAGCATCATGCCGTCACCGAGGTAGATAGCCACGTGCTGGCTGCCCTGGTTGCCCCAGAACAGGAGGTCACCGCGCTCAACTTGGTCGACCGGAATCTGGGTTCCGCGCTGGTACTGGTAGCCGGTGTAGTGCGGCAGCGAGATGCCCGCACCGGAGTAGGCGTAGAGCACCAGACCCGAGCAGTCGAATCCGGCTTGGCCGTTGTAGCCCTGACCGTCGAGACCCATCGTGGCGCCGTTGGCGTCGCCGCCGCCCCACACGTACGGTATGCCGATCTGGGATTCGGCCCGGGCAATGACCGCTTCGATCTGCTGCCCACGTGAGCCGTCTGATGCGGACTCGGTGCCGCGCAACTTCTCGGAGACCTTCTCCGCGTCGTCGACCTCAGGCAGCACACCGGCGACGTCGGTTCCCTCTTCCTCGTCGGATTTCGCGACCTCTTGATCAGCGCTCTCGCTTGACGACGGAGACGCGATATCCCCCGACACCGCCTCCCCCGAGGCAGAATCCTGGTACGGGTCCTCGAAGCTGGCGTGCTCCGCCTGGGACTGGTTCACCGCCTTGGAGAAGGCGTCGAGCGCAGTCTGCACAGTCTCCGGATTGGCGAAGTCCTCCAGGGACGGAGCCTGGGACGACTGCGGAGCCGAAGAGTTCTCCTCAGCAGAAGACGCAGAAGACTCGGCTTCCGCGGCCGTTGCCGCCTCAGCGGGCTCCGACTCAGAGGTGTCAGCCTCGCTGGACTGCACAGTGGGTTGCTCTTCAGTGGAGGTGGTCTGAGTGTCAGTCCCAGTCTCAGCCGTAGTCTCGGTCTCGGTCCCGGTCCCGGTCTCAGTCTCGACAGCGGGAGATTCCGTCGCCGAAGATGATCCAGGCTGTGCAGCCTCAGAAGGCTCCACAGTCTCGTCCGCTTGAGCGCTCTGCTCCGACGAGGAGTGTTCCGCTTCCGGCTCCGTCTCGGAAGCGGATTGTGCCGCTGGCGCTTGTGCCGGATCTTCCGTTCCGATGCCCATCGCCGCGGCGGCCTCGGGGCGCTGCTCGGCCAGCTCTGTCTGAGCCTGCTCCAGCTCGGAGGAAGCAATGTCGCGTTCCGACAGCTGGGATTCCAGAGCGCTCAGGGACGAGTCGAGCGTGTCCCGGGCGTTAGTCTCGGCATCTTCGGCGGCGGCAGCGCGCTCGTCGGCAAGCCTGCTAGCTTGACGTAGAGTGGACTCGTCGTTAGCGGCCTCCGTGCGGGAACGCTGGAGATCCTCGAGCGCACGCTGCTTATCCTCTGATTCCTTGCGCAGATAAGTCTGCCGGTCGAGGGAATCCTTTCGCGCATCAGCATCGGCGTGGACGGGAGTGCCGTTAGCGCCGCTCGAACGGTAGGAAGAGCGGGAAATCTCATCCAGCTCCTCCTGGGCGCGCTCGACATCGGCCTGGGTCTCGTCGAGACGCTTCCGCGCCTCGGTGGCGCCGCGCCGAGCCTGCTCCGCCAGCGACTGAGCGTCATGAAGATCAACGAGTGCCTGGTTGACAGCCTCGCGCAAATTGCCGATCTCTAGGTTAATGCGGTTGACATCCGCCTCGTGCCGGGAGATCTCGGAGATGATCGCGGTCAGCGGCGATTCTTGAGCAGAGACCTCGACAGATGGGCTCGCGATAGACAGCGTCGCAACGCAAGCAGCCGCTGGCACGATCGACCGAAAAGTGAGCTTGGTGCGTTTAACGAACGTGCGGGGCCGCGCGGACGCGGAACGGACGGTGAAATCCACGGAGGTTTTCCTCTCACCGCACACTTCATAAACGGCTCGCATCCAGTTCCCTTTGCGGGCGCGAGCCGTGAATGAGCCAAACAGTCAAGTCTGGCGTGCGGACGATTGAACGATCACGGTTGTGAACCCGCGAGCCGGCGCACTGCGACCGTCCGCCCGGCGCAATCCGCATTCCTTGGCGTGCTTCCCCACATGCCCGAAATAATCGCGTGTTGCGACTGCGGCCTATGTTGCAGTTACCGACTCACGAGCCGACATGGAAACCATAGGTCACGTAACCAGTCTGTTGCACAAGCTTTACCAATTTTCACACCCGTCAAGCTAAATAACATGACTGTGAGAATTGCCCTGGCTGCGGTTTTGTGAACCACGGCCGAAAATGTGACTTCCGTCACATTCATCTGTTGCGCTAGCAGACAAAGTAGAGGCTGCTAGGACGACACGCCGGAAAGCACGTATCGACGTTCACTTTGGCGCCTGGCCCATCAAGGCTTATTACTTGACGTCAATCCTCTGGCCCGCCGAGGATTCACCGCCGACCGGTGCGGACAGTACGAAGGGTGACCGCCACAGCGACGGCCGCAACGATGACGACAGCGCAGATCACGGCAAGCCACGGAACGGTGAAGCCCGCGGCTTCCTCCCCGAAGGCGCGGACACCGGCCGCGTAATCAGGCTCGGAGATCAACGCATACTGCCCCTGCTCCACCTGCGCCCGGGTGAGACTGCCACTGACGGCAGCGGTCGAGGCAGGCGTCCGGACGATGACGGTGTCGAGGCCCGTTGCGTCCTTTAGATCCTGGGCCAGGTCGCGCAGCTGGCCAGCAGGTTGGCCGGTGGTCTCGAGGACTACCATTCCTGCAGAGCCATTCGTGCGCCCCTCCAGGTCGGAAAGTGCCCCCAGCAAGTTCTCCTGCAAGACGGCATTGACGGGGTTGTCGGTGCCGAAGGCGACAGCGTCGTCGTTAAGCTGCGAGGCCAAGCTCTCGAAGTCGGGGGCGCTGGGATCCATGATGATCAGCGTAACGGCGCTCTCCCCCGGCGCACGGTGGGCGCGCCGCTCCCCCGCGGGGTATCTGAAAGTCTGAACCGGGGAAATGTGCGGGACCAAATGCCCCCTAAATAACGTGTGTGGCTTAACATTGACCGTTAGGGGCCCGTACGGGTCACACACCTAGATTTTCAGTTGTTACAACGAGAAACGGAGCTCACGTGTCTGAAAGCAAGAACTCCTTCAACGCCAAGAAGACGCTCGAGGTAGGCGGCAAGTCTTACGACTACTACGCCCTTGACGCGGTCGAAGGCATGGAGAAACTCCCTTACTCCCTCAAGGTGCTGGGCGAAAACCTCCTGCGCACCGAGGACGGCAAGAACGTCACCGAAGAGCACATCAAGGCTATCGCCAACTGGGACCCGTCGGCAGAGCCGTCCGTGGAAATCCAGTTCACCCCGGCCCGCGTCCTCATGCAGGACTTCACCGGTGTGCCCTGTGTCGTCGACCTTGCCACCATGCGTGAGGCCGTTTCCTCCCTCGGCGGCAACCCGGACCAGGTCAACCCGCTGAACCCGGCCGAGATGGTCATCGACCACTCCGTCATCATCGAGGCGTTCGGCTCCGAGAGCGCTCTGGACAAGAACGTCGAGATCGAGTACGAGCGCAACGAGGAGCGCTACCAGTTCCTGCGTTGGGGTGCGGAGAACTTCTCCAACTTCCGCGTTGTCCCGCCGGGAACCGGCATCGTCCACCAGGTCAACATTGAGTACCTGTCCCGCGTCGTCTTCGACAACGACGGCGTCGCATACCCGGACACCTGCATCGGCACCGACTCCCACACCACCATGGAGAACGGCCTGGGCATTCTGGGCTGGGGTGTCGGCGGCATCGAGGCTGAGGCAGCAATGCTCGGCCAGCCGGTGTCCATGCTCATCCCGCGCGTGGTCGGCTTCAAGCTGACCGGCGAGATCCCGGTCGGCGTCACCGCTACCGACGTCGTCCTGACCGTCACCGAGATGCTCCGCGAGCACGGTGTGGTCCAGAAGTTCGTCGAGTTCTACGGCGACGGCGTCAAGGAGATCCCTCTGGCCAACCGCGCGACCATCGGCAACATGTCGCCGGAGTTCGGCTCCACCTGCGCGATCTTCCCGATCGACGAGGAGACCATCAACTACCTGCACCTCACCGGCCGCGACCAGGAGACCATCGACCGCGTCGAGGCTTACGCCAAGGCTCAGGGCATGTGGCTCGAGCAGGGTGCGGAGGAAGCCGAGTACTCCGAGTACCTCGAGCTCGACCTGTCCACCGTCAAGCCGTCCATCGCAGGCCCGAAGCGCCCGCAGGACCGCATTCTGCTCGAGGAGTCCAAGGACACCTTCCGCAAGCAGCTGCCGGACTACAACACCGCTGGCGAAGGCCAGGCAGAGCCGGTCCGCGCCGAGAAGGTCGAGGTCGTCTCCTACAACGAGTCCTGGCCGGCGAACGGCGAGTCCGCCGCCGAGGGCGCTGAAGGCCGCGCCTCCAAGCCGGTCATCGTCGAATCCCCGCAGGGCGGCGAGTACACCCTCGACCACGGCATGGTCGCCATTGCTGCCATCACCTCCTGCACCAACACCTCCAACCCGTCCGTCATGGTCGGTGCGGCGCTGCTGGCGCGCAAGGCTGCGGAGAAGGGCCTGAAGGCCAAGCCGTGGGTCAAGACCATCATGGCTCCGGGTTCGCAGGTCGTCGACGGCTACTACAACCGTGCCGACCTCTGGAAGGACCTCGAGGCTGTCGGCTTCTACCTCTCCGGCTTCGGCTGCGCGTCCTGCATCGGTAACTCCGGCCCGCTGCCGAACGAGGTGTCCGACGCGATCAACGAGTACGACCTGACCGCCACCGCTGTGCTGTCCGGCAACCGTAACTTCGAGGGCCGCATCTCCCCGGACGTGAAGATGAACTACCTCGCGTCCCCGCTGCTCGTCATCGCATACGCGATCGCCGGCACCATGGACTTCGATTTCGAGTCTCAGCCACTCGGCCAGGACGCAGAGGGCAACGATGTCTTCCTGAAGGATGTCTGGCCGTCCCCGGAGGAGATCGAGGGCGTCATCGCCGAGACGATCTCCCGCGAGATGTACGAGAAGGACTACGCGGACGTCTTCAAGGGCGACCAGCAGTGGCAGGCACTCGACGTTCCGGAGGGCAAGACCTTCTCCTGGAACGAGGACTCCACCTACATCCGCAAGGCTCCGTACTTCGACGGTATGCCGGACCAGCCGGAGGCTGTCGAGGACATCAGCGGTGCCCGCGTTCTGGCGAAGCTGGGCGACTCGGTCACCACCGACCACATCTCCCCTGCTTCCTCCATCAAGCCGGGCACTCCGGCGGCGAACTACCTGGACGACAACGGCGTCGCCCGCCATGACTACAACTCCTTCGGTTCCCGCCGCGGTAACCACGAGGTCATGGTCCGCGGTACCTTCGCCAACATCCGTCTCCGCAACCAGCTCGTCGAGGATGCCGGCGGTTACACCCTGGACTTCACCCAGGAGGGCAACCCGCAGGCGTTCATCTACGATGCCGCCCAGAACTACGCCGAGAAGAACATCCCGCTGGTCGTCCTGGCCGGTAAGGAGTACGGCACCGGTTCTTCCCGCGACTGGGCTGCGAAGGGCACCAACCTGCTCGGCGTGCGCGCAGTCATCACCGAGTCCTTCGAGCGTATCCACCGCTCGAACCTGATCGGTATGGGCGTTCTGCCGCTGCAGTTCCCCGAGGGTGAGTCGCACGAGTCCCTGGGTCTGGACGGTACCGAGACGTTCGACATCTCCGGCGTCACCGCCTTCAACGAGGGCGACACCATCCCGGAGACCGTCCACGTCACCGCGACGAAGGACGGCGGCGAGACTGTCGAGTTCGACGCCAAGGTCCGCGTTGACACACCTGGTGAGGCCGAGTACTACCGCCACGGCGGCATTCTGCAGTACGTGCTGCGCCAGATGGTCAAGAGCTAACTCTTAGCCACATAAGGCCGGGTCCCAGCCGGGGCCCGGCTTTTCGCTTTTCGACGCCCCGAATTCACGCAAACTAGACCAAGCGGTATAGAATCGCCGTTATGTCTCGTCTGCTCTTCCTGTCACTCCGCGACGGCGCGATCGGCCCCGACGTGTCAAAGGCCGAATACAACGACGTCCTGAACGCCACCGGACTTTCTCCCGAACAGGTCGAGCGCCTAATGATTCCCGACGAGCACACCCCCCTAGGCAGCCTCGACGGTTTTTCCGGGATCATCGTCGGCGGCAGCTCCCTCAACATCACCAACGCCGAGTGGTCCCCCTGGCAGCGCCACGTGGACGCGATCCTCAGCGAAGTCGCCGAAGGCCCGCTGCCTGTCTTCTTCGTCTGTTTCGGATTGAGTTGGCTGACCCACCACACCGGCGGAACTGTGGCGCACACCCACCCGGAGGCCGCAGGTCCGACAGCTGTGGAGCTGCTCCCCGCCGCCGAGAACGACCCGATCGTGGCCGGATTGCCGGAGGAATTCACGGCACTGACCGGGCACACTGAAAACGCCGAGCCCCATCCGGCGGCCCTGGAACTTCTCGCCGCCGGCCCGACCTGTCCGGTGCAGATTGTCCGTTACCGCGACCACGTCTGGGCCACGCAATTCCACGCCGAAATGGACCATGCGGCCATGAAGGCCCGGATGGATTTCTTCTACGACTACGGCTATTTCCCCGCCGCTGAGTACGACACCATTGTCGCCTCACTGCCCGGCGTGGACACCGAGTACGCGCACGAGCTGATGCGGCGCTTCGTGGCGTACTGCGGCGTGAACTAGGTCCTAGATCTCGGACGCTGGGGTGTCGCCGTCCTCGAATTCGAAGGGGTTCGGCTCGAGCCCGCCCCGGTCGACAGCTTCGACAATCACTTGGGCGACAAGCTCGCGCGATGTCGTCGACTCCGCGTTGCGCAGCTCCGTCAGCACGTGCAGGCCCCTCGACGGCTCATCGGTCAGACGCGTCGGCCCCAGAATCGTGTACGGCAGTTCCGAGGCCAGAAGACGCTTATCGACGTCCTTCTTCGCCTCCACGTACGCGTACCACGATCCCCCGTCGTCCTCTGCCGTGGCCTCCGACGCACCCGCATAAGACACCATGACGAAGTGCGGGGCGAACTCCCCCAGTTCCTCTAGTGCGTCGACCGCTTTCAGCGCCGCATCGCGGTCCACCGCGTAGGTGCGCTCTGCGCTGCCGCCTCCTGCGCCAGCGGACCACACCACCGCATCGAACGGAGTGATCAGGCGGGCCCAGCCCTCCTCATCGAGGGTGGTGAGGTCCTGGATGATCGGGGTTGCTCCGGCGTCGATAAGCGGCTGCGCGTGGTCCGGATTGCGCACGAGCGCCGCGACCTTGTGCCCCGACTCGATGAGCAGCGGCACCGTGTGCTTGGAAACGTTGCCGCCCGCCCCGAGGACGAGGACGAACTTGGACGTTTTTTGCAGATTTTCCAGATTTTCCTTAGTAGCCATGCTCCCCACGCTAGTCATGTCTGGCGCGGCGTGTCTGGGCCGTAGGATAGGTACCATGTACGCGATCATCACCACCACGGGACCCGACCGTGTCGGCATCATCGCCGGCGTGTCCAAGGCGGTCGCCGACCACGGTCTCAACATCGTCGATGTCTCCCAGACGATCATGGACGACTTCTTCACCATGGTCCTCCGCGCAGAACTCCCCTCCGAGGGCTTCGACCTCGCCGGTATGCAGGACGACATGATTGAACTCGGCAAGGGGCTGGGTGTGGACATCCGCGTCCAGTCGGAAGCCCTGTTCACCGCCATGAACGAGGTGTAGCCGGTGGCCAACGAGCTCAACTTCAAGGCAGCCAGCATCGTCGACGTCATCTCGATGATCGAGGACTACCGCCTCGACATCCGCACCGTCACCATGGGCATCTCGCTCATCGGGTGCACGCGCGCCACGATGGAAGCGACTGCGGAGACCGTCTACGACCGTGTCACCGCCCGCGCCGCCCGTCTCGTCGAAGTCTGCGAGGGCATTGAGCGCGAACTCGGCATCCCGATCGTGAATAAGCGCGTGTCCGTCTCCCCCATTGCGCTCGTCGCAGCGGGTGTGGACGGCAACCCCGCCGACATCGCCCGCGCCCTCGACCGCGCGGCGACCGAGCTGGGTGTGAACTTCATCGGCGGCTACTCCGCCCTCGTGGAAAAGGGCGCGACCGAGGCCGATTCGCGCCTCATCCGGTCCATCCCCGAGGCATTGTCTGAGACCAGCTTCGTCTGCGGTTCCGTCAACGTCGCATCGTCGCGCGCAGGCATCAATATGGATGCCGTGAAGACTATGGGCGAAGTGATCAAGGATGCCGCTGCCCGCACAGCCGACGACTCCTCCATCGCATGCGCCAAGCTCGTTGTCTTCGCCAACGCCGTCGGCGACAACCCGTTCATGGCGGGCGCATTCCACGGTATCGAGGAACCGGACGCCGTCGTGTCCGTTGGCGTCTCGGGCCCTGGCGTGGTGGACCGCGCCATCACGCCCCTTGCCGGGAAGAGCCTCAACGAGGTCGCCGAAGAAATCAAGAAGGCCGCGTTCAAGATCACCCGCGCCGGTCAGCTCGTCGGCAACCTCGCTGCGGAACGGCTCGGCGTGCCCTTCGGCATTGTGGATCTCTCCCTCGCCCCCACCGCGGAGGTCGGCGATTCCGTCGCCCACATCCTCGAGCACATGGGCCTCAACCAAGTGGGCACGCACGGCACGACAGCCGCGCTCGCATTGCTTAACGACGCCGTCAAGAAAGGCGGCATGATGGCCTGCTCCCGCGTCGGCGGTCTCTCCGGTTCTTTCATCCCCGTCTCCGAAGACCAGGGCATGATCGATGCGGTCCGTTCCGGTGCCATTTCACTGGACAAGCTCGAAGCGATGACATCGATCTGCTCCGTGGGCTTCGACATGATCGCCATCCCCGGCGACACCTCTGCTGCGTCCATCGCGGGCATGATCGCCGACGAAGCCGCTATCGGTGTGATGAACCATAAGACCACCGCCGCCCGCCTCATTCCTGTGCCGGGCACAAAGCCCGGCGATGAGGTGAACTTCGGTGGTCTTCTCGGATACGCCCCGGTCATTCCGGTTAGCGAAGTGTCCAACGCGCCATTCATCGAGCGCGGCGGGTTCATTCCCGCGCCGGTGCACGGGTTCCGCAATTAGCGCGGCGCGGGGCAGGACCTGACTAGTTCTTCTTGCCGTCGCGCTTCTTGCCCACGGTGAAGTAGCTCGCCCAGCCGATCGTGTTGGCCACACCGATGAAAGTGGTCCAGAACCACTTCGGGCCGCGCAGACGCTCCGCATCGGTACGGGCGAGATCCCACAGGGCGATGCCCTTCGCGGCGGTGTCGACCGCGCCGAGAATTCCGGCGGCAGTCTTCTCTTCCTTGCTCAGGGACTTCCAGGCTTCCAAGACAGAGTCAATCGGATTCATGCGTCCAATCATATTCGGCTCTTTCGTGGGCTGCCGTTCCACCCCGAGTACGCAGCTTTTGACCGCCGTGGATTTAGATTGCATTTTCAGCGGTTCTCCTGCGCATTTCCCCAGGCGGGGATGGAGGCGGTGTGATCGAGATCCACGCGTCGACAAGCAAACTCTTAGGCGAGTTCGACGATCTCCATGTATTCGTCGCTCCAGATGTCCTCGTCGCCTTCCGGCATGATGATCACGCGTTCCGGTTCGAGGGCGCGCACCGCGCCTGGATCGTGGGTGACCAGAACAACGGCGCCGGTGTAGGTCTTCAGCGCGTCAAGGACCTGCTCGCGGGATTGGGGGTCGAGGTTGTTGGTGGGCTCGTCGAGAAGCAGCACATTGGCGCGGGAGGAGACGAGCGTGGCCAGGGCGAGTCGCGTCTTCTCACCGCCGGAGAGCGTGCCGGCAGGCTGCTCGAGCTTGTCGCCGGAGAACATGAATGCGCCGAGCAGGCCGCGCAGGTCCTGCTGGCCAGCGTCGGGGCACGCTTCGATGGTGTTCTCCCAAACAGTCTTGTCGCCGTCGATGGTGTCGTGCTCCTGGGCGAAATAACCGATCTTCAGGCCGTGGCCGGTGACAAGGCCGCCCTCGCCGTCGGTGCGCTCAACGCCCGCGAGGAGCTTGAGCAGCGTCGTCTTTCCGGCACCGTTGGTGCCCAGAACGACCACGCGGGACCCCTTGTCGATCGCCAAGTCCACCCCCGCGAAGACCTCCAGCGACCCGTACATTTTGGTCAGGCCCTTGCCGAATAGCGGAGTCTTTCCGCACGGCGCGGGCTCAGGAAAGCTGATCGACGCCACCTTGTCCGCCACTCGGACCTCGTCGAGCTCGTTCATCATGCGGTCGGCGCGGGCGAGCATCTGCTTCGCGGCCGCTGCCTTTGTGGCTTTCGCACCGAGCTTGGCAGCTTGCTTCTGCAGGGCGGACGCCTTCTTCTCTGCGTTGGCGCGTTCACGGCGGCGGCGCGCCTCGTCCTCGGCGCGGGCGTCCTTGTACTTGGCGAAGCCCATGTTGTAAACATCTGCTTCGCCGCGGACGGCATCGAGGAACCAGACCTTGTTGCAGACGGCATCGAGAAGCTCGACGTCGTGGGAGATCATGATGAGACCGCCCTCGTGCTTGGAGAGGAACTCGCGCAGCCAAGTGATCGAGTCGGCGTCGAGGTGGTTTGTGGGCTCGTCGAGAAGCAAGGTAGTCGTGGACTTGCCCGCGCCGTCGTTGGCGGCGAAAAGGATCTGGGCGAGTTCCACGCGTCGGCGCTGGCCGCCCGACAGCGTTTTGAGCTGCTGGTCCAGAATACGGTCCGGCAAGCCGAGGTTGTCGCAAATCTGTGCCGCCTCAGCGTCGGCTTCGTATCCGCCGAGCGAGTGGAAACGCTCCTCGAGACGTGAGTACTTGGAGATCGCGGCGTCGCGCTTCGCCCCGTCCTCGACCTCCATGATCTCCTGCTGCCGTTCCATAGAGGAACGGATCTGGTCGAGCCCGCGGGCGGACAGAACACGGTCGCGGGCGGTCTGCTCGATATTGCCCTCTCGTGAGTCCTGCGGCAGGTAGCCGATCTCGCCGGAGCGGGTCACCGACCCGCCATACGGCTCGGTCTCCCCCGCCAGGATGCGCATTGTCGTGGTCTTGCCAGCACCGTTGCGGCCGACAAGTCCGATGCGGTCGCCCGGCTGCACGCGCAGGTGCTGGCCGGGTGCGTTGAGCAGAGTGCGTGCGCCGACGCGGACTTCGAGGTCGTTCGTGACAATCACAACGGGTCAGTGTACCGCTGTGGTCAAACCAGAATCACTAGACCGCAAAGCCGAGTGCGCGGAGCTGCTCGCGGCCCTCCTCGGTAATCATGTGCGGGCCCCACGGTGGCATCCAGACCCAGTTGAGGGTGATCGCGTCGACGGTACCGGAACCGACGGCGGCCTGCTCGGCCTGCTCCTCGATCACGTCGGTGAGCGGGCACGCCGGGGAAGTCAGCGTCATGTTGATCACGGCGCGCTTCTTGTCGGCTTCCTCCTCGATCCAGATGTCATAGACGAGGCCCAAGTCGACGACGTTGATGCCCAGCTCGGGGTCGATCACGTCGTGGAGGTACTCGGCGACGTCGGCGGCGAGCTGGATCTGCTCTTCCGTCTGCTCGGGGCGCTCGCCCGGGCCGTCGAAGCTGGAGGCCGACTCGCGTGTCGCGTCGGATTCGTTCGGTGTGGTCATGATGTCACTCCTTGGTCTGGTTGTTTTCAAGCTCGGTGATGGCATCGCTGGTGGCGGCCTGGAACGCTTTCCAGCCGAGCAGCGCGCACTTCACGCGAGCCGGGAATTTAGCCACGCCGGCGAAAGCGATGCCGTCGCCGATCATCTCCGCGTCGCCTTCCTTCTCGCCCTTGCAGGTGATCATCTCTTCGAAGGCGTCGAGCTTCTTCATCGCCTCAGCGACCGGCAGGCCGATCACTTCCTCGGTGAGCACGCTTGTCGACGCCTGCGAGATCGAGCATCCCTCCGCGTCATACGAGATGTCCTCGACCGTCTTGCCGTCCTCGGACAAGTGCACCCGGAGCGTCAGCTCGTCGCCGCAGGACGGGTTGACGTGGTGGACCTCTGCCTCGTAAGGATCGCGCAGGCCGGCATTTTGCGGGTTCTTGTAGTGGTCGAGGATGACCTCTTGGTACATCGACTCCAGGTTCATGCTCTTATCTTCCTACCTTGGCTTTCTACCTTTGAAATATTCCGGTGCTTCCCCAGGCTGCAACGGTGCTAGGCACCGAAGAATTCCTGTGCGGAACGGATACCGCTGACAAGTGCGTCGATCTCCTGCTTCGTGTTGTACAGGTAGAAGCTTGCGCGGGCGGTGGACTGCGCGTCAAGGCCGCGGTGCGCGGGCCACGCGCAGTGGTGGCCGACGCGGATGCACACGCCCTTGGAGTCCAGGACCTGTCCGAGGTCGTGGGGATGGATGCCGTCGACGACGAAAGATATAGCGCCGCCGCGGGACTCGGCTTCGGTCGGCCCGGCAATACGCAGTCCTTCGATCTCCTGCATGCGCTCGAGGGCGTAGGCGGTGAGCTCGTGCTCGTGAGCCTGGATATTGTCCATCCCGATTTCGTTGAGGAAGTCGACCGCGGCGCCGAGACCGACGACCTGGCTGGTCATCTGGGTTCCGGCTTCGAAGCGCTGCGGCGCCGGGGCGTACGTGGATCCCTCCATGCGCACGACTTCGATCATGGAGCCGCCGGTGAGGAAAGGCGGGAGTGCGTCCAGCAGCGAGCCCTTGCCGTAAACGACACCGACACCGGACGGGCCGCACATCTTGTGGCCGGAGAACGCAGCGAAATCGACGTCGAGGGCGTGGAGGTCGACCGGCTGGTGCGGCACCGACTGGCAGGCGTCCAGCACCGTCAGCGCCCCGACGGCCTTGGCGCGGCGGACGATCTCCGCCACATCGGGGATCGCTCCCGTCACGTTGGACTGGTGGGTGAACGCGACAACCTTGACCGTGTCGTCGAGTTCAAGCGAGTCGAGGTCGATGCGCCCGTCATCGGTCATGCCGTACCACTTCAGGGTCACACCGGTGCGGCGGGCGAGCTCCTGCCACGGAACGAGGTTGGCGTGGTGCTCCAACTCGGTGATCACGATGGTGTCGCCTTCGCTAACGCGGTACTCGGCTGCGCGGTCGTCGCCAAGCGTGTACGCAACGAGGTTGAGCGCCTCCGTCGCGTTCTTCGTGAAGGCGATCTCGTGGCCCTCCGCCCCGACGAACTGGGCGATATTCTCGCGCGCCGACTCGTAGGCGTCCGTGGCTTCCTCCGCGAGCTGGTAGGCACCGCGGTGGACGGGAGCGAAGGTGTTCAGCACGAACTCCTCCTCGGCACGCCACACGCGCTCGGGTCGTTGCGATGTCGCGCCCGAGTCGAGGTACACCAAAGGCGTGTCCCCGCGCACGGTGCGCTGCAGGATCGGAAACTCCGCGCGGATCGCGTCGGTGTTCAAAGTTCCGTCGGTGTTCACGTACTGGTTCATGTGCTCGGTTCTGTGTGGAATTTAGGTGTTTGGTGGGAAAGAAAAACGGCCGGCTCAAGGTGCGGCCGGCCGTCGGGTGGAGTTTAGACGAAAGCGTCGTAGCCCTCGGCCTCGAGCTTCTCAGCGAGCTCGAAACCACCGGTGTGCTTGATCACGCCGTCAGCGAAGATGTGCACGTGGTCCGGCTTCACGTAGTTCAGGATGCGCTGGTAGTGGGTGATCATGAGGATGCCGCCGTTGGTCTCCTCCTGGTAGCGGTTAATGCCCTCGGAGACGATGCGCAGTGCGTCGACGTCCAGGCCGGAGTCGGTCTCGTCCATGACGGCGAACTTCGGCTTCATCAGGGACAGCTGCATGACCTCGTGGCGCTTCTTCTCGCCGCCGGAGAAGCCTTCGTTGACAGCACGCTCGCTGAACGACGGGTCGATCTTCAGGTCGTCACGGGCCTGGTTGAGCTCCTGCACCCACTCGCGCAGCTTCGGTGCCTCGCCGCGGACGGCGGTGACAGCGGAGCGCATGAAGTTCGAGGAGGAGACACCCGGGACCTCGACCGGGTACTGCATGGCCAAGAAGAGACCGGCGCGTGCGCGCTCGTCGACTTCCATCTCGAGGATGTTCTCGCCGTCGAGTAGCACCTCGCCCTCGGTCACCTCGTAGGACGGGTGGCCGGAGAGGGTGTACGCCAGCGTGGACTTGCCGGAGCCGTTCGGGCCCATGATGGCGTGGGTCTCGCCGGAGTTGATGGTCAGATTGACGCCCTTGAGGATCGGGGTGGGATCCTGGCCTTCCTCGAGCGGGAGGACCGAGGCGTGGAGGTTCTTGATTTCCAGGGTAGACATAGAACTCTTTTCTCTTTCGTTTTAAAAGGGTGTTGCCTTAAGCCAAGGGCCTTAGAGGTTGACCTGCTCGAGCTCTCCGGACACGCGGTTGATCAGCTCTTCGCGCACGGACTCGACCGGGATGCGGTTAAGCACCTCGTTGAAGAAGCCGCGGACGATGAGACGGCGGGCTTCCCCGTCGGGGATGCCGCGGGACTTGAGGTAGAACAGCTGCTCTTCGTCGAAGCGGCCGACGGTGGCGGCGTGGCCGGCACCGGGGATGTCGCCGGTCTCGATCTCCAGGTTCGGGATCGCGTCGGCGCGGGCACCGTCGGTGAGCACGATATTGCGGTTCGCCTCGTAGGTCTCCGTGCCGGATGCGTTGGAGCGGATGAGCACGTCGCCGACCCAGCAGGTGCGTGCGTCGGGGAGCTTGGAGTCCTTGTCGCCCTGGAGCGCACCCTTGTACAGCACGTTGGAGCGGCAGTACGGGTGGTTGTGGTCCACGAGGAGGCGGTTCTCGATGTACTGGCCGTCGTCGGCGTAGTACACACCGATCAGCTCGACGTCGCCGCCGGAGCCTGCGTACTTCACGCGCGGGGTGTTGCGGACGACTTCGCCGCCAAAGGTGGCCACGGTGTGGCGCAGCACGGCATCGCGGCCGACGACGATGCTCTGAGCACCGACGTGGACGGCATCGTTGTTCCACTCCTCGTCGACGATGACGTTGACGTGGGCGTTGTCGCCGATGACAAAGTTGACGTTGTCGGCGTGGGTGCCGGAGCCGGTGTACTGCACGATGATGGTCGCGGTGGCAGACTCCCCGACCTCGACGTGGATGCCGGCGAAGCTGGTGGCGTCGTCGCCCGCACCGGTTGTGGTAATGACGATCGGCTCGCTCAGCTCAGCCTTCGCGGGAACCGTCACGACAGTCGCGTTCGGCATGGACGTCCACGCCTGGGCGGCGATGCGGTCGGTCGGGGCGGCGACGGCCTTGAGGCGTTCGTCGTCACGCTGCGCCTCTTCGACGGTGACCTCGCTCGGAGCGTTGACCTCGATCTGGGCGTCGGTCTGCTCGGCGAACTTGCCGTTGTGCAGCCCGCGCAGACGGCGCAGGGAGACAAAGCGCCAGACTTCGTCGCGGCCCTGAGGCACCTCGAAGTCGTTGACGTCGTAGGAGGCGAACAGGTCGCCCTTGTTGTCGTGGAAGGTCGCGTTGCCCACGCGCTCCTTCTTCACAGCGGTGTCGGTCAATTTAGCCCACCGATCCTTCCATCTGCAGTTCAATGAGTCGGTTGAGCTCCAGCGCGTATTCCATCGGGAGCTCCTTCGCGATTGGCTCGATGAAGCCGCGGACGATCATCGCCATCGCGTCTTCCTCGGAAATGCCGCGCGACATGAGGTAGAACAGCTGCTCCTCGCTCACCTTCGACACCTTCGCCTCGTGGCCCAGGGTCACGTGGTCGTTGCGGATGTCGTTATACGGGTAGGTGTCCGTGCGCGAGATGTTGTCCACGAGCAGAGCATCGCACTCGATGTTCGAGGTGGAGTTCTTCGCGTTGGCGTTGATCTGCACCAAGCCGCGGTAGGCGGCGCGGCCGCCGTTGCGGGACACGGACTTGGACACGATGTTGGAGGAGGTGTTCGGCGCCATGTGGACGACCTTCGCACCGGTGTCCTGGGTCTGGCCTTCGCCGCAGAACTGTGCGGACAGGACCTCGCCGCGGGCGTTCGGGCCCGTCATCCAGACAGCCGGGTACTTCATGTTCACCTTGGAACCGATGTTGCCGTCGACCCACTCCATGGTGGCGCCTTCCTCGGCGCGGGCACGCTGGGTGACCAGGTTGTACACGTTGTTGGACCAGTTCTGGATCGTGGTGTAGCGGCAGCGCGCGTTCTTCTTCACAATGATCTCCACGACTGCTGCGTGCAGCGAGTCGGACTGGTAGATCGGCGCGGTGCAGCCCTCGACGTAGTGGACGTAAGCGTCCTCGTCGACAACGATGAGGGTGCGCTCGAACTGGCCCATGTTCTCGGTGTTGATGCGGAAGTAGGCCTGCAGCGGGATCTCCACATGGACGCCCTTGGGCACGTAGATGAAGGAGCCGCCGGACCACACAGCCGCGTTCAGCGCGGAGAACTTGTTGTCGCCAGCCGGGACGACAGAACCGAAGTACTCCTCGAACAGCTCCGGGTACTCGCGCAGGCCGGTGTCGGTGTCGACGAAGATGACACCCTGTTCTTCGAGATCCTCGCGGATCTTGTGGTAGACGACCTCGGACTCGTACTGGGCGGCGACACCAGCGACGAGGCGCTGCTTCTCGGCTTCCGGGATGCCCAGCTTGTCGTAGGTGTTCTTGATGTCTTCCGGCAGATCTTCCCAGCTTGTCGCCTGCTGCTCGGTGGAGCGGACGAAGTACTTGATCTGGTCGAAGTCGATGCCGGACAGGTCCGGACCCCAGTTCGGCAGAGGCTTCTTGTTGTAGATGTCCAGCGCCTTCAGGCGCTGCTCGAGCATCCACTCCGGCTCATTCTTGGCCGCAGAGATCTCGCGCACAACATCTTCGTCGAGACCGCGGCGGGCGACGGAACCAGCCTCGTCGGAGTCGTGCCACCCGTAGTTGTACGGGCCCATGGACTCAATAATCTCATCGTCGTTCATCGGCTTTTCCAGGCCGGGTGCGGGAGTCGTGCTAGTCATCGTCTCCGCTCCTTTCGCATTGTGTTTCCTCCAGCTTGGGTGCTCGTTGCGAGACTGATGTGCGCCGTGCACACGCCGTCCCCATTGGCGATGAGGGCCAGCGGCGCGACGGTGGAGCCCACCAGTTCCGCAATTAACTCGTGCTCTGCCTCACAGATTTCCGGGTACTCGGCGGCGACCGCGTGAACCGGGCAGTGATGCTGGCACAGTTGCAGACCCGAGCCTACGTGGTTCGTTTCGGCGGCGTAGCCATGGGCTGCGAAAGCGTCCGCGACGTGGGTTGCGGCTTCCTCGACAGCGTCGGAACCACCGTTTTCACGCGCATTTCGCTTATCGACGTCCCCCGCCGCCCCCAGCAGCCTCTCCGCCCTCTTGCGCGCCAGGCGTTTGACGGCTTCGCGGCCGCCGATTTCCTCCACTTCGGCGAAGGCGGCGAGAGCGAGCTCGTCGTAACCGTTACCGAAGTGGTCGCGCCCCGAGGCGGTGAGTCTGTAGTGCTGCGCCGGGCGCCCCCTGGAGGGCTTTCCCGACGGGGACTGTGCGGGGGCGTCGCAGGCCTCCACGAGCTCGGACTCGAGCAGCTTGTCTATGTGCCGGCGTACGCCGGCAGGTGAGAGACCAACTTGGTCCGCGAGGCTGGCTGCAGTAGTCGAGCCGGAGCGGAGCATGCACGACATGATGCGCTGGCGGGTCTGACCGTCGGTCGACCGTTGTGCACCTGTCATTTCGTGCTTCACCTTTCTCTTGGCCTGTTGCCAGTGCCATGTTCCGTGTGCAATGTGCCCTCTGCCCCTGACCGGTGTACCGCGGCGGCAGCGACGGGCGGACCCTGTGACGGGCCTCTCAACCATTAGACAACACTAGTGTGCGCTAAATTCGGCCATTCTTCAAGGGTGGGTGTGGCACACCGTTTTGTACACTACGTCTGTGAAATCGGAGCCTCGGACGACCCGGATGACTAAACCTGGTGGGCAGCTCCGCGCCGTGCTGCGCGAGCTGCCCCGCCTCGGCCGTCCCGGCACCCGTTCCGCCGAGCTGCACTTCGATCCCCTCGGGGTTCCCCCGGCGGCGCCGGCGTCCCCGTCGATATGGGAGCGCAACCGCTTCGAAATTCTCCGTGTCATCGGGCTGGTGGGCACGCTCCTGATCGGTCTCGGCGGTGTGGGCGGCGGCGCGCTGCCGGTGGTGGATGCGTCGGCTACCTCCTTCAGTTCGCTGCCGTTGGGGGCGTTGATGGGGAGGATGATGCTGGCGTCGTCAAGCGTTGTACTCGTCGGCGTTGCCTTCCTTGTTTTCGCCTGGCTGCTGATGGGCGCGTTCGTCGGCGCGAACGGCGGTGCGGCGCGCGTCGAAGTGCCCGTGCTGCTGCGCACGTTCGGCGCCTGGATTGTGCCCCTCATTTTCACTGCTCCGCTGTTCACGCAGGATATTTACTCGTATCTGGCCCAAGGCGCGATCGTGGCGCGGGGGATGGACCCGTATTCCGCGGGGCCGGTGGAGCTGCTCGGGCACGAAGATCCGCTGGCGCGCAGCGTGCCGTTCATCTGGGCGGAATCGCCGTCGCCGTACGGGCCCGTGGCGCTGGGAATCTCCTCACTCGTGTCGCAAGTGACCGGCACATCGATCTTCTGGGGCGTAGTCTGCCACCGCGTACTTTCCCTGTTCGGTGTCGCCGCCGCGGCATGGGCGATCGTGGCGCTGGCGCGGCGCTGCGGGGTCAACCGCTCGGCTGCCGTGTGGCTTGGCGTGCTCAACCCGCTTGTCGTCCTGCACCTCATCGGGGGGATCCATAACGAGGCGATCATGATGGGCATCCTTCTCGTCGGCCTCGAGCTCGGCCTGCGCGGTGTCGAACGCCTGGATGACGCCTCCGGTTGGATCCAGCTTTTCGCGTCCGGCGTGCTCATCAGCTGCGCCGGGATGGTGAAGGTGACCGGCTTCCTCGCGCTCGGTTTCGTGGGCATGGCGCTCGCGCGGCGCTGGGGCGGGTGCTCCGGAATCTTGCGTGCCGCTCTGCTGCAGCTCGTCGTCATGGTCGTCACCATCGCCGGCGCCACCGCGGTGACAGACATCGGGCTCGGCTGGGTCAGCGGACAGGGCGGTGCCGCATCCATCCGCAGTTGGCTGTCCATGACCACGGACATCGGTGTTATCGCCGCGTTCGTCGGCCAACTGCTGGGGCTGGGCGACCACTCCGAGGCGATGCTCGTGATCACCCGCACCGCCGGCCTCCTCGTCGCCGTGAGTTTCGTCGTCCGCATGCTGTGGGCGACGTACAAGGGAACGGTCCACCCCGTTGGGGGGCTGGGCGTGGCCACCCTCGTGCTCGTGCTTCTGTTCCCCGTCGTGCACCCCTGGTATCCGCTGTGGGGTATCATGCCGCTCGCCGGGTGGGCAAACCGGACCTTCTTCCGCGCAGGTACCGCCGCATACTGCGCCCTGTTCAGCTTCGTGGTGCTCCCCCGCGGACTCGCACTTCCGCCGGGCGCGGTGGCCACGATCTACCTCAACGCTCTCCTCGCCGTCGCTGTGATCGCCGCCGGCGCGTGGGCGTGGTTAAGGGTCCGTGGACAAAAAGTTCTACACTAAGCCCGATGAAACCTGCACAATCCTCCGGCCACGACGCGCCCGCCACCGCGCGCACGGCGGATTCCGAGGTGGCGCTCGAAGTCCGCGACGTCGTCAAGACATTCGGCACCGACACAGCCGTCGACCACTTGAGCTTCGCCGCCCGCCGCGGTGAGGTCCTGGCGCTGCTCGGCCCCAACGGCGCGGGAAAGACCACCACGATCGAGATGTGCGAGGGGTTCACTTCCCCCACCAGCGGCTCCATCTCCGTGCTGGGCATGGACCCGCAGCGCGAAGGCGGGAAGGTGCGGGAGCGCATCGGCATCATGCTCCAGGGAGGCGGCTCTTATTCGGGCATCCGTGTCAAGGAGTTGCTCGATCTCACGGCCTCCTACAACGCGGACCCGCTCGACCCAGCCTGGCTCATGGACACGCTCGGCCTGAACAAGGTCGCCAACACCACCTACCGCCGTTTATCCGGCGGCCAGCAGCAGCGCCTGTCACTCGCGTTGGCGCTGATCGGCCGGCCTGAGCTCGTTTTCCTCGACGAGCCGACCGCGGGCATGGATGCCCAGTCGCGCCGCGCAGTGTGGGAGCTTGTCCGCGCCCTCCGCCGCGACGGCGTCACCGTCATCCTGACGACCCACCTGATGGACGAGGCGGAGCACCTCGCTGACAACGTCGTCATCATCGACCGCGGCTCGGTCGTCGCCTCGGGCACGCCGCAGGAGCTCATCGACGCCGGCGACAACCCCGCGCTGCACATTCGCACCGGGGAGCCGCTGGATCTGTCGTCGATAAGCGCGGAAGCAACGCTTATCGACGACAACTCCCACACCTACCGCCTCCACTCCGCCGGCGACCCGCAAATTATCGCTGCCGTCGCTTCCGAAGCCGCGCGCCAGAACGTCCTGATCAAGGAACTCGGCGTGCGCCACCGCACTCTCGAGGACGTCTTCCTGGACCTCACCGGACGGGAACTAAGGGCTTGATCGCTATGAGCACTGACACTTCACGTACTTCACACACTTCACCTGCTTCACGGTTCGCCCCCGGCACTTTCACCCCAGCCCCGAAACGGGCCGGAGCCGCCAGCATGATCGCATCGCAGGGGCGCATCGAGGCTGTCCTCCTGCTGCGCCACGGCGAGCAGATCCTGGTGAACCTGCTCATCCCCGCCGCCATCCTGGTCGGCGCGGCCTTTGTCCCGGTGCTAGGCGACCAGACAAGCCTGGATCAGATAGTCACCATGGTGTTCTCCATCGCGGCTGCTTCGGCCGGGTTCACGGGACAGGCGATCTCGCTGGCTTTCGACCGCCGGTACGGAGCGTTGAAACGCACTGGCGCGTCGGGGGTTCCCGCGTGGACGATCATCGCGGGCAAGGTGTTGGGTGTTCTGGCCACCGTGCTTGTGCAGATCCTCGTGCTCGGCGGCATTGCCCTGGCCCTCGGCTGGCGTATTTCTCCCGGTGGCGCGGTACTGGGATTCTTGACGCTTTTGGCAGGCGTCACCGCCTTCACCTCCCTGGGTCTCCTGCTCGGCGGAACGCAGTCCTCTGAGGTAGTGCTGGCGGTGGCCAACTTCATCTGGCTGCTCATGCTGGCTGTCCTCGGCTGGGTCGTCTACTCCGACAATCTCGCTACGCCTGGTGTGTGGGACCTCGTTCCGTCGGTTGCGCTCGCCAGCGCCATGGACGGTGCACTCCACGCCGTCATCCACCCGTGGGCCTGGCTGGCCCTGATCGGGTGGGCCGTTTTCGCCGTCGCGGGAACTATCCGGTGGTTCAGATTCGACGGATAGCATGAGTGAATTTTTTCCATCCCCGACCCGCTCCACCACTATTCACGTGAAAGGCACGAACTGACCGTGAGCACCACCACTTCCGCACAGTCCCGCTCCTTCTGGCAGCGTCTCAAGGACACACCGACGCTCAAGACCCAGCGCATTTTCACCCTGATCGTGCTGGTCGCACAGGCAGGCATCACTTTCACGGGGTCCCTGGTGCGCGTCACAGGATCGGGCCTGGGCTGCGACACATGGCCGCTGTGCCACGAGGGGTCCCTGTTCCCGGTCCCGGGCGCCAACCCGTGGGTGCACCAACTCATTGAGTTCGGCAACCGCACGCTGACCTTCGTCGTGGCGGCCGCGACGATCGTCCTGTTCATCGGGGTGCTACGTGCGAACCGCCGGAATGAGATCATCGTGTTGTCGCTGATCTCCGGCCTCGGTGTGGTGGTGCAGGCCGTGATCGGCGGTATCTCCGTGCTCCTGGACTTGCGCTGGTGGTCCGTCGCCATCCACTTCCTGCCGTCGATGCTGCTCGTGTTCGTCGCGGCGGTGCTCTACATGCGCATCGCGGAACCCGACGATATCGCCCCGGAGCGCCGCTACTCCCCGACCGCGCAGTGGCTCGTCGTCGCGGCCGCCGTCGCCCTCTGCCTCGTTCTGGTCACCGGCACGATGGTCACCGGTTCCGGCCCGCATGCGGGCGACGCCGCCGCCGGCATGGAAGGCCGCTTGCAGCTTCCCACGCGCACCCTGGCGTATGTCCACGCCGCGTTCATGTACCTCTACCTGGCGTTCACGCTCATGTCCGTCTACATCCTGCGCCGTGAAAACGCGCCGCAGGATGCGTACCGGACGTCCCTGGTGCTCGTCGGCATGATCGTGGTGCAGTGGGCCATCGGCGTCGGCCAGTTCTACCTCGGTGTGCCGCGCTGGACGGTGCCGATGCACATCCTCATGTCAGGTATCGTCGTCATGTTCACTGCATTCGTGTTCGCGCACGGTAACCGCCGTCTACCGCTGCTCGCGCCGCACCAATACAACACTTCTGCGTCCTAGGTGGCGCTCCCCCGCGTAGCCTGGGGACGTATGAAGGCTATCCAGATCACCGCTCACGGGGGACCCGAGGCACTCTCGCTTGCCGACGTCCCCACTCCCACCCCCTCCAGCAACCAGGTTGCTGGCCAAGACCAGGTTCTTGTCAGGGTCTCCTATGCGGGTGTCAATTACATCGACACCTACTACCGCGAAGGGATATACCACTCGGAGCTCCCGTTCATCCCCGGCCTGGAAGGCTGCGGCGAGGTCGTGGAGGACCCCGCCGGGAACATCGCCCCGGGCACGGTCGTCGCCTGGGATTCCACGCCCGGCTCCTACGCAGAGTACGTCTGCGTCGACCGCAACAGGCTCGTCGCCGTGCCGGACACGATCCCGGCGAATGTCGCCGCGACGATGCTGCTGCAAGGCATTACCGCCCACTATCTGCTCTACGGTGTGCGCGACACCCAGCAGGGCGACACGATCCTCCTCACGGCGGGAGCCGGCGGCGTCGGTCTCCTGCTGACGCAGCTCGCCGCCGCGCAGGGGGCCACGGTGTATTCGGTGGTCTCCACCGACGAGAAGGAGCAGCTTGCTTACGACGCCGGTGCCACTGAGGTGTTCCGCTACAGCGACGACCTCGCGGAGATGGTGCGGCGCCGCAACGGTGGACGGGGGGTCGATGTGGTCTACGACGGCGTCGGCAGAGACACCTTCAACGAGTCTCTGGAGGCCGTCCGGCCCCGAGGTCTCGTGTGCCTGTTCGGCGCCGCTTCCGGCCCTGTGGACCCCATTGATCCGCAGCTGCTGAACACCCACGGGTCGATCTTCCTCACCCGCCCGTCCATCGGTGCCTACACCGCAACGGACGACGAGTTCCGCATGCGCGCCCAAGCCGTGGTGCGCGCCATCGACGACGGGACGCTCAACATCCGCGTCCAGGAGCCCTATGCGCTTGCCGATGCCGCCCAGGCCCACGCCGATCTCCAGTCCCGCAAGACGACCGGTTCGATCGTGTTGCGCGTGCACGGCGAGCGCGACTAACGGCTCACCGGGGACCAGTTAGCCGAGTCCGCCGCCGACAAGATCCCCGAGGGTTTGCAGCCCGAAGACCGCGTCGACGGACAGGCCGAGGAACAGCGCCGCCAGGTAGTTGTTCGACAGGATGAACAGCTTCAGGGGCTTCACGTTGCCGCCCGCCTTCACACCGGAGTGGAGGCGTGTGGCCATGACCAAGAACGCCCCGCCGGACAGCAGCGCGGCGGCGAAATACACCCAGGACGCAGCCGGAACCAGCAGCAGCGACGTGATCACGGTCAGCCAGGAGTAGATGACGATCTGGCGGGTGGTGGCCTCCGGCGTCGCCACAACAGGGAGCATCGGCACTTCGGCGCGCTCGTAGTCGTCGCGGTACTTCATGGCCAAGGCCCAAGTGTGCGGCGGAGTCCAGAAGAAAATGATCATGAACAGCACGACCGCCTGCCACCACTGGTCGGGGCTACCGTCGGTGACGTGGCCCCGGATGACAGCCCAGCCGACCAGCACGGGCATGCAACCGGCGGCGCCGCCCCAGATCACGTTCTGCCACGTGCGACGCTTGAGCCACTTCGTGTAGACGAAGATGTAGAACCAGTTCGTCAGCACAATGAAGAACGAAGCCAGCCAGGAGCCGCACACGAGACCGAGCCACAGCACGGACAGCACGAGCAGAACCCACGCGAAGATTCGGGCGCGTTCCTTGGTCACTTTGTGGCGCACGAGCGGGCGGGCGCGGGTGCGCCCCATTTTCTGGTCGATGTCGTAGTCGACGACCATGTTGAACGTGTTCGCGGCAGCGGCACCCATCCAGCCGCCGAACAGCGTGGCCAGGATGAGCCAGACGTGCACTTCGCCGCGGTCGGCCTGCAGCATCGCGGGAATAGCGGCGACCAGCAAAAGCTCGATGACTCGCGGCTTAGTCAGCGCGAAGTACGCTTTGATGGTCTCCAACACAACTCCTCATTCGACGCGGTTTTTGGGCTGGGGACTAGTCGTAACAAGGCGCGCACAAGTTCCCGCGCTTATCGACGTCCCCCGCTTTCCTACGCCCTTGGCATCCTAGTCCCCGCCCGCACCGGCATGAAATTACCGCGCTTTTCACCCAAATATGTTGTTAGATAACTACTTATGAATCCCCGCTTCACCACGACCCTTGCCGCTGCGCTCTGCTCCGGTGCTCTGCTCGCGGGCTGCACCATCGGCGAGGAAGCTGACGCGCCCAATTCAAACTCCGCGACCGAGGCCACCTCGGCAAAATCTTCGAGCGTTACCGACACGCCCAATCCTTCGGAAAACAAAGCTGCACCGGAGCTGGAAGAACCATCGGTGACGTTCCGCTCAGTCGGCGACATCCTCATCCACAACGAGGTCTACTTCGACGCTGCGGCACGAGCGGCGCAGAACGGCGGGCAGGGCTACGACTTCGCCCCCATGCTCGAGCCGGTGAAGAAGTACATGGAAAACGCGGACATCACCACGGCGAATATGGAGGTCCCTGTCGCCGGCCCCGAATTCGAGCTGTCGGGTTACCCGGCTTTCAACTCGCCGCCTGAAATCGTGGACGCGCTGAAAGGTGCGGGGGTGGACATCGTCAACAACGCCACAAACCACTCGATGGATCGGGGGCCGGAGGGAGTTGAGGCGTCGACAAGCAATCTGCGCGAGCGCGGAATGTTGTACATGGGCAGCTTCGCTTCCCCTGAGGACCGGGCGACCCCGCGCGTGATCGAGCGCAACGGGCTAAGGGTGGGCTTCCTCGGCTACACCTACGGCACGAACGGGATCCCGGTGCCGGCCGGACAGGAACACGCCGTGAATCTCATTGATCCGGAGCTGATGAAGCGCGATATCGCTAAGCTGCGTGACGACGTCGACATTCTCGTCGTCAACCTTCACGCCGGCGAAGAATACGAATCACTGCCCGTCCAATCGCAGATCGACGCGGCTGACACCGCACGTAACGCCGGTGCCGACTTCGTTCTCGCGGGACACCCGCACGTTCTCGAGCCGTTCCAGCGGCACCCGGACAACGAGCCGGGTCTGGGCGTCTGGTTCTCGCACGGCAATTTCCTCCACGGCCAGTACAACGAGCAAACTAAGTACGGCGGCATCGGCGAATACACCATCACCCGCCACACCGACGGCACTCTTTCGCTGGACAAGATCCGTTTCATGCCCACCTACACCGTCGGCAAGCCTCAGACCAGCGAGTACAAGGTCGTCCCGCTTGCCGACGCCGCCTCCCTCGGCTGGGTCGACCCCGATGCTGCCAAAGCCGACATCACCGCACTGATGAACACGTACACCGAGGTCGAGGTCGTCGACTACCTCGACTGAACCCACCGCGATCCCCGCCCACCGAATACCACTAGTGTGTAAAGAGTTAGTTAGCTCCGACACACTGCTAAGCGAGGACACTGTGACTACCTCTTCCGAGAACTCTTCCCAGGCGACCGGCGTTTCCGATGCCGCCGCGTCCCTCCCCGTCGAGCTGCAGGCCATGACCGTGGCCCGCTACCCGGAGGACTGGACCGCAGAGGACAGCCGCGCAGTCGACACCGCGCGCGTTCTCGCCGCCGATGCCGTCGAGAACTGCGGCTCCGGTCACCCCGGCACGGCGATGTCCCTGGCACCGCTGGCCTACACCCTCTACCAGCGTGTCATGCGCCATGACCCGGCGGAGCCGCGGTGGATCGGGCGCGACCGTTTCGTGCTGTCCAACGGCCACTCGTCGCTGACGCAGTACATCCAGCTCTACTTGGGCGGCTTCGGCCTCGAGCTCGAGGACCTGAAGTCCCTGCGCACCTGGGGCGCGAAGACTCCGGGCCACCCGGAGTACAACCACACTGACGGCGTGGAGATCACCACGGGCCCGCTCGGCCAGGGTCTGGCCTCTGCTGTCGGTATGGCGATGGCCTCCCGACGCGAGCGCGGCCTGTTCGACCCCGATGCCGCTCCCGGCCAGTCCCCGTTCGACCACTTTATTTACGTCATTGCCGGCGACGGCGACCTCCAGGAGGGCGTGACCAGCGAGGCCAGCTCCCTCGCGGGCACGCAGCAGCTGGGCAACCTGATCGCTTTCTGGGACGACAACCGCATCTCCATCGAGGACGACACCCAGATCGCCTTCAACGAGGACGTGCTCGCACGCTACGAGGCGTACGGCTGGCAGACGCTCACCGTCGAATCCGGTGAGGACGTGACTGCGATTCTGGCGGCCATCGAGAAGGCTCAGGCTGAGACCTCGAAGCCGACCATGATTCGTGTCAAGACAGTCATCGGCTACCCCGCCCCGAACATGATGAACACTGGCTCCGTCCACGGCGCAGCGCTTGGCGCGGACGAGGTCGCGGCGGTCAAGGAGGTCCTCGGTTTCGACACGGATGCCGCGTTCCCCGCCGAGGAGAGCGTCCTCTCGCACACCCGCCAGCTCGTCGAGCGCGGCGCACAGGTCCACGCCGAATGGCAGAAGCTTTTCGACGCCTGGGCCTCCTCCCACTCCGACCACAAGGCCCTCCTGGACCGCCTCTCCGCCCGCGAACTGCCGGAAGGCTGGGCCGACGAGCTGCCGACCTGGGAGCCCGACGAGAAGGGCCTGGCTACCCGCAAGGCCTCCGAGGCCTCCATTCAGGCTCTGGCGAAGACCCTGCCCGAACTGTGGGGCGGTTCCGCCGACCTGGCCGGCTCCAACAACACGCTGATCAAGGGCGAGCCGTCCTTCGGGCCGGAGGCGATCTCCACCGACATGTTCACCGCGCACCCGTACGGACGTAACCTGCACTTCGGCATCCGCGAACACGCCATGGGCGCGATCATGAACGGCATCGCCCTGCACGGCAACACCCGCGTCTACGGCGGCACCTTCCTGATCTTCTCCGAGTATCTCTACCCGTCCATCCGCGTTGCGGCTCTGTCCGGTATCGACGGCTACTACGTCTTCACCCACGACTCCATCGGCCTCGGTGAAGACGGCCCGACCCACCAGCCGGTCGAGACGCTGACGGCACTGCGCGCCATCCCGGACCTTGCCGTGATCCGCCCGGCCGACGCCAACGAGACTGCCGCCGCGTGGAAGGCCGCCCTCGAGGCGGACCCGCAGCCGAAGGCTCTCGCCCTCTCCCGCCAGAACCTGCCGGTGCTCCAAGGCACCAAGGAGAAGGCCATCGACGGTGTCGCCCGCGGTGCCTACGTGCTCGTCGAGGCATCCGGCACCCCCGACGTCATCCTCATGGGCTCCGGCTCCGAGGTGCAGTACGCCGTTGAGGCGGCCAAGGTCCTCGAAGCCGACGGTATCGCCACCCGGGTCGTGTCCATGCCGTCGATGGACTGGTTCCTGCAGCAGGACCGCTCCTACATCGACGAGGTCATCCCGCGCGACGTGCTCGCCCGCGTCTCTGTCGAAGCAGGCGTGGCCATGCCGTGGTTCCGCTTCACCGGCGACCAAGGCCGCAACATCTCCCTCGAGCACTTCGGCGCGTCTGCACCCGGTGCCGAACTCTTCGAGCGCTTCGGCTTCACCACCGATGCCGTCGTCGCCGCCGCCCGCGAATCCCTCGACTCCGTGCGCACCGGCACCGCGGATTCCGCCGCCGACCCGCAGCGCGGCCCGGTGCGCGGGGACGGGGTGTAAGGGAATCAGGGAAACGTCGATAAGCGAAAAGCGAAAAGGAGCTACCCATGACCGCAATTGACCGTCTTGCTGAAGCCGGCACCTCCACCTGGCTCGACGACCTGTCGCGCGAGCGCATCGTGTCGGGCAACCTCGCCGAGATCAAAGCCGCGAAATCGCTGGCCGGCGTGACCACCAACCCGGCGATTTTCGCCAAAGCCATGTCGTCCGGCACCGCCTACGACGAACAGATCGCCGAACTCAAAGCTGGCAAGGTCGGCGTCGACGAAGCCGTCTACGCAATGAGCGTCAAGGACGTCCAGGACGCCTGCGACCTCTTCCGCGACGTCTACGACGCCACCGGCGGACAGGACGGCCGCGTGTCCATCGAGGTCGACCCGCGCCACGCCGACGACGAAGCAGCTACCGTCGCCCACGCGAAAGAACTCTGGGCGCTCGTCGACCGCCCCAATGTGATGATCAAGATCCCCGCCACCGACGCCTCCCTGCCCGCGATCACGCAGGCGCTCGCCGAGGGCATCTCGGTCAACGTGACTCTGATCTTCTCCGTCGAGCGCTACAAGCAGGTCATCGACGCCTACGTCGCCGGCATCGAGCAGGCCGCCGCCAACGGCCACGACGTGTCCGCGATCCACTCCGTCGCTTCCTTCTTCGTCTCCCGCATGGACACCGAGGTGGACAACCGCCTCGACGCCATCGGCACCGACGAAGCCCGCGCGCTCAAGGGCAAAGCCGGCATCGCCAACGCGCGTCTGGCGTACCAGCTCTTCCTCGATTCCCTCGGCGACCTCCCAGAGGGCGCGAACAAGCAGCGCCCCCTGTGGGCGTCGACTGGTGTGAAGAATCCGGACTACCCCGCCGACATGTACGTCATCGAGCTCGCCGGGCCGGACACCGTCAACACCATGCCGGAGCCGACCATCGACGCCGTCCTCAACGGCGACAACGTGCACGGAGACACCCTCACCGGAACCGCCGACGAGGCGCGCACGGTCTTCGAGCAGCTCGCCACAGTCGGCATCGAGCTTGACGACGTCGTCGCCGTCCTCGAACGCGAAGGCGTCGACAAGTTCGTCGACGCCTGGCAAGAACTGCTCGATTCTATGCTCGAGAACCTGAAATAGCCGATTCCTTCATCGCGGCCGTCAATTTAAGGTTTAATCTTCTTAATTGACCATGTAGCCGCGACGGTACCCACTTCGCGGCGCACCACCGCCCACCAGACGAAAGGCCCACGCCTGTGTCGAATCTGGCACCCGAAGAATGGAAGAATCCCCTCCGCGACCACGCTGACCGGCGGCTGCCGCGGATCGCCGGGCCGTCCGGCATGGTCATTTTCGGCGTGACCGGCGACCTGGCCAAACGGAAGCTCCTTCCCGCCATCTACGACCTCGCCTACCGCGGTCTCCTGCCCGCCGGTTTCACGCTCGTTGGCTTCGGCCGACGCCCCTGGTCGAAAGAAGATTTCGAGTCCTACGTCCGCGAGCAGGTCGAGGCCGGTGCTCGCACCGACTTCGACGAGCACGTCTGGTCCCGCCTCGCCGAAGGCATGCACTTCGTCCAAGGCGCCTTCGACGACGACGAAGCCTTCGACAGCATGGCCGACCTGCTCAAGCACATGGACGCCACCCGCGGCACCGCCGGCAATTGGGCCTTCTACTTGTCCGTGCCGCCGGACTACTTCGCCAACGTCATCGACCAGCTCGACCGCACCGGCATGGCGCAAGCGTCCGAGGGGCAGTGGCGGCGCGTAATCATCGAAAAGCCCTTCGGCCACAACCTCGCCACTGCCCGCGAGCTCAACGAGACGATCAACTCCGTCTTCCCCGAGCGCGCCGTGTTCCGCATCGACCACTACCTCGGCAAAGAGACCGTCCAGAACATCCTGGCCATGCGGTTCGCCAACCAGATGTTCGAACCGCTGTGGAACGCCCAATTCGTCGACCACGTCCAGATCACCATGGCCGAAGACATCGGGCTCGGCGGCCGCGCCGGCTACTACGACGGCATCGGCGCTGCCCGCGATGTGATCCAGAACCACCTCCTCCAGCTCCTTGCCCTGGTGGCCATGGATGAGCCTGTCTCCTTCTCGCCCCGCCAGCTGCGCTACGAGAAGCTCAAGATCCTGCGCGCCACCAAGCCCATCGGCCCGTTCGAGGAAACCACCGCCCGCGGCCAGTACACCGCCGGATGGCAGGGCTCGGAACAGGTTGTCGGGCTGCGTGAGGAAGAGGGCTTCGACCCCGAGTCCACCACCGAAACCTACGCCGCGTGCACCCTCGGCGTGAATTCCCGCCGCTGGGCGGGCGTGCCGTTCTACCTGCGCACCGGAAAACGCCTCGGCCGTCGCGTCACCGAGATCGCCCTCGTATTCAAGAAAGCGCCCCACGAGGCATTCGGCCCGGGGTTGACCAGTCAGCTCGGCGCCAACACCCTCGTCATCCGCGTGCAGCCGGACGAGGGAATCCTGCTGCGCTTCGGCTCCAAGGTCCCCGGCTCCACCATGGAAGTCCGCGACGTCAACATGGACTTCTCCTACACCGAGGCCTTCACCGAAGAGTCGCCGGAAGCGTACGAGCGCCTCATCCTCGACGCGCTTCTCGACGAAACCGGCCTCTTCCCCACCGCCTCCGAAGTCGAACGAAGCTGGGAGATCCTCGACCCCATCCTCGATTACTGGGCCGCCAACGGCCGCCCCGACGAATACGCCGCCGGCACCTGGGGCCCGGCAACCGCCGACCAAATGATGGCTGCCCACGGACGCACCTGGCGCCGCCCCTAGTCCTCCGCAGGAGAAGAGTCACACATGATCATCACCATGTCCGACACGTCCACGCGCAAGATCACGAAACTGCTGCTGGACACCCAAGAGAACTACTCCCTGGCCACCGGTCGCGTGCTCACCCTCATCGTCGTCGCCGACATCCACGACGACGTGGAATCCATCCTCGACCACGTCCGCACCGCCTCCCACGAGCACCCCTCACGCGTGCTCATGCTGATCACCGGCAACCCCGAAGGGGAAAACATCCTCGATGCCCAGGCCATCCTCGCAGATGACGCCGGGGCTTCGGAGATCATCGTGATGGACTTGCACGGGGAGTTGGCGAATAACCTCGCATCCGTCGTCACGCCTCTTTTGCTACCGGACACCCCCGTTGTCGCGTGGTGGCCGTCGACCGCTCCCGCGCGCCCAGCCGAGCACCCGCTCGGGCAACTCGCGCATCGCCGCATCACGAACGCCCGGGAGGACGTCGACGGCAACACCCTCATGCGCCTCGCCAACGGCTACTGCCCCGGCGACTCCGACATGCTGTGGTCCCGGATCACGCACTGGCGCGGCGTCGTCGCCTCCGCGCTCGACCGCTACCCTCACGAACCCGTCGCCTCCGTGGAAATCGATGGGCCCGCAGATGACCCGAGTGTCGATATCGCCGCGGCGTGGCTGGCGTCGGCCCTCGACGCGCCGGTCAACCGGATCTGCAGCGAAACGACCAAGTCTGAGCCCTCCCGTCTGTTCCCCGTCCGCCGTCTATCCTTGCAGCGCGCCTCCGGGCCAGTGTGCGTGAGCGTCAAGGACGACAAGACCCTCCGTGTGCAGGCCCCGGGGCTGCCGGACTCGTTCGTCGCCATGAGCACACGCAGCGACGCCGACTGCTTGTCCGAGGAACTCCGCCACCTCGACCCCGACTGGGCGTATTCGCAGGCGCTGCGGTCACTGTCGGAAGTGAATTTTGTCTAGAGTCGTTAGATAGCCAGTTTTTGAAGGAGCGATAGCAATGATTACCGTCGAAAACGTCCCCAATCTCGATGTGCTTATTGACGAAGCCTCCTCCCGCTTCATCGACACCGTCACCGAGATCATCACCTCCGACACCGGCGGTGTTCACGGGGACGGTGTCGCACGCGTAGTCTTCACCGGCGGCGGCGCCGGCATCAAGCTCCTCTCCCGCCTCGTGCGCGCTAAGAACCTCGACTGGTCCCGCATCCACGTCTTCTTCGGCGACGAGCGCAACGTCCCCGTCTACGACCCGGACTCGAATGAGGGGCAGGCACGCTACGCCCTGCTCAACCACGTCAACATCCCCGAGGCGAATATCCACGGCTACCGCCCGGGGAATCTGCCGCTCGACGACACGGCTGCGTACTACTCCAACGCCATCCAGCAGCACGCCCCGCGCGGGTTTGACCTGCACCTGCTCGGCATGGGCCCCGACGGCCACATCAACTCCCTGTTCCCCTCCTCCGCGGCGCTGGACGAAGAGGAGAAGCTCGTCGTCGGCGTCTACGATTCCCCGAAGCCGCCCGCGGAGCGCATCACCTTGACGCTGCCTGCTGTCGCCCGAGCGAAGGAAGTCTGGCTGCTCGTCTCCGGCTCCGAAAAAGCCGAGGCAATCAGCCACCTCGTCGACGGCGAACCGTCCGACGAGTGGCCCGTCACCCGAGTGCCGGCTCTCGCGGAGACCACCCTCTTCGTCGCCGAGGACGCGTTCTCCCCGGCCCAGTAGCCCCCCTCACTAGAGCGTGCCGGTTCGGAACACATCGGCATGTCTGAACACTGCACGGCGCTCCCCCGGCCGGATCTCTACCATCGGGCAGTGCATTTACTTGCACACACAACAGCACCGACTTGGAGAGATACCTATGCGGAACCGTTCTTCCCGCGCCAACACCCGCACTACCGCCGCCCGTGGCGCCCTCGCCCTCCTACTGCCCACCACACTCGCGCTCACGGCCTGCAGCCCATCTGACAACGCCGAACCGGCAAGTGAACAACCCACCGAATCCTCCTCGCAGGCAGCGGGGACGGTGTCTGCGGAGGCGGGGGACGGGGCGTCGATAAGCAATGCGAATCTTCCGCCGAACTTCGACCTCCAGTCGCACCGCGGCGGGCGCGGCGAATGGACCGAGGAATCCCGCACAGCCTTCGAAGAATCCCTCGCGATGGGCGTGACCACCCTCGAGCTCGATATCGTCATGTCGGCCGACGGTGTGCCCGTCGTCTGGCACGACCCGGAGATTCAGACTGATAAATGCCGCGACACCGAGCCGGTCGAGGCGGACGATGAGCAGTTCCCGTACGTTGGAAAGCTGGTTCACGACCTCACGTGGGAGCAACTCCAGACCCTCGAATGCGACGTCAAGCTCGAGGACTTCCCCGACCAAGTACCGGTCGACGGCAATAAGCTCATCGATCTCCCCGAGCTGTTCGAGCTGGCATCGAGTGACGACGACGTCTACTTCAACATCGAGACGAAAATCGAGGCCGAGGAGCGCGACAAGTCCGCCGAACCCCAGGAATTCGTCGACGCGATCCTCGCCGCCGCCGATGAGGCTGGCACGACTGACCGCCTCATGATTCAATCCTTCGACTGGCGCAGCCTCCCGCTCGTGCGCGAGAAGAACCCGGACGTTCCGCTCATCATGCTTTACGACGACACCACCTGGGTCCCCGACTCCCCCTGGACCGGCGATGTTGACTACGACTCTGTCGGCGGCGATATCGTCGAAGCCGCTCGGCACATCGGGGCCGCAGTTCTCTCCCCCGGCTATTCCGTGCCCAGCGACGCCGAAGCCGGCGACGACGACTACAACCCCGTCGCCACCCCCGAATACATCCAAAAAGCTCACGACGCCGGGCTCCGCGTCATCCCGTGGACTGTCAACGACGAAGCCACCATGCGCGGACAGATCGAGGCGGGCGTCGACGGCATCATCACCGACTACCCGACGATGCTGAAGACGATCCTCGACGAGCAGTCCGTGGACTACTCCCGCTAGATTCGGGCTCGCCGAAGCGGCCGGTTGTCATCCGTTAACTGCGTGAACTGCGTCGACGCTGCGCCGTACTTTCGGGCGCACCGAAGCGGCCGGTGGGCGTGCCTGATTGCCGCGTCGTGAAAGTCGCGCACCGAAGTGGCCGTAAACATGCCTGACCCGCGTGGTCAGACTGTGTCTGCGGCCGTTTCGCTATGTCGCGAACTAGCTTCCGAACAACAGGTGCATTGCACCGTATTGGTGTGTGGTGTTCGGTACTGGTGTTCCGCGCGGGGAGACCCATGTTGGGGTTCCTCCGCGCATCCGTGGGGGTCGTCGTCGTTGGTGCGGTTGTGGTACCTACACAAGATGGACAGGTTGTCCATATTCGTCGGCCCGCCGCGGGCCCAGGGTGTGATGTGGTGGACCTCGCAGTTATCGGCCGCGTGCCTACAGTCCGGCACCGGACAGGTCGTGAGTGTCGCACGCGCCAGGTCGCGTTGCTTGGCGTTGGCGAACCGTTTCGTGCTGTACAGGTTCACCGGTCCTGCCTGCGGGTGGAACAAGGCCACCTCCAAGTCCTTCGAGTGATGGTGGGTCAGGTACTCCGCACCGGTCATCGTGGTGCCATCTGACAGACCCAGGACGGTCTCATCGCCTTGGCCGCCGAGGATTGACACATAGTCGGGAAGCGGGATCTGGATTAGGGGGCGTGGGACAGATGCGGCGACACCACCGCCGTTTTTGAGCAACGCATCAAACGCCTCGTACATCTGCGGGCCCTCAGGACGATTATCATCCAGATCCTTCCGCAGAGCGTGCTCCAACGCAGCAATATCGCCCTCGTCGCCGGTCGCGCTGAAGGTGCGCTTGCCTTTCCGCGTCCGGCCGAACCGGACAGACGACTCCGGGGCGGGTGTGTCAGCATCCGGGTCAGGGACGATGTCTTTCGCGCGGCGCTGCAAGGTCTTGTAGTCGCCGCGCACCGAGAGCAGGGCGAGGCGAAGCTTCCACTTGTCCTTCTCCGAGCCGGCGGCTTTGACGTGCTGCTCGATGAACAGAATCTGATCCAACGACTTCGACGTCTGCCGGGCAATGCGCACGGCATTGGCTTGTTGGCGCTTGTAGCGGGTTACACCGAAGTAGACCTTGCGCGCCTTCTCGCCCTCGATGGCCACCGAGGACTTGATTCCGGCATCGACAACGGCCTGGCGGTCGAAACCAGCCAGGATATCCATCGGGCTGCCAAGTGATCCAAGAAACGCGTCAAAATCGCTCATGACCCACACGCTAAACAGAACAGCAACCCCGAAAAAGCGCGCGTGAAAATTCTGTGGATAACCCACCCAAGAAAAGACTTATCCACAGAATTGCAAGGGAGGGGTTGCGGGAGGCGTCGATAAGCATGCAAAACGCCCACCACGCGAAGCTGGTGAGCGTTAGGAAGCCGTGATGCGGAGGTCTACAGGCCGTACGCCTGGATAAGGTTCAGGCCAATGATGCAGACGATCCAGATGATCGCCACAGCCACGGTGTAGCGGTCGAGGTTCTTCTCCACGACGGTGGAACCGGACAGGTTCGCCTGGACGCCGCCGCCGAAGAGGGAGGACAGGCCGCCACCTTTGCCCTTGTGCAGCAGAACGAAGACGGTCATCAGCAGGGATGCGATAACCAGGATGATCTGCAGTGCGATGGCCATGTGAAGATGCCTCCATATCGGGTACGGGCGGTTAACCGTTCACATGTTACATGAACGGCGAAGCTTCCCCAGCATCGACGTGCCGGGGAGGCTTTCACGGAAGGGGCTAGGCGCGGACGGCGTCGCCTGCGGCGGCGGCGAGCTTGGCGAAGTCGTTACCGTCGAGGGATGCGCCGCCGACGAGGCCGCCGTCGACATCGGGCTGGCCGATGATGTCGGCGATAGTGTCGGCCTTCACGGACCCGCCGTAGAGGATGCGGATGGAGGAGGCGACGGTGTCGTCGGCAAGCTCGGCGATGAGGCCGCGGATGGCGGCGCAGATCTCCTGCGCGTCCTCTGCGGAGGCGCTTTTGCCGGTGCCGATGGCCCACACGGGCTCGTAGGCGATCACGGTCTTCGAGAGTTTCTCGGTGGACAGGCCAGCGAGAGATTCGCGCGTTTGCTTGACGACGAAATCCACCTGCTCCCCTGCCTCCCGCACCTCCAAGGGCTCACCGACGCACACGATCGGGCTGATACCGTTGTCGAGTGCTGCCTTGGCCTTAGCGGCGACGAGCTCGTTCGACTCATTGTGGTAGTCGCGGCGCTCGGAGTGGCCGACGACGACCCAGGTGCAATCGAGCTTCGCCAGCATCGCGGCGGAGACTTCACCGGTGTAGGCGCCCGACTCGTGGGCGGAGACGTCCTGGGCACCGTAGGTGATCTTCAGCTTGTCCCCCTGGACCAGGGTCTGCAGGGAGCGCAGGTCGGTGAAGGGGACGGTGAGCGCCACGTCGACGTCCTCGTAGTAGTCGCCCGGCAGGGCGAATGCGAGGCGCTGCGCCTGGGAGATGGCCTCGAGGTGGTCGTGGTTCATCTTCCAGTTACCGGCAATGAGTGGTGTGCGTGCCATGGTTGGTGGCTCCTTTCGCTTTAGTTCTGTTCCAGGACTGCAACGCCCGGAAGTTCCTTACCTTCGACGAGCTCGAGGGAAGCGCCGCCGCCGGTGGAGATGTGGGAGAAGCCGTCATCGTTAAGGCCGAGAGTGCGCACGGATGCGGCAGAGTCGCCGCCGCCGACCACGGTGAAGGAACCGTTGTTCGCGGTGGCGTCGATCATGGCCTGGGCGACCGCGCGGGTTCCGTCGGCGAAGTTGGACTTCTCGAACACGCCCATCGGGCCGTTCCAGAACACGGTCTTGGAGTCGGCGATGATCTCGGCGTACTTCTTTGCGGTCTCCGGGCCGATGTCGAGGGACATCCAGCCCTCCGGGGTGCCGTCGAGGTCGACGACCTTGCGGTCAGCGTCGTTGTCGAACTCGGAGGCCGCGACGAGGTCGACCGGCAAAACAATCTTGTCGCCGTACTTCTCGATCAGCTCCTTGCAGGTGTCCACCATCTCCTCCTGCAGCAGGGAGGCCTGGGTGTTGTGGCCCTGTGCGGTGAGGAACGTGTAGCACATGCCGCCGCCGATGATGACCTTGTCAGCCTTCTCGGCCAGCGCCTCGATGACGCCCAGCTTGTCGGATACCTTGGAGCCGCCGAGAACGACGACGTACGGGGAGGTCGGGTTTTCCTTGACGGAGGCGAGCTTTTCCACCTCGTCCTGGACCAGGTAACCGGCGTAGGCGGGCAGACGCTTAGCAACGTCGTAGACGGATGCCTGCGCGCGGTGGACGACACCGAATCCGTCGGAGACGAAGGCGCCGTTATCTGCGGCGAGGGCAGCGAGCTCGTCGGCGAAGGTGCCGCGCTCGGACTCGTCCTTAGAGGTCTCGCGGGCGTCGAAACGCACATTCTCGACGAGGAGCACATCGCCTTCGGACAGGCCGTTGGCACGCTCGTGAGCGTCCTCGCCGGTGACGTCAGATGCCAGGGCGACGTACTGGCCGAGCTTCTCGGACAGGGCCTCTGCGACAGGCTTGAGGGAATACTTCGGGTTCACTTCACCTTTGGGGCGGCCGAGGTGGGCGGTGAGGATGACCTTTGCGCCACCGTCGATAAGCGCCTTGATGGTGCGCAGCGACGCGTCGATGCGGCCCGCGTCCGTGATGTTGCCGTCGTCGTCGAGCGGGACGTTGAAGTCGGAGCGGACGAGCACGTGGCGCCCGTCGACGCCTTCTTTGAGCAGCTCGTCGATGGAACGTACAGCCATGGTGGATTGAACTCCTTGTGAATGTTTGCTGAACGAGCGAAGCCCGGACAGGGTGCGTGCTGCACTCTCCCCGGGCGGCTCGCGTGGAAGAACTGGTGTTTAGAGGTTGTCGGCGACGTGCTTGGTCATGCGGATGTACTGGGACGTGTACGAGAACTCGTTGTCGTACCAGGAGATGATCTTGACCAGGTTGCCGTCGATGACGCGGGTCATGCCAGCGTCAAAGATCGCACCGTGGGAGTTGCCGATGATGTCGGAGGAGACGATCGGGTCCTCGGTGTACTCGAGGGCACGGCCGAACTCAGCGTCCTGGACGGCGTTCTTTACGGCCTCGTTGACCTGGTCGACGGTGACGTCCTTGCCCACGGTGACGGTGAGGTCGGTAGCGGAACCGGTAATGGTCGGCACACGCATTGCGAAACCGTCGAGCTTGCCTTCGAGCTCCGGCAGGACGAGTGCGACGGCCTTTGCGGCACCGGTCGTCGTCGGGACGATGTTCTGCGCGGCGGCGCGGGCGCGGCGCAGGTCCTTGTGCGGTGCGTCCTGGATGCGCTGGTCACCGGTGTAGGCGTGGATGGTGGTCATCAGGCCGCGCTCGATGCCGAATGCGTCGTTGAGCACCTTGGCGACGGGAGCCAGGGAGTTGGTGGTGCAGGACGCGGCCGAGATGATGTTGGCGTCGTTGGTGTAGTCGGTGTGGTTGACGCCCCACACGTAGGTGCCGTCGACGTTCTTGCCCGGGGCAGAGATGATGACCTTTTTGGCGCCCGCGTCGAGGTGCGCCTTGGCTTTCTGACCGTCGGTGAAGATGCCGGTGCACTCGAGCACGATGTCGACATCAGCGTCGGCCCATGCGAGGTTAGCCGGGTCCTTCTCCGCGGAGACCTGGATGCGCTTGCCGTCAACGGTGATCGACTCGTCGTCGAAAGTGACCTCGCGGCCGATCTGCCCGTACGCGGTGTCGTACTTGGTCAGGTGTGCGAGCGTCTTGTTGTCGGTCAGATCGTTGATCTTCACGACCTCCAAGTCATCCGCGTACTGGTCGAGGATGATGCGGAACGCGGAGCGGCCGATGCGGCCGAAGCCGTTGATGCCAATGCGGGTGGTCATATTGATGCTCCTTCGGGGAATATGGGTTCCTTTTGCTAGACCGTCTTACGAGATGTTGTCAACTCGCGGCCTTCAAAACCCAGTGTAGAGAAATGCTCTCTCCCCTGCAGACGCTTTTCGACGCTCCCCGGGCCCCGCTCTTCCCCGCCCAGCCAGCGTCGTTACGGCAGATAGGGGTGCCGCAGCCGTAGCTGCTAGAGGGGGTTCCGCGCGTCTAATCCTCGTGGACGGCGGCGTGGGTATCCGGGATGCCGAGCTCTTCTGCGCGCTTATCGGCGAGTGAGAGGAGGCGGCGGATGCGGCCGGCGACGGCATCTTTGGTCATCTGCGGGTCGGCGAGACGACCGAGTTCCTCGAGGGACGCGTGCCGGTGCTTGACGCGCAGGTAGCCAGCGTCGGCGAGGTGCTCGGGCACATCGTCGCCGAGAATCTGCATGGCGCGGTCGACGCGGGCCGCTGCGGCCGCTGCAGCCTGTGCGGAGCGCCGCTGATTCGCGTCGTCGAAATTCGCGTGGTGGCTGGCGCTGGTGCGCTCATTGCGGGTCTTGCGCTTCTCGTCCCACTCGAGACGGGTGCGGGGAGCGCCCATGCGGGACAGCAGAATGCCGATTCCGTCTCCGTCGCGGACGAAGACGCGCTCGGTGCCGCGGGTTTCTTTGGTCTTCGCGGATACCGAGAGACGCCGCGCCAACCCAACAAGAGCGAGAGCCGCCTCCTGGCGCGGGCACACGACCTCGAGGTTGGCGGTGCGGCCCGGTTCGGTGAGTGCCCCACGGGCCAGGAAGGCACCGCGCCATGCGGCTTCGACCTCCGAAATCGTGCCGGAGATGATGGTGCGCGGCAGACCCACCACCGGGTGGCCGGAAGCGGTGACGAGCTTGAAGCGGCGGATCACATCGCGGGCCCCGTCAGAGACCGTGACCTCGTAGCGGGCTTCCCGGGAATTGCTGCCCGGCGAGATGGATGTGACTTGAACACCGACCTCGCAGACATCCCGGATGATGGCGGCCAGATGCTCTGCGACGGTGAGCTCGGCGAAATCGGCGCGCACCTCAATCCCGTGCAGTCTCTGAGTGAATTCGCCGGCAATGCGGAGCATCGCGGTGGCTTCGGCAATACGGGCATCCACACCCGCTGGCGTCACCGCCAACAGTTCGTCTTTGACCTTCGCAGTCAACGCCACGAGAGAATTCTCCCTTTCTGTGCTCCGGAGTCCCAGCTGCTGGATAGTTTAGTTTGTGTCCATTACCGCGGTGATGGCAGCTGCCAGTTTCTCTGGGGCGTGCCTGTTTGTGCGCCCGCCCGAGGCATCGGTCTCGCGGACATCAGCGAAGACCAGGCGCGCGCCATTCTGCTCGGCCGACCGTTCGAGGTACGCCCTCTCCCCTTCCGAAAAATCAATGGCCTCATCGACGAGGAACATGTCGACTTTCAACTTCGGTGCGTGCTGGTTGAAAACTTGGATGTGGCGCTCGGTGGTGAAGCCGGGTGTCTCCCCCGCTTCGGGAGAGAGGTTCAAGATGACTACAACGGCAGCCTCGGTCTCGTTCAGCGCCGTCACGATTTCGGGGACGAGCAGGTGCGGGATCACAGAGGAGAACCACGATCCGGGGCCGATGGTGACCACATCGGCATTCATGATGGCGTCCACTGCGGCTGGGTTGGCTGCCGGAGAACCAGGATGCAAGCGAACGCGCCGGACCGAGCCGGGTGTCGTGGCGACGGCGACCTGGCCGCGGACGGAACGGAGGACACGAGGATCGTCGTCGAGCCCGCTGACTTCCGCCTCAATTTCGAGCGGTTCGAGCGCGACGGGCAGCACACGGCCCGAGGCGTCAACCCAGTTCCCCACGCTGTCGAGGGCGCCTTGGATGCTGCCGGTCATCTCTGTGAGGCCGGCGATGATGAGGTTGCCGACTGCGTGGCCGGCCATGGCGCCGTTGCCACCGAAGCGGTGCTGGAGCGCGTCGCGCAGCAGGCGGCCCTCATCGGTGTCGGGGGTCAACGCTGCCATCGCCATGCGGAGATCGCCCGGTGGAACTACGGCGAGCTCGCGCCGCAGTCGGCCGGAGGAACCGCCGTCGTCGGCGACTGTCACGATTGCGTTGACGGCGTAGTTCTCCGGGTCCTGCACGTCCTCGGGAGAAATACCAGCGACGATCTTGGCGGCGAGAAGAGTCTGGTGCAGGCCGTGGCCGCCGCCGAGACTGGTGATGCGCAGTTGAGTCATTTTCGCGGTCTCCTTTAATTGCGCTGCAGATCGCGGTGCATGACGGAGACGTCGAGGCCTGCGCGTTGCGCGAGTCTGCGCCCGACTTCTTCGGCAACGGCGACGGAACGGTGGTGTCCACCGGTGCAGCCGATGCCGACGGTGACGAAGTCCTTCCCTTCGTGCTTGTACCCATCCATCATCGACGACAGGAGCCCGACAATGTTGTCGATGAATTCATTCGCCCCCGGCTGGGAGAGCACGTAGTCGCTGACCGGGCGGTCCACGCCGCGGAAATGCCGCAGTTCCTCGATCCAGTACGGGTTGGGCAAGAAGCGGACATCGAAAATGAGATCGGCGTCCCGTGGTGAAGCGTGCTTGAAACCGAAAGACTGGATGGTGACGTGCTGCTTCATCGACCCGAGGTCGCCGATAGACGCTTCGATCGCCCGGCGGAGGTCGTGAACGGACAGGCTCGACGAGTCGATAATGACATCGGCGGTGTCGCGCACCCGGGCGAGTTCGGCGCGTTCGCGTGCGATGCCGACGCTGAGCGGGTTGTCCCCCTGCAGCGGGTGCGTGCGGCGGACGCTGTCGAAGCGCTTGATCAAGACGTCGTCACGCGCCTCGAGGTAGAGGATGAACGGGTTGAAGCCTCGTTCGCGCGCACCGTCGATCATCTCCATCAGCGAGCCCTTGAAGATGCGGGCACGCACGTCTGTGACCACGGCGAGCTTGTCCACGGGCGAACCCTTAGTGGCAGCGAGATCCATCAGTTCCAGGATGAGCTGGGGCGGCAGGTTTTGGGACACGAAATAGCCCTTGTCCTCGAAGACCTTCGCGGCCGAGGACAGTCCACCGCCGGATAGTCCTGTGATGATGACGGGTCGCAGCTCAGTTGGGGTCGGCATGTGCCCCATCGTATCCAATCACGCGCTTGCCGACGTCAGCTTTCCCGCAGATGGTCGTACACCGTCTGCGCGAGTTTCGGGCCGATTCCGTTGACCTCCGTTATGTCCTCGACGCTGGCGGCCTTGAGCTTCTTCACACTGCCGAAGTGCTTGACGAGGTCGCTGCGGCGGGCGGGGCCGAGACCTGGAATGCCGTCGAGGGCCGAGGCGCGCATGCGCTTGGACCGTTGCTGGCGGTGGTAGGTGATGGCGAAGCGGTGGGCCTCGTCACGGATCTGCTGGAGTAGGTACATGCCCTCGGAGTTGCGGGGCAGGATGAGCGGCTCATCGTCGTAGGGCACCCAGATCTCCTCGAGGCGCTTGGCGAGGCCGATGAGGGTGACATCGACGACGCTGAGTTCGTCGAAGACCTTCTGGGCGGCTGTGACTTGGGGCTTGCCGCCGTCGACGATGAACAGCTGGGGCGGGTAGGCGAAGCGTTTGTTGCCGGTGCTCTCGACGGTGGTTCCGTCGGTGAGCTCTTCCTCGTCCTCGAAGGCCGTCCCGTCGACATCCGGGTCTTCCGGGTTTGCCAGCTTATCTTCGGTGTGGCGCTTGAAACGGCGGCGGGTGACCTCCGCGATGGAGCCGACGTCGTCGCTGCGTCCATCGCCTGCCGCTTCCTTGATGCGGTAGCGCCGGTAATCGGATTTCTTGGGCAGTCCGTCCTCGAAGACGACGAGCGACGCCACGACATCGGTGCCCTGGATATGGGAGATGTCGGTGCACTCGATGCGCAGCGGAGCCTCGTCCGTGCCCAGCGCGTCCTGGATGTCCTGGAGTGCCTGTGAACGCGCGGTCAGGTCGCCGACGCGCTTGAGTTTGTGCTGGCGCAGGGATTCCTTGGCATTGCGCTGCACGGTCTCCATGAGGGCCTTCTTGTCGCCGCGCTGGGGAACACGGAAATCGACGGGGCCGCCGCGCAGTTTCTCCAGGAGCTCTCGGGTCTCTTCGGGTTCGTCGGGCATGACCTGGACGAGAATCTCGCGGGGGATGGGCATGGCGGGGCGGACCTTTTCGTGCGACTCCTGGTCCACGCCGCGGCGGCGGACCTTCTGGGCGGCCAGCCGCTCGTCCTCCGCTCTCTCCTGCCGCATGCGCTCGACCGCGTCGGAATAGTGCTGGATGAGGAAGTTCTGCATGAGGGCGGGCAACGCGGGATCGGCTTGGCCTTCCTCCAACCTCTCCATTGATCCGGGCTCGTCGCCGGTCTTTTCCACGACCCACCCGCGCTGGGAGCGGATGCGTCCCTCCCGGACGGCGAAGATCTGCACTGCCGCCTCGAGTTCGTCGGTGTCGAAGGCGATGATGTCCGCGTCAGTGTCGACGCTGAGCACGACCGTCTGGCGCTCCATGACCTTGTTGACAGCGCCGAGATCGTCGCGGAGCCGCGCCGCCTTCTCGAATTCGAGGTTCTCGCTGGCCTCCATCATCTGGGCGGTGAGATCCTTCACCACGGCGTCAGTGCGGCCGGACATGAAGGCCATGAAGCCAGCGACGGTCTCGTCGTAGGAGGCCTCGTCGATACGCTTAACGCAGGGTGCCGAGCATTTGTCGATGTACCCCAGCAGGCACGGACGCCCGAGTTGCTCATGGCGGTTGAACACGCCGTTCGAGCAGGTGCGCACCGGGAAAACGCGGGTGAGCAGGTCGAGCGTCTCCCGCACCGCCCACGCGTGGGAAAACGGACCGAAATAACGCACGCCTTTTCGGCGGGGCCCCCGGTAGAAGAATGCGCGCGGGTACTTCTCCCCCACGCTGACCGCGAGCATCGGATACGTCTTGTCGTCGCGGTACATGACGTTGAACCACGGGTCGTAGCGTTTGATCCACGTGTACTCGAGCTGCAGCGCTTCCACTTCGCTGGCTACGACGGTCCACTCCACCTTGGAGGCGGTGAACACCATCTGGCGTGTGCGGGGGTGCAGCTGTGCAGGCGGCTGAAAATAGTTGTTCAGGCGCGCGCGGAGGTTCTTTGCTTTGCCGACGTAGACGACGCGGCCGGCGCCGTCGCGGAATTTGTACACCCCGGGCTCGGTCGGAATCGTGCCGGGCGCGGGGCGGTAAGTTGCCGGGTTGACCACAGCGTCTCCGCCCTAGTCTTCCGGCATATAGCGGGCTTCGAGCCGGCGGAATGCCTTGACGGATTCGATCGCGCGTTCCTTGTCCCCCGACTGGATCGCCCAGAGCGGAACGTACTCGAATTCGGGGAGCTCGAGTCGCGCCATGCGGGATTCGCGTGGGAAAGACAGCCCATAGATGACGACCCACGGGTAGAAGCGGGTGCCGATGATGTTGCGCACTTCCACGCCGTCTTCGTTGGCGCGCACACGCGGGCGGGAAAGCGCCAACCACACGCAGACCGACAAAATCAGGCCGATCGCCGGGAAAGCGAACTTATCGACGGTCGTGATCGCCGCCCCGGTGAACTCATCGTCCACCACCACACCGGCGAAGATGTGGGCCGCCATGATCACGACGACGGCGACGACGGCGACACGCCGCAGGAAATGCGAGACGATCTCGATCTCCCACGGCTTCGACGAGGTGACGGCGTGGGGGTCGAGCGCGTTGAAAAAAGCGACATCGCGGTCGTTGGCGGTTGCGCCAACGGGGCCGTGTGCCCGTGCGTCCTCTGCGCCTTGCGTGCCTTGCGCGCTTGTACCCAAACCGTCCATGTCCCGCTTCTCTACCAAGCGTCGTGAGCGTCGCCGTGGGTGAGCTTCATCAGCGGGAACTGCTCAATGTCGCGCATGACATTGGCTGCACCGATGGCAGCTGCAATGGCCTCAGCACCCTTGTCCTCGCGGGCGTTCGGGCCACCGGTGCGGGCCACAGCCTGATCGTAGGTGTCCACGGTGAGAACGCCGTTGCCGACGGGGACGGAAGAGTCGAGGGTGACGCGTGTCAGGCCATCGGTGACGGCGCGGCACACATAGTCGAAGTGCGGGGTCTCGCCGCGGATGACGCAGCCGAGGGCGACCACAGCGTCGAAGCGCTTCGCGGCTGCCTGGGCCATCAGTGGAAGCTCCATCGCGCCGGACACCGTGAAGATCTGGACCTCTGCGCCAGCGGCCTCGGCCGTTTCGACTGCGCGCTTGGTCAGCATGTCCACGACCTCCGCGTTCCACTCGGTGCCGACGACGGCGACACGCATGCCTTCCGCATCGAGATGGTCAGGGGAAGAGTCGGGTGCTCCGAAAATCATGGTTGCTCCTTATGGAAGATGTTTGCGCCAGTTTTCAATCCTACGCGACGGCCGTGCGACTCTGAGAGTCGATCCTAGTTGCCATACGTCACATCCCACTCATCGACTGAAGGGAGATCGTGCCCCATCCGGTCGCGCTTGGTGCGGAGGTAGGCGATGTTCTCGTGCGAGGGCACGATCTCGACGCGGGTCCGGCCTGACACAACCGGGCCGTAGCCGCTCAGCGCCTCCACCTTGTCCGGGTTGTTGGACAGCAAGTTCATGGAGGCCACGCCGAGATCCGCGAGAATCTGGCCGGCGACGGAATATTCCCTCGCATCCACCGGCAACCCCTGCTCGACGTTGGCGTCCACGGTGTCCAACCCCTCCTCTTGGAGGCGGTAAGCCTGAAGTTTCGCCGCCAGCCCGATGCCGCGCCCTTCGTGGCCGCGGACGTAGACGATCACGCCGCGACCGGCCTCCTGGATGAGGCGCATGGACTCGTGCAGCTGCGGCCCGCAGTCGCACCGCAGGGAGCCGAAGACATCGCCGGTCAGACATTCAGAGTGCACGCGCACCAATACTTCGTCTCCGCCGGCGACATCGCCGGTGACGAGGGCGATGTGCTCGGAGGCGTCGATAAGCGATTTGTAGCCGTACGCCGTGAAGGGGCCGTACGTGGTCGGCAGCGATGTCTCCACGACACGCTCGACAATGCGTTCGGTGCGGCGGCGGTACGCGATGAGCTGGGCGATGGAAATCATCTTCAGCCGATGCTCGTCGGCGAAACGGCGGAGTTCTTCCCCGCGCGCCATGTCCGTCGGGTCGTCCTCGGAGACGATCTCGCACAATGCGCCGGCTGGCTGACACCCGGCCAGGCGGGCCAAGTCGACCGATGCTTCGGTGTGCCCGTCGCGCACGAGAACTCCGCCGCGGCGGGCGCGCAGCGGAACAACGTGGCCCGGGCGGGTGAAATCAGCGGCGGTGCGCGCCGGGTCGGCGAGACGCTGAATTGTCTCCGCACGGGAACGCGCTGAAATACCGGTGGTGCCGGTGGCCGCGTCGACAGTGACGGCGTAGGCGGTGCTGCGCGCGTCTTCGTTGACAGCCACCATAGGAGGCAGCTCCAGGCGGGTGGCCGCCTCGTCCTCCATTGCCACGCAGATGTAGCCGGAGGAATACCTCACCATGAACGCGACGAGTTCGGGGGTGGCGTGCTCGGCGGCGAAGATCAGGTCGCCTTCGTTCTCGCGGTCTTCGTCGTCCACCACCACGACCGCTTCACCGCGGCCGACCGCCGCAACAGCGTCTTCAACTGAATCGAGTCGCAGGGTGTCCGTCATGGGAGCTAATGGTAGCCCCCCACCATTTTCTCGACGTATTTGGCTACGACATCGACCTCGAAATTGACCCGGTCGCCCACGGAGAGCTCGCCGAAGGTTGTCTCGTGCAACGTCGTCGGGATGAGCGAGACTTCCACGAACCTCTCCCCCACGGCGGACACGGTCAGCGACGTGCCGTTGATGGCGATGGATCCCTTCTCCACCACGTACTTCTCCAGCTGGGCGGGCAGGGTGAAGCGAAGAACGTCCCAATGCTCGGAGGACTCGCGGGACTCGAGCGCGCCCACTCCATCGACGTGCCCCTGCACGATGTGGCCGCCGATCCGGGCACCGGCAGCCAGCGCGCGCTCGAGGTTGACACGGCTTCCAGTCTCGTAGCTGCCCAGACGCGAACGGTCGAGAGTCTCGCGCATCACGTCGGCGGTGAAAGCACCGCCATCGTTGTCGACGACGGTCAGGCACACGCCGTCGACGGCGATCGAGTCGCCCGCAACCGCGTCCGCGGTGACGGCGGGACCGCGGACTGTCAGGCGCACGGCGTCGTCGAGGCGCTCGAGCTTCTCCACCGTGCCGATTTCTTCCACCAGGCCTGTGAACATCAGTTGTCCTTCCGTTGAGTGTGCGGGCGGCGCAGCTCGATGACTGCGTCCCCGCCGAGCGTGAACGCGTCATGCATGTCGAAACGTAGGGCGGCTTCGAGGGTCTCCGCCACCGGCCCGTCGAGCAGCCCGCGGCCGCCGCCGAGCAGCACCGGTGCGACGTACGCGGTGATGCGGTCGACGATATCGAGCTCGAAAACGCTGCGCATGAGCGTCGGTCCGCCCTCGACGAGCACGTCGCGCGCACCCGTGGCGTACAGGGCGTCGAACGCTTCCTGCGGGGTGCCGTACTGCTCGAAGCCGAGACGCGTCAAATTTCCTTCCGGCACTTTCCGCTTGCCCACGACCACCCGCCGCGGCTGGTTCCCCAACAGCGTCCCGTCTCGGTCGCGGGCAGTCAGCGACGGGTTGTCCGCGATCGCGGTGCCCGTTCCGATGACGATCGCGTCGCGCATTGCCCGGTCGTAGTGCGCGTACTGGCGGGTTTCGGGGCCGGTGATCCACTGGCTCGTCCCGTCGGGCGCGGCGGTGAACCCGTCGAGGGTGCCAGCGAATTTCGCGGTGACAGAGACACGCCCATGAACGACGGAATCGAGCCACGGCAGCAACCCGTCGACGGGGTACGAAACCTGAGTCACGCGGACGCCGTGGGCGCGCAGGTAACCGGCACCGCCGCGCGCCTCCGGGTTCGGATCCTGGTGGACGTAGTAGACGTGCTCGACCCCGGCGTTCACGATCGCTTCGGTGCACGGCCCCGTGCGGCCGGTATGGTTGCACGGCTCCAGGGTCACGGCCAGGGACGCGCCACGGATGCGGTCTGCGTCGGCGTCGGCGGCCTTTGCTGCATCGAGGGCGACGCGTTCGGCGTGACGTCCGCCGGCGGGCTCGGTGGCGCCGGTGGCGATGATGCCGGCGGCGTCGAAAAGCGCGCAACCGACGGGCGGGTTCGGGCTGGTCGTCCCGCGAACGGACTGGCCGGCGTTCACAGCCGCGACCACCGCTGCTTCAACGGCGGGCGGTATCTCCAGAATACGTTCGACGGGCATGCTAGCGCTGTGCGGCGGCCTGGGCGAGGTCGCGCAGCGTCTCGACGGCTTCAGCCGGGTCCTCGGCGCCGAAGACGGCGGAACCCGCTACGAACGCGTCCACGCCCGCTTCGGCGGCGAGCGCGATGGTGGACGAGGCGATGCCGCCGTCGATGCCGATGATCGTCGACAACCCAGCTTCCTCGATTCGTTCACGGGCAGCGGCGACTTTGCCGAGCACCTCCGGCATGAATTTCTGGCCGCCGAAACCGGGCTCGACGCTCATGATCATGACCTGCTCGAAATGCTCGAGATCGTCGAGGTACGGCTCGATCGGGGTGCCGGGCTTGATTGCGAAACCGGCCTGGACCCCGAGATTGTGCAGCTGCTTCGCCGCCGCGATGTGGTCGCCGGCGGCCTCGATGTGGAAGACCAGCCGGTCGCCGCCGGCCTTGATGTAGATCTCGAACCAGCGTTCCGGTTCTTCGATCATCATGTGGATGTCGAGGAACTGGTCCGTGACCCCGTCGACGGCCTTGGTCACATCGGGACCGAAGGAGAGGTTAGGCACGAAATGGCCGTCCATGATGTCGACATGGAGGAGGTCGGCGGACGGCACTTTGCGCACGTCCGCGCCGAGGTTCGCGTAGTCGGCGGCGAGGATCGACGGGGCAATGTAGATCATGGCCCCAGACTATCGCTTCCGTAGGGCAGCAAGGAACATCGCGTCGGTGCCGTGGCGGTGCGGCCACATCTGCGCGCTCAGATGCGGCCCGAGGTCGCCCATCTGCGGCAGGACCCCGCGCACGTCGATCTCCTCGACATCGCCTTGGGCGAGCTGCTTATCGACGATTCTCCTCGTCTCCCTCTCATCCGGCGAGCACGTCGAGTAGACAATGACCCCGCCCGGCTTGGCGAGCTTCACAGCCGATGCGAGGAGTTCGGACTGCAGCCCGGTGAGCTCGGCAATGTCCGCTTCACTCTTGCGCCAGCGGGCCTCGGGGCGGCGGCGGAGGGCACCAAGACCGGAGCATGGGGCGTCGACGAGCACGCGGTCGTACCCCGGCTCAAGGCCCGAGTCGCGGCCGTCAGCGACGTGGACTGTGACCGGCAGGCCCTCGGTGGATTTGCGGATGAGGTCGGCGCGTGTCGGGGTGATCTCCACCGCGTCGACGGCCGCACCGTCAATGGAAGCGAGCGAGCCCATGAGCGCCGCCTTACCGCCCGGGCCCGCGCACAGGTCCAGCCATCGACCGGCATCGTCAGTGACAGCGAGTTCCGCGACGGCCCGGGCGATGAGCTGCGATCCCTCGTCCTGCACCGCGGCCATTTTCTCGCGCACGGGCTCCAGCGATCCGGGGTCGCCGCCCTCGGCAAGGTAGACGGCGTACGGGCTGTAGCGGCCTTCCTCCCCACCTGTGACCAGTGCAAGCTCTTCTGCGGACATCTCACCCGGACGTGCGACGAGATGCACGATCGGGCGTTGCGAATCTGCTTCCAGCGCCGCTTCGAGCTCATCCTCCCCGACGACTGCGGCGAAAGACCGCGCGATCCATTCCGGGTGCGCTGTGCGGAACGCCGTGGCCGCGATCTCCCCTTCCGGGGCGAGCATTTCCATCCACTCCCGGGGAGTCGTGCGCGTGATGGTGCGCAGAATCCCGTTGACGAAGCCCTTGGCTTTCCCCGCACCAGCAGCCTCGGCGAGACGGACTGAGGTATCGACGGCGGCGTGGTCGTCGACACGCGTGAACAACACCTGGTACGCACCCAGCCGCAATGCTGTGAGCACCGCCGGGTCGAGATCGGCGAGCGGACGCGAAGAGCACTCCGCGACCACCGTGTCGAGCACACCCATGGTGCGCAGCGTGCCGTAGGCGATCTCAGTGGCGAACGCCGCGTCGCGGCCCGTGATGCGCCGCTCGCGCAGAATCTGCGGCAGGACAAGGTTGCCGAACGCGTCTTCGGTCTCCACCCTCAGCACTGCATCGAAAGCGGCCTGGCGGGCGACATCTCCGATGTCGGGCGACGAGGACGACGGCTGGTGGCGTGTGGCGCCGTCACGCTGCGGCGCCCGTTTCTTCGGGCCGTGCAGCGCTTCTTGCTCAGCCTGCTCTTTCGCGCGCTTGGTGCGCGACCGGAATCCTCCGCTCACTCGAATACCACTCCATCGTTGTCCTGCAGCCCGCGTGCCCAGTCGGCCGCGACCATCATCTTCTTGCCCGGAGGCTGAATGCGGTCCAGCCTGACCGCGGCCGTGCCGGTGCCCACGTGCACTGAGTCCTTGCTCACCGCGACCTGGCCCGGAGCGAGCGCACCTGCTTCCGGGTCCACGGTGACGGGGCCGACCTTCACGCGGTCGCCTCCCAGCGTGGTCCACGCCCCGGGGCCCGGGGTGTAGGCGCGGATGGCGCGGTCGATGCGCTCGGCGGGTGCCGTCCAATCAATGCGGGCATCGTCCTTGCTGATCTTCGGCGCGTACGTCGCCTCCCCCTCCTGCGGCGTGAAGGTGGCGTGGCCGGTAGCCAGGTCGTCCATGGTGCGCACGAGCAGGTCCGCGCCCGAATAGGCCAGCCGGGTCAGCAGGTCGTCGGCCGTGTCGGACGGCTGGATGAGCTCCGGTTCCTGCTGGAGGATATCTCCCGTGTCCAGGCCGGCGTCGATGCGGAACGTCGTCGCACCGCTGTACTCGTCGCCGTGGAGAATCCCTGCCTGAACCGGCGCGGCACCGCGCCACCGCGGCAACAGCGAGAAGTGCAGGTTCACCCACCCGTGGGTGGGAATGCCGAGAAAATCCTCCGGGATGAGGTTGCCGTAGGCCACGACCGGGATCGCGTCCGGGGCGAGGCAGTTGAGCGCTTCCTTCGCTTCCTCGTTTCCCTTGAGCTTCTCCGGGGTGAGCACCTCAATACCGTGCTCCATGGCCAAGGCCTTCACCGGCGACGGGTGCAGCGTGCGTCCGCGCCCCTTCTTGGCATCCGGGCGAGTCAGCACCGCCACCACTTCATGCTCGGACGCGATGAGCTTCTCCAGCGCCACAACCGCCGGCTCCGGCGTGCCCGCGAAAACCAAACGCATGTCTCTACCTCTCTCCTACTCGCTGCCTACTCGCCCGCGTACCAATCCATGCCGCGGATCATCTGCATCGCTTCCTTGCGCACCTCCGGCTCCAGACGGCGCAGGAACAACACCCCGTCCAAGTGGTCGGTCTCGTGCTGGATGCACCGGGCGAGCAATCCGTTGGCGCGCAACGTGACCGGACGGCCGAACTCATCGCAACCGCGGGCCACGACCGTTTCGTGGCGCGCCACCTCCGCCTGTAAATCCGGGATGGACAAGCACCCTTCGACGTCGATCTGCACGACATCGTCGATGGCTTTCCACTCCGGGTTGATGAGAGCGCCACGCATGCCGTCGCAGTCGTAGACGAACACGCGCTTGGCCAATCCGATCTGGTTGGCGGCTAGGCCGACACCACCGGCGTCGTCCATGGTCTCGAGCATGTCTGCCGCAAGAGAGACGACGGAGTCGTCGAAACGCTCGACGGGAGTGGCCTGCGTGTTCAGAATCGGATCACCGAAGATCCTGATGGGGCGGATGGTCATGGCGCCCAAGTCTACTTAGCTCACTCCGCAACGCTGCGGGCTATCCGATGTGCATCGGGTTCACCTGGATGCGCAGCGGAAGATCCTGCTTACGGGTCGCACGGTTCACAGCCGCGGCGCGCAACGCTTTGCCCAGCGCAGTGCGGCTGGACAGCGGAGTGCGGATGAGCACGCGCTGCGCGTGTCCATGAGCGCGGGTATCCCACTCCCCGGGCAGTTCCACACCCGCGGGAAGGTCGACGGGGCCGAGAATGTCCACTTCCTGCGGCAGGTCGATGTGCTCGAGAAAATCGGTGAGGGACTCGCGCGGGCTGTCGACTGCGGCCATGTGCACCGCCGGAGGGAAACGCACCTCGCGGCGCTGGGCTAGCTCCGCCGCCGCGTGCCCGGCCGCGTCCCAGCGGATGAGGTGCTGCACCGCCGGAAGCGCCGCGTCGGCCACCACGACGACTTCCCCGCCTTTGCCGTGCGGGGCGGCGAGCGTGGCGGCGGCCATCCACTTCGCCATCGTTTCCTCCGCCGCGCGCAGGTCCGGCCTGCCGAGCAGTGCCCAGGTATCCAACAAAATCACCGCGCCATACGTGCCGCCGTCAGCGACGTGCGGCTCCGCCCCCGGCGTGGCAACGACAATCGCGGGGGCGTCGGGCACCTCTGTGCGTATCCGCTCGCCCCAGGACGCGACCACTTTCTGAGGGGCAAAGGCCCGTCCCAGTTCTTCCGCCGTGCGCTGGGTGCCCACCACCACCGCTCGAAGACGGTGGGACCCGCAGTTCGGACACACGAAAGCGCTATCCATGCGCCCGCACCAGCGGCACGTCGGCGCCGCTGTCTCATTGCCCGACGGGAGTCCGAGCGGCCCGTTGCAGGCTCGGCAACGCGCCGGCGTGCGACACACGCCGCAGGCCAACGACTGCACGTAGCCGGCGCGGGGAACCTGAAAAAGCACCGGCTTATCTGCGCTGAGCGCACGCCGGGCCGCTTCAAAAGCCACCGACGGCAGTCGTGCGGCACCGGCGCGGGGGTCGCGCTCGAGCTCGAAATCGCTGTCGCCGGCGGCGTGAATACGGGGCGAGCGGGTGCGCAACGTCGAGCGCAGGGCGAGCAGGTCATGCGCCCAACCCGACTCGACAAGCAGCTGGGTCTCCGCCGTGCGCGCATGGCCTCCGACGATCAGGGAACACTTCTCCACCGCCGACCGCGTAGTCAACACCTCCCGGGCGTGGGTGTACGGGGCGCGGGGGTCGACGAGAGAATCGTCGCCATCGAACATGACCACCGCCAGCTCCAGGTTCTCCACAGGCGCGAAAGCGGCTGATCGGGTGCCCACAACAAGGCGCCCCTGGCCGTGGAGGATCGACAGGAACCGACTGTAGCGCGCCTGGGGTCCCAGCGACGCCGTCAACGTGGTGATCTGGCGGGGGCCGACGATCCGGCGCAGCGCAAAGTCCATTCTGTCCAGTTCCGTCTGGTCGGGCACCACGATGAGGACTCCCCCGCCACCTATGGCGACTCTCGCGGCTAACGACGCCAGCGCGTCCGCCCAGTCATCACCGGGAGCGATCTGCCAGGCGGCACGCGCCACAGTTCCGCCGACGACAGCATCGACGAAAGATTCCCCGTGAGTGTATGCGCTCCACCCTGACAGATCCGGCTCCTCGGTTGTCCCTAGTTCGTCCCAGGGCGTCGACGTGTCGGTGGCTTCGGCCTTGACGTGGCGGGCGGGAATCGCGGAGCGGATGATGTCGGAGCGGGTGCCGGCGTAGCGGTCGGCCAATGCGTCGACAAGCTCGCGCATCCGCTCCGGGTAGACCACCTCGGGCGAGACAACGCGCTCGATGAAGCGGAGCTTACCGTCGTGCTCGGACTCAGCTGAGCGTGCGAGTACCAACGCATCCACGAGACGGCCGGCGAAACGAATCCGGACACGCACCCCCGGAACCGCCTCAGCGGACTGCTTCTCGGAGACCAAGTAGTCGAAAGCCCGGTCCAGGTGCGCCAATCCCAACAGCGGCAGCACACGTACGACGGGGTCGACGGACGCGACGGCGCTGCGGGATGACTCGGACATGCACCAGAGTCTAATGACCCCGTCCACCACCGGATCGCGGCCGAGCGCAATGCTGAATTTTTCCACCGAATAGGGTGTGTGAATCCTTGCGAAAATGCGCCCCACGTCGCATAATCAACTCGCTTCAAACTATTCTCCGTCGTCCGAAAGTGCGCCCTGCTGTGAAACGCTCCCTCGTTGCTTCTTCATTAGCTCTGTTCACCTCCGCTCTTATCGCCGGCCCTGCGGCTGCGGCACCGATCTCGTCGAATCCGGGGCCGTCCCTGGCACCCGAACCGGCGGCGCTGAGTTCCCAGGCCGCCCAGAGCATCGACTCGGGCATCCAGAACGGCATGAGCCAGGCCTACAACGCCCTGCCCGCCGACGTGAAGAAAGCGATCCCCAACGAACTCCGCCCCGTGCAGCGCACCCCACTGCCGCGTACGCAGCCGCTGCCCCAGGCGGCCCCGATGTGCTTCGACACGAACGGCCGCAAGAAGCGCCCGCCGGAAGCACCGCCCGCATGCACCAACACCGTGGCCATCACCTACGACGACGGCCCGTCGCCGGAAACGACTAACCGCCTGCTCGACATCCTCAAGAGCAAGGATGTCAAGGCCACATTCTTCACCATCGGCAGCAACGCTGACGCGTTCCCGGACATCCTGCGCCGTGAGCGCGACGAGGGCCATGTGGTTGCGAACCACTCCTACAACCACCCGCAGCTCAACGCGATCTCCGAAGACCGCGTCGGCCGCGAACTCGATGAGAGCAACCGCGCCGTCGAGTCCGCTTTGGGTTCCAAGCCGCACTGGGTGCGGCCGCCCTACGGTGCGACCAACGACCGCGTCGCGGCCATCGCCGGCGAGCGCGGACTCAGCCTCGCACTGTGGGATGTGGACACTGCCGACTGGCAGAACCGCAACGCGGACATCACCTGCCGCAACGCCGTGGACAACGCACAGGCCGGCTCCATCATCCTCATGCACGACATTCACCCGAGCACTGTCGATGCCGCGGCGTGCATTATCGACGGACTCCGGGCGAAGGGTCTGCGCCCGGTGACTCTCGACGAGATGATCCAGCCGGTGCCGGGCCACACCTACACCCGGGCCGATTAACGCAGTCGCCCCACCCCCAAAAACCAGGGTGTGGCCGTGTGCGCAAGAACACGGCCACACCCGTTGTACCTACATCACCGCTCACATACATTCGGGGCATGAGTGAATCGGTAGCGGTAGACGTCGATAGGCAACAAGCCCATAAAGGGGGACGTAAAGGCTGGCGGAAAGCCACTCCCTACGTCATGATCGCGGTGTATCTGCTCGCACCACTCGTCCTGATCCCCGCGGTTGGCGAGGACAACGCGGCCATCCCGTCCATCGGCTTGATCTTCGGCACCGCAGCACTGTTCGGCTTCATCGACGGCTGGACATTCCGCCCCACTTGGTCGCTGCCGATTCTCGCGGGCGTGGGCTTCCTGCTCGCGAAATTGCTGTATTTCAACGACGGAACAGTGATCTATTTCATCGGTGCTGTGATCGTCGCCGCGGCCTTCGATTACCTTGCTGGACTCCTCGCCGGTACTGCTGGGGATGGGGCGGAATAAGTGCTAGAGACCTGGGTACTCGACCACCCCGATTACGGCCGCATTGAGGTACGCTCCGGCTTCGACAAAGACTTCCGCGCGGAAGATCCCGACTGGCCCGGCGAGCTTCCGGAGCGCTTCGCGGAGAACCCGGACGCCGGCGAGCGCGCTCCCGTCGACGCGAAGCCGTGGCAGCGTCTCGGTGAGCTCCGCTCCAACCCGCCGTTGCGCCTGCAGGTGCTTGTCGACGGCGAAGTGCAGCACCAATACGACTCCCTTGAACAGGGCTCGAACCGGATCCCGTTGCGTGGTCCGGGTAAGAAAGAAAAGCTGCAAACCTTCCTCAACGTGGGAACCGACCGTTCAAAGCCACACCTGCGCTTGCAAGTCAACACCTTCAAGGACATCCTGCAGATCGAATTCCGGGAAGGCTCAACTGTGGTCGAATTCGACCCACCCGCCGGTTCCCGCGGCGAGCGGCGCCGGGAGATGATGCAGTCCAGTCCGGTCAAGCGCACGGCCATTCCGATTTTGGAAGGCGTGGGCAAAGCGGGGTGGGCAATCGCGGTGATCGTGCTCGGACCGTTGGTCGGCCGCATCCTGAGCTGGTTGTCCCAATTCCTGCCGGACTGGGACCTGCCGGATATCACTCTCCCCCACGTCGATCTGCCCGTCCCCGACCTTCCTCAGGCCACGTTGCCCACCCCGAATCTCGACCTGCCCCGCCTACCGCCGCTGCCGGAGTGGGTGGGCGTTGTGATGGAGTACTCGAAGATCTGGATGCCGATCCTCGTCGGCATCGTCGTCGGAGTGCTCGCGCTGCGCAATTACCGCAAGTCCGAGGCAGAAAAGGAGCAATGGCGCGCAAAGCGCAAGGCCGCTCCCGCGCCGGAGGGAAAGACCGGGTCCGAGACTGGGCCCCAGGCAGAGACAGAATCTGCCCTGCCGACAGACTCTGCCCCGCCCCGCCTTTCGGACTAGATGCCAGCGGCTGCCTTCAGCTCATCGGCCTTGTTGACTTCCTCCCACGGGAAGTCAACGTCAGTGCGGCCGAAGTGGCCGTAGGCTGCGGTGGCGGAGTAGATCGGGCGCAGCAGGTCCAGCTCACGGATGATCGCGGACGGGCGCAGGTCGAAGACCTTCTCCACTGCCTGCTGAATCGTCTCGTTGGTCTGGCCGTCAGCTGCGGTGCCGAAGGTCTCCACGTACAGGCCCACCGGGGTCGCACGACCGATGGCGTAGGCCACCTGGACCTCAACGCGCTTCGCCAGACCGGCGGCGACGATATTCTTGGCCACCCAGCGCATGGCGTAGGCGGCGGAGCGGTCCACCTTCGACGGGTCCTTGCCGGAGAATGCGCCGCCGCCGTGACGGGCCATGCCGCCGTAAGTGTCCACGATGATCTTGCGGCCGGTGAGTCCCGCGTCACCCATCGGCCCACCGAGCACGAAGGAACCGGACGGGTTGACCAACAGTTTGGTGTCGGGGGTGAGGAAGTGGCGCAGCCCGGCATCGTCAAGCACCCATTCCAGAACGTGCTCGCGCAAGGCAGCTTCGAGCGCCTCCCCGGTGAAGTCCGGGTCATGCTGGGTGGAGATGACCACGGTGTCCAGGTACACCGGTGTGTCGCCGTCGTAGGCGAAGGTGACCTGGGTCTTGCCGTCCGGGCGCAGCCCCTCCACGATGCCCTCCTTGCGCACCTGGGTGAGGCGGCGGGATAGGCGGTGAGCGGTGGAGATGGGAAGCGGCATGAATTCCGGTGTCTCATCTGTGGCGTAGCCGAACATGAGGCCTTGGTCGCCGGCGCCGGACTGATCTTCTTCACCGGTGGAGGTGTTGGAGCGCACCTCGAGCGAGTCGGTCACACCGTCGGAGATCTCCACCGACTGGTCGCCGATGGAGATGTTCACGCCGCAGGTGCGGCCGTCGAATCCGACCTCTGAGGAAATGAAGCCGATTTCGACGAGCTTGTCACGGACGAGCTTCGCGATGTTGGAGTATGCCTTCGTGGTCACTTCTCCCACCACATGCACCTGGCCGGTGGTCACCACCGTCTCCACGGCGACACGCGACAGGGGGTCCTGCGCGAGCATGTCATCCAGGATTGTGTCGGAGATGGCATCGCAGATCTTGTCCGGGTGCCCTTCGGTTACGGATTCGCTGGTGAAAAGGCGGTAGAAGGGGTCAATCATTGTGAAGTCGGTCCTTTGTCTTAGACGGCTGTCTGTGCTTCTGAGACGCGTCATACGCGGCGCGCACCCAACAATAGACCAAGCTGTCTAAAGACGCCACTATTTCCGTGTGTTTACAGTCATCGCCTCAATCGCATCCCAGATCCGCGCGGCGACCACGTGCTTCGGCCCGTCGGCGATCTCCTCCACATCCCCGTCGCGGTTGATCAGCCAACCGCTGTTGCGCATTTCCCCGAATACCGCGCCGCCCGCGACGGAGTTGACCATGAGCATGTCCGCGCCCTTGCGCTCCAGCTTCGCCTTGCCGTATTCGAGGGGGTTGTCGGTCTCCGCCGCGAAGCCGACGATGGTCGCGTTTGTCTCCCCCGCAGCGCGCTTATCGACGAGCTCCTTCAAAATGTCCGGGTTCTCCACCATCCTCAGGTTGGATAGTGCATCGTCGGACTGGCCCTTCTTCAGTTTCGACGTCGCTTCATTTTCCGGGCGGTAGTCGGAGACCGCCGCCGCCATGATGACGATGTCGGCGTCCGCCGCAGCCGCATCCACGGCTTTTTGCATGTCGCGGGTGGAGCGGACGTGCACGACTTCCGCCCCCGGTGGAGTGTCCAGCGATTCGGTATCGCCGGCGACGACAGTGACGTGCGCGCCGCGATGCGCGGCAATGTCGGCGAGGGCGAAGCCTTGGCGTCCTGAGGAGCGGTTGCCAATGAAGCGCACAGGGTCGATATTCTCCTGCGTTCCGCCCGCGCTGATGACGACCTTCTTGCCCTCCAGTGTCCGGGTGAACAGCCCAACCTCAAGCACCGTCCTGGCCATCTCCGCGATCTGTACCGCCTCGAGCATCCGGCCGGCGCCGGTGTCTGTGCCGGTTAGCCGCCCGTGCGCCGGTTCCAGCACGATCACGCCGCGGCGACGCAGCGTGGCCACGTTGTCTTGGGTGGCGGGGTTTTCCCACATTTCCGTATGCATTGCGGGGGCGAGTACCACGGGACAGGTGGCCACCAGGACCGTCGCGGTCAGGAGATCATCCGCACGACCGGCGGCGATGCGCGCAATGGTGTCCGCCGTTGCGGGGGCGATAACAATCACATCAGCTTCCTTACCCACGCGCACATGCTGGACTTCGTCCACGCGGGAGAACACGTCTGTATCGACCGGGTTTCCGGACAGCGCCTCGAAGGTCGCCGCGCCCACGAAGTTCAGTACCGCCGGTGTGGGAACCACCCGGACATCATCTCCGTCCTCGGTGAATTCGCGGATAAGGTGGCAGGCCTTGTATGCGGCGATGCCTCCTGCGACTCCGACGACGACGTTGCGTGGGCTGCGGGTGTTCTCACTGGGCTCTGGGCTCATGGCCCCCGAGCTTACCCACCGACCTCGGGTCTCACTCACCGTGCCCGGGCTTATCCACCGGCAACTAGTGCTTCCAACTAGTGGTTCGGTTGGCGCACCCACGCCCCGATCACGCCGGGCACGACTTCCGGTGCTTCGCCGAGTAGCGCCTTCAGGTTTCCTTCACGCTCGACAGAGGAGGTCACAGCCTGAACCTTGCCCCGCTTCCTGTTCGCCGCTCCGGCGCCGCGCTGCCCGGCACCATACATCCCCGGCCCACCGGCGATCGCTCCACGCGCACCTGCCCCAGCGCTACCGCCGCCGGACGCACCCGTCCCGACGAACGTTCCGCCACCGTGGCCACCGGTTGCCGATCCAGCAAAGCCTCCGCCCGGGCCGCCGAATCCGACGCCTGCACCACCGCCGAATCCTGCCCCGCCGAGACGCCCTGCTCCCATTGCACCACCGACTCCGCCGGAGGCTGCGCCCCCGCGCATTCCTCCAAACCCGCCAGCAGCTCCTGCCCCACCGCGTCCTCCGCCTAGCGCGCCCATCGCCGGGCCAGCCAGTCCGTTGAGGTTGCCTGCTCCTGCACTGCCCACACCGCCGGCCACGCCGCCTACACCAGCCAGGCCTGTTGTCGGTCCGATGCCGTTCACGCCAGCGCCACCCGGCAGTGCGCCACCGGTTCCGGCTGCACCTCCGCCCGTGATCCCTGTCAGCGACGGCGGCATCGTCGGTGCCGCCGCACTCGCCGCCTGCGTCGGTGTGGCGCCAGCCGCGATCGACTGGAGCATGTCCGGGTTCGGCCGTCCGAATTGTTCAATGACCTGCGTTGGTGTCGATGCGTACGCTAAGTCGCGGTACCCCGCGTTCGACAGCGCCTGCTGCACGATCTTCGGCAAAGGAGTGTCCTCGAAGCCTGGGGCGTTCGGCGCCAGCTGCCCTGACTGGTTCGTCCCAGCACCGTTCGGTGCCCCCAACTCGGGCAGCAGCTGTGTGAACAGTGGCGTCACCGGCACAAGTTCGGTGGTCAGCTTCGGCGAGAATGCCGCGAGGAATGATTCCTCCAGCGCTTTCGCCACACCCGGGCTCGGGGTTAACCGTGCCACCGCCAATGCCGCGGCCACCTGCAGCGCGTTCGCTTCCGTCACGGTGACTAGACTCGCTGTGTGCGCGGACAACGCCGACGCGTTCGCCGCGTACTCTGTCCCCGCCGTCTGAATTTGGCCGAGGTTCTCGATCGCCCTGGAGATCGACTCAGTTTCCGCCGACCCCTGAAGATCAGCGATGGCGCCCGGAATGAAGGACAGCGCCTCCCCGACCGTCGCCGCGGTGTCCGCCCAGTCCGCCGACATCCCCGACATCGACACCACATCCGTAGCGATGAGCTGCATGTTCAGCGAGTCCAAGCTCATCGGTTTTCCCGCTACCGGCCGGGTGGCATCGAACGTATTGATCACCGGGTGCTCCGTGCTCACGTCATCGATGACCGCCTGGTAGCTATTCCCCATCACCGACTGCCCCACGCTGCCCAGCACATCCGCGAAGCTCATGTCCGCCATCTGGTACCCCAACAGCTGAGCAGAAAGAAGGTCCACGGCGTTGTTGAAATGCTGAACTAACCCGAATGTGGCTTCTGGCTCACTATCCGCCCTAATCGTGCTGTGCATGGAGCCAGACTTATCGAGACCGGAAACTTGCGAAAATGTTTGGTCACTCCCGAAGCCAAACCCAAATCTGCCGTCGGTACACGCGGCCGAGGCATCATTCAATTTCCCGATTGCATTCTGCACATCGGAAACTACTAATTTCATTTTCCCCCCCTGTTTTCTAGAGTCTGTAAAGCGCTTCTAAAATCTCGATCGATACTTTGCAAAGTTCTTCATGCTGGTAAATCCCGCTGACCCCGCCTACTCCGGAAGCAACTGCGAATTGGCCCCGCTCTGTATCGACGCCCGCATAGCAGATGTCGTCGTCAATGCCGATTGGTCCGTATGCGTAAACACCGGGCACTACATCCGATACTCCGGTCTCAACCAACGCTCCCTGCTCCACCGTCCTTGCTAGATCTGCTGAACCACCAAGCAAGACATACGTGAGGCCACTCGTATCCCCAGGAAGGTCCATAAAGCAGGAATTGAGGTCCTTCATGTGTGTCCGTTTGTTCCGACCTCGGCTCTCAAACCCGATCGCGGCGAACTCCTCGGCGGAGATCTCCTCGCAGGGGTTGAAGATGTTGCCGGCGATGTCCTCGTAGTTGAAGTCGCCGAGGACAAGGTCGCCGCTTGCGAAATGGAAGGCGGGGCGGTCCGCGTCGTCGGCCGGGGCTTGGGCTGACGTTTGGGTGTCAGCGGCGGCGGATCCAGCGGGTAGCTCGGCGGGTGTGCCGTGATCTTGCAGTTCCGACGAGCAGCCGGCCAGCGCCACTACCAACACAGCCCCCGGTGCGGCAGAGAACGCGCGGGCTGCAATGGTCCCCCAACCATTGATCCTGCCGTGACGCTTTCCCATATCCTCCGTCCCCCGTATCGGCGGATTCGCCTGTGTTCGTAGTGGTGCTGGCCGACAGGAACAAGAATGACATGTTTTCAACGGGAATGTAACCCAACAATGTCTACTTCAGTAGACATTCGTCCGTCCTTGGTTGCGTCCTTGATCGCGTCGGGTGTGAGTAGAGGCCGACGGAGAGAATGCGGGCATGAAAAAACGGGCCGCGCCACCGTGATGGTGGGCGACCCGCGCCGGCGCAGGGTGCCGTCGAAAAGCGTTACTGGCCTTCCTCGTGCTCCAAGAGACCGTGCTCGATCTCGCGGAGGGCGATGGACAGCGGCTTCTCACCCGGCTGCGGAGTGACCAGGGGGCCGATGAACTCGAACACACCCTCGTCCTGCTCCTGGTAGTAGCTGTTGATCTGACGGGCACGCTTGGCCGCGAAGATCACCAGGGCGTACTTGGAAGACACCTTGGTCAGCAGCTCATCAATAGGCGGGGCGGTAATGCCCTCAGGCGTGTCGAACACCTGCTCGTTGACGTCGGCGGCCTCCGCCGTGTTGGCCAGATCGTTGGTCACGTTGCTCACTCACACCTATTCGTTGTTTGGACGCTGGACGCACAAGAGAATATCACTAATCCCCTGCACAGCCTCATCCAGATCGTTGTTGACAATGACATCGTCGAATTCGTCCTGAGCGGCGAGCTCAGCACGAGCCGTTTGAAGTCGACGCGCGATCACGTCCTCGGTTTCGGTGGCGCGGCCGGTGAGACGCTCCACGAGCACCTCCCACGACGGAGGGGCGAGAAAGACCGTGACGGCCTCCGGCATGATCTGCTTGATGTTGCGCGCACCGGCCAGATCAACCTCGACCAACACCGGGCGACCGGCATCGAGGGCTTCCCGCACAGGTGCGGCGGGAGTGCCGGAACGCTGCAGACCGCCGTGAATATCGGCCCATTCAAGCATCTCACCAGCGTCGATACGCTCCTGGAACGCGTCGCGGGAAACAAAGAAGTAGTCCTTGCCGTCCACTTCACCCGGGCGCGGATCACGCGTGGTCATGGAGACGGAGAAGTACAGGTCCTCCACCTTGTCGCGGAGACGCTGAACCACCGTCGATTTACCAACGGCGGAAGGGCCAGCCAAAACAACCAGCCGGCCCTTCCCGTTCACGTTTGTCACCGATTATTCCCCGTAGCCGAAGCGCTCGAGCAGAGCGCGACGCTGGCGGTCGCCGAGGCCGCGCAGACGGCGGGTCTGGGCGATCTCCAGCTCCTCCATGATCTCGCGGGCCTTGACCTTGCCCACCTTCGGCAGAGCCTCGAGGAGAGCGGAGACCTTGGTCTTGCCAATGATCTCGTCGGACTCAGCCTTAGCGAGGACGTCCTTCAGGTTGGTGTCGCCACGCTTCAGGGAAGCCTTGAGCTCAGCACGCTGCTTGCGTGCTTCCGCAGCTTTAGCGAGAGCCTGCTGGCGCTGTTCCGGGGTCAGTTCGGGAAGGGCCACTGGGTTCCTCCAATGTGTTAGGGGTTAAGTTCTGATCCAGCTTTTGAACCGATTCGACACTGTCGCAAAAGAATTACATAGATGCAACTCGTCGACGTGGGACAACTGTACCACTGAGCGGTTCCTGACACGATGATTGGCGGTGTGTTTTGCCACGTCATCGCATCGACGCCTATAACCTACCAGCAGTTTTCATCCTCGCGTAGTTCAGGGCTGATCTAGCCCGACACAACCAGCGATTTCGCCGCTTTCCGCAGGTCAGCAACATCGGGACCGGCGGACAGAACGGAGCGCGAGACATTCGGGAAGACAAGGTGGGACTGCTTTCCGGCGATCCGCGCCACATTTTCCATCGTCGCGCCCTGCGCGCCCACGCCCGGCATGAGCACCGGCGCATTGAGGTCCTCGAGACGCGGCGGGGACGCCACAGTCGCACCGACCACAACGCCCACGTGCCCGACGTAGGGCGTGTCCCCGCTGTGCGAGGCGCGCTTATCGACGTTGAATTCCGCGCACTCGTCCACCATCTGCTGCGCCACGGTGACACCACTGCCGCTGAGGGTCTGCCCCTGGAAGGCTTCGGCTTCCGGGTTGGAGTTGGCGGACATGACGAACACACCCCGGTTCTCCCGACCGGCGAGCTCGATCGCCGGTGTGAGCGAGCCGACACCGAGGTACGGAGTCAGCGTCACCGCATCGCAGCACAGCGGTGAATTCGCGTCCAACCACGCAAGGGCATACCCCTCCATGGTCGAGCCGATATCCCCGCGCTTCGCGTCCGCCACGACCAGGGAACCGCTGCCCCGTAGCTGCTCAAGTGTCTCCTCGAGCACCGCGAAGCCGGCGGAACCGAACCGCTCGTAGAACGCCACCTGGGGCTTGATCAGGGCGACGTGGCCGGCGAAGGCCTCGACGCAACGGAGTGAGAACTCCCTGAGCCCGGCGACATCCTGGGACAAGCCCCAGGCGTTGAGGAGCCCCTCGTGGGGATCGATGCCGACGCAGAGCCGGCCGTATTCCTCCCCCGCCGCGACGAGACGGTTACCGAAGTTGCGCGGTGTGTCCTGCACGCTCATCTACTTCGCCGCCTGCCCGTTGTGGTCGAGCTCCTGGAGGCTCGTCACGGTGATCTCGTTCGCGCGCAAGGCCTCGATGCCCTGCACCGCCGCGGTCACGCCCTGGACCGTCGTCATCATCGGCACGCTGGAAACAACGGCCGCCGCGCGAATGTCGTAGCCGTCGTGGCGTGCACCGGCAGAACCCGCCGGCGTATTCAGAACCAGGTCCACTTCGCCTTCCAGGATCCGGTCGACAATGGACTTGCCCTCGACACCGTCGCGCACCTCGGAAGCCTTGAGCGCGACTTCGCACTCAATTCCGTTGCGGCGCAGCATCTGTGCGGTGCCTTCCGTCGCCAGCACATTGAAGCCCATCGTGTACAGGCGCTGGATCGGGAAGATCAGTGTGCGCTTGTCACGGTTGGCCAGGGAGACGAACACGGTGCCCTCGGTCGGCAGTTCGCCGAATGCGGCTGCCTCCGCCTTCGTGAAGGCGACACCGAAGGACGGGGCAAGGCCCATGACCTCGCCGGTGGACTTCATCTCGGGGCCGAGGATGGTGTCCAGCACGGCACCGTCCGGGCGGCGGAAGCGGGTGAACGGCAGGACCGCCTCCTTCACCGCGATCGGGTGCTCCAGCGGCAACGAGCCACCGTCATAATCGGTCGGGAGCAACCCCTCGGACTGCAGCTCCGCGATAGTGGAACCCATCATGATGCGGGAGGCCGCCTTGGCCAGGTGCACACCGGTTGCCTTGGACACGAACGGCACAGTGCGGGAAGCTCGCGGGTTGGCCTCGATGACGTAAAGGATGTCGTCCTTCAGCGCGAATTGGACATTCATCAGGCCCTTGACCCCGATACCGTGAGCCAGAGCCTCGGCGGAGCGGCGCACCTTATCGATGTCGTCCGGCCCCAGAGTCATCGGCGGCAGAGCACACGCGGAGTCACCGGAGTGGATGCCGGCTTCCTCGATGTGCTCCATCACGCCGCCGAGGTAGACATCCTCACCGTCGGACAGTACGTCGACGTCGATCTCGATCGCGTTGTCCAGGAAGCGGTCGACGAGCACCGGGTGGTCCGGGGTGAGCTCGGTCGCGCGGTCGATGTAGTCGCGCAGGTTCTCCTCGTCGTAGACGATCTCCATTCCGCGGCCGCCGAGCACATAGGAGGGGCGGACCAAGACCGGGTAGCCGATGCGGTCGGCGACCTCGCGGGCGCCGTCGAAGGAGGTCGCGGTGCCGTAGGCCGGAGCAGGCAGCTTCGCCTCCTCGAGGACCTTGCCGAATTCGCCGCGGTCCTCCGCCATGTCGATGGCCTCCGGGGTGGTGCCCACGACGGGAACACCTGCGTCGGCGAGCTTCTGCGCGAGGCCCAGCGGAGTCTGGCCGCCAAGCTGGACGATCACGCCGGCAACGGCGCCCGTCGCCGCCTCGGCACGGTAGATCTCCATGACATCCTCGAACGTCAACGGCTCGAAGTACAGCCGGTCGGCGGTGTCGTAGTCGGTGGAGACAGTCTCCGGGTTGCAGTTGACCATGACCGTTTCGTAACCCACACGGGAGAGCTCGAGCGCCGCGTGAACGCAGGAGTAGTCGAACTCGATTCCCTGCCCGATGCGATTCGGGCCGGAGCCCAGGATGATGACCTTCTCCTTGGCTGTGCCGCCCTGCGCGGCCCCCACGGCCCCTGCCTCGGACTCGGCGTGCGGGTCGTACTCGTAGGCCGAGTAGTGGTACGGCGTTTGCGCCTCGAATTCGCCGGCGCAGGTGTCCACCGTCTTGTACACCGGGTGGATGCCCAAGGACCAGCGCAGGGAGCGCACACCGTCTTCACCGGCGAGCTCCGGGCGGAGCGCGGCGATCTGGGCGTCGGAAAGCCCGTACACCTTGGCCTCGCGCAGCAGGTCGGCGTCGAGGACCGGGGCATCGATAAGCTGCCCGCGGAAATCGATGAGCGCCTCGAGCTCGGCGAGGAACCACGGATCGATGCCGCTCGCCTCGTAGACCTGCTCGATGGTGCCTCCGAGGCGGAGCGCAAGCTCAACGTCGTACATGCGCTTATCTGTCGGGCGCTTCAGGTCGTCGAGGACGGCGGCGAGGTCCTTCTCGCGTCCCTCAGCGAAGTACTCGTCCGGCTTCGTCCAGAAACCGCTCGGTTTATCCTCCATGGAACGCATGACCTTGTTCAGGCCCTGGATGTAGTTGCGGCCGATGCCCATGGCCTCGCCCACCGCCTTCATGGAGGTGCCCAAGGTCTCGTCCGCGCCCGGGAATTTCTCGAAGGCGAAGCGCGGCATCTTCACAATCACGTAGTCGAGCGTCGGCTCGAACGCGGCCGGCGTCACGCCGGTGATGTCGTTGGTGATCTCGTCAAGGGTGTACCCGATGGCCAGCTTCGAGGCGATCTTGGCGATCGGGAATCCGGTGGCCTTGGAAGCCAGCGCGGAAGAGCGCGACACGCGCGGGTTCATCTCGATGGTGATGATGCGGCCGTCGACGGGGTTGACCGCGAACTGGATATTGCAGCCGCCGGTGTCCACGCCCACCTCGCGGATGATCGCGATGCCCTGGTCGCGCATGGTCTGGAACTCGCGGTCGGTCAGCGTCAACGCCGGGGCCACCGTGACAGAGTCGCCGGTGTGGACACCGAGAGCGTCGACGTTCTCGATCGAGGCAATCACGACTACGTTGTCGTCGCCGTCGCGCATGAGCTCGAGCTCGAATTCCTTCCAGCCGAGGATGGACTCCTCGATGAGGACGTTCGCCTCCGGGCTGGCGTCCAAGCCGTCGCCGGCGATGCGTTCCAAATCCTCCATGGTGAAGGCGAGGCCGGAACCGAGGCCGCCCATGGTGAAGGACGGGCGGACAACGACGGGCAGGCCGAGCTCTGCCACGGTCTCCTTCACTTCGTCCATGTTGAAGCACACGCGGGAGCGTGCGGAATCGCCGCCGATCTTTGCCACGATGTCCTTGAATTTCTGGCGGTCCTCGCCGCGCTCGATCGCGTCGATATTCGCGCCGATGAGCTCGACGCCGTGCTTGGCCAGAATGCCCTGGCGGTCGAGCTGGATCGCGGCGTTCAGGGCGGTCTGCCCGCCGAGCGTGGCCAGGATAGCGTCGACCTTATGGCCCTGCTCTGCTTCACGGGCGAGGATGCGGTCGATGTATTCCGGCTGGATCGGCTCGACGTAGGTGTGGTCGGCGAATTCCGGGTCGGTCATGATCGTCGCCGGGTTGGAGTTGATCAATGTGACGCGGAGGCCTTCCTCCTTGAGCACGCGGCACGCCTGGGTGCCCGAGTAGTCGAACTCGCAGGCCTGGCCGATCACGATCGGGCCAGAGCCGATGACCAGGACGTGGTTGATGTCGTCGCGTTTCATTAGTTCCCTTCCTGGTTAGTTCTGCTCGGTGGCCGCGGCTGCGCTGCCGGTGCTGGTGGTGGTGCCGTTCTTCTTCGCCTTGTGGCCGTCCATGAGCTTCACGAACTGGTCGAAGAGCGGGTTCGCGTCGTGCGGGCCGGCGGCGGATTCCGGGTGGTACTGCACGGAGTACGCCATGCCGGACTCGAGTGCCACGCCCTCGACGACGCCGTCGTTGAGGCAGGTGTGCGTGATCAGCGCCGGACCGAAATCGGTGTCGAATGTCGTTCCTGCCGCGATCTTCTCAGAGGTGAAGCCTTCCGGCGCCTTCACTGCGAAGCCGTGGTTCTGGGAGGTGATGTCGATTTTCCCGCTGGTGTGGTTCTTCACTGGGACATTCACACCGCGATGGCCGAACTTCAGCTTGTAGGTGTCCAGTCCGAGCGCGCGACCCAGGATCTGGTTGCCAAAGCAGATGCCGAACAGCGGTGTGCCGTCGGCGATGATGTCGCGGGTGACCGCCACCATGTCGTCGGCGGTCGCCGGGTCGCCGGGGCCGTTGGAGATGAACACCCCATCCGGGTTGTGCTTCTTGATCTCCGCGTACGGCGTGCCGGCTGGGACGACGATTGTCTCGATTCCCCGCTGGGAGAAGTGCCCCGGGGTCGCCGTTTTGATGCCCATGTCGTAAGCAACAACGGTGTAGCGCTTGTCCCCCTTCGCTTCGATCACGTAGGGCTCGTCGGTGGACACGTCTGCGGACAGGTCCGCGCCCGACATCGCGGGCTGCTCCTTGACGAGGGCGGCAAGCTTGTCGACGTCGCCGCGCGCCTGCTCGCCCATGAAGATGCCGGCGGCGATGGAGCCGTAGTTGCGCAGGTGGCGCACGAGCGAGCGGGTGTCCACACCGTGGATGCCCACGATGCCCTGGCTGCTCATCTCGTCCTCGAGGCTGCGCTCAGCGCGCCAATTGCTGACCCGCTTGGACAAGTCGCGGATCACCAGTCCGGCAACCCAGATGCGGTTGTCGTGGGACTCGTTGTCCTCGTCGTTCCACCCGGTATTGCCGATCTGCGGAGCCGTGGCCACCACGATCTGGCGGTGGTAGGACGGGTCCGTCATCGTCTCCTGGTAGCCGGTCATGGCAGTGGTGAAAACGGCCTCGCCGAACACAGGCTCGGTGTCGGCGCCGGCCGCGCCAAAGGCGAAGCCCGGGAACGTGGTGCCGTCGGCCAGTACCAGCACGGCGGGGATGCGTTCAGTGCTCATGTGTGTTTCCTTCTTCGTTTCGCTCTATTCACGCTGCTTCTGCGCCTCTCCCCTATGTGGGAGCGGCGCTCGTGCTGGTCAGTCTGTGTCTGTGTTTTTGTCGGTGTTGCTGTCGGCTCCACTTCCAACCTCGGCGAGGTGGAAGGTCTGTTCACCGCGGAGCCACGTGCCCACCACGCGCGCCGCGAATTCCGCGCCCTCGTACGGGGTGTTGCGGGACTTCGACGCCATCTCGTCGCCGAGCGCGGTCCACCCGGCGTCCGGGTCGACGAGGACGAGGTTGGCTGGCTGTCCCACCGCAATGGGGCGGCCCTGGTCCGCGAGACGGAGAATCTCTGCGGGGCGTTCGCTCATGACCTTGGCCACGAAGCGCCAATCAGCCAGGCCCGACTCGACGAAGACCTTGGCGATAATCGCCAGCGACGTCTCCAGGCCGATCATGCCGGGCTTGGCGTTTTCGAATTCCACGCATTTGTCTTCGGAGCCGTGCGGGGCGTGGTCCGTGGCCACGATGTCGATGGTGCCGTCAAGAAGCGCGTCGCGCAGGGCGATGGTGTCGCGGTCCTCCCTCAGCGGCGGATTGACCCGGTAGACGCCGTCGTAGGTCTCCAGCTTGGCATCGGTGAGCAGCAAGTGGTGCGGCGTCACTTCGGCAGAGACCTTGATGCCCTGTTCCTTTGCCCAGCGCAGCAGGGAGACAGTTCCTTCGGTGGAGGCATGGCACAGGTGGTAGCGCCCGCCGTAATCGCGCGTCATAATCAGGTCACGAGCAATCACGGACTCCTCGGCCACGCGCGGCCAGCCGCGCAGACCCAGGCGGGCAGCGTTCTCGCCCTCGTGGGCGCAGGCCCCCTCCGTCATGCGGTGGTCCTCAGCGTGCTGGGCCAGCACGACATCGTAGGCCTTCGCGTACTCGATGGCGCGGCGCATGAGCTGCGGGTCGTTGACGCATTTGCCGTCGTCGGAGAACATCTTCACGTGCCCGCGGGACATCAAGCCGATCTCGGTCAGAGTGTCGCCGTCCAGCCCCTTCGTGATGGAGCCGACCGGGTAGACATCGCATTTCCCGTATGCCTGGCCCTTCTCCCACACCGCGTCGGCGAGGAAGGGCTGGTCGATGACTGGCTGGGTGTTAGCCATGGTGAACACGGCTGTGAAACCGCCCCTGGCCGCGGCGTCGGAACCGGTGGCGATCGTCTCGGTGTCCTCGCGGCCGGGCTCGCGCAGGTGCACGTGCATGTCCACGAGCCCCGGCAGCAGGACCTTGCCGCCGCAGTCCATGACCTCGTCCGCGTCGTTGAAGGGGTTCTCGCCGATGGAGTCGATCACGCCGTCGGCGACGTCGATGAGGATATTGGTCTCGTCCTCCCCGTAGGGGCGGACGTTGTTGAGTGCGAGCGTGGTCATTTGGTGGCTCCTTCCTCAAGGCTGACCGGATCTCCGGACCCCGCGAGCAGAGTGAACAGCACTGCCATGCGGGTGTACACGCCGTTGGTCACCTGGTCGAGGACGACGGTGTTGGGGCGGTCGGCGACATCGAAGTTGATCTCCATGCCGCGCAGCATCGGGCCGGGATGCATGATCAGGGTGCTGCTATCGAGCTTCTCGGCGCGGTCCTTGGACAGTCCGTAGAGCGCCGCGTATTCGCGGTGGGACGGGAAGAAACCGCCGTTCATGCGCTCAGCCTGCACGCGCAGCATCATGACGACGCTGGGCGTTTCCGCCGATTCGAGTTCCGCGTCGAAGTCGTAGGCGACGCGGCACGGCCAGTGCTCCACCCCGGTGGGCAGCAGCGTCGGTGGGGCGACGAGAACGACCTCTGCACCAAGCGTGGACAGCAGGTCGACATTAGAGCGCGCCACGCGGGAATGCAGGATGTCGCCGACGATGAGGACCTTCTTGCCGGCCACGTCGCCGATGCGCTGGCGCATCGTCACAGCGTCGAGAAGCGCCTGCGTCGGGTGCTGGTGCGAGCCGTCACCGGCGTTGATGATGGACGCGCCCGGCACCCACTCACGCAACAGGTTCGGCGCGCCGGATGACGGGTGGCGCATGATGATCGCGTCAGCACCGACTGCGCGCAGGGTGCTCGCGGTGTCCTTGAGGGACTCGCCCTTCTTCACGCTCGAGCTCGACGCGGAGACGTTGATCACATCGGCGCTCATCCACTTGCCGGCGGTCTCGAACGAGGAACGGGTACGGGTGGAGTTCTCGTAGAACAACGTGAACACGGTGCGCCCGCGCAGTGTCGGCAGCTTCTTCATTTCGCGGCCGTCGAGGGCCTCGCGGAAACGATCGGCCTCGTCCATCAGACCGATGATCTCCTCGTGGCTCAGATCCGCGATGCTAATGAGGTGCTTCACTCTTCTCCCTCCTCTTTCATCAGGAGAACCGCATCAGCGTCGTCGAGCGGAGTCAGCGTGACACGGACATCCTCAGTGAGCGATGTCGGGATGTTCTTTCCCACGTAGTCGGCGCGGATTGGCAGTGCGCGGTGCCCGCGGTCGACGAGGACGGCGAGCTGGATAGCCTCGGGCCGGCCGATGTCGCTGAGCGAGTCGAGGGCGGCGCGGATCGTGCGGCCGGAAAACAGCACGTCATCGACTAGAACAATGGTCGCGCCGTTAATGTTGCCCGGAATATCGGTGGGAGCCAGCGCGCGGTGCGGGCGTCCGCGGAGATCGTCGCGGTAGAGCGTGACGTCGAGGCTGCCGACGGGAACGCTCACCCCCGAGAATTCCTCGATCGCCGCCGCAATGCGGTCGGCCAGGGGCACTCCTCCGGAGGGGATACCCAGAATGATCACTGGTGGAGCACCGTCTGAATCGAGTGCAGTTTTCTCGATGATCTGGTGCGCGATGCGTGCAATAGTGCGCGAGACGTCACTAGCGTCAAGCAACTCAGTGGCACTCATCGAACCTCCTTCCCCGCCTCTCTGTGCGGAATTTAAAGGATGCTTCTTTTAGAGCCTGCCTATGCTTGGTAGACGCTTGCCACAGTAGCACTTCCCCGCCCATTCATTTCATCGAAGCAGGTGCCCGCTTATGTGCCTCACCGCCACCCACACGATCCATGCGCCGCTTGACGACGTCTGGCGGTGGCACACCCAACCCGGCGCAGTTGAGCGGCTCACTCCGCCGTTCCTCCCCATGAAGGCGCTCTCCGGCGCTTCGTCCCTGAAGGACGGCACGACGGTCTTTTCCCTTCCGGCTGGCCAGAAGTGGGTCGCACGCCACATGCCGGACGGCTACATCGAGCGGGAGAAGTTCGTCGATGTAGCCGCCAACGCCCCCGTCAAGCAGTTGACCAAGTGGCGCCACGAGCACCACTTCGAGGCCGCCGGTGCCTCCACCCGCATCACCGACACAGTGCATACCACCGCCCCGGGGGCAGTCCTAGCCCCCTCCTTCGCCTACCGCCAGCACCAGTTGGCAGAGGACATCGCGTTTTTGGGGCGCATGGACCAGCTCGGTCCGGATGCGCCGGCAAAGAAGCTGACCATCGCCATGACTGGCTCCCGCGGGCTCGTCGGCACTGCGTTGTCGGCGCAGTTGAGCACCGCCGGCCACTCCGTCATCCAGCTCGTCCGCGGAAACGCCGGGGACGGCCAGCGGCACTGGGACATGGACAACCCGGACAGGAGTCTTCTCGACGGTGTGGATGCAGTGGTCCACCTTGCCGGCGAGTCGATCATGGGCCGGTTCACCGACGCCCACAAGGCGGAGATCTACTCCTCGCGCATCGGCCCGACGCGCCGCCTGGCGCAGCTCGCCGCCGATTCCGGAGTGGCGACATTCGTCAGCGCATCAGCGGTGGGCTTCTACGGCACCGATGCCGGCAGCCCGCCCCGCACGGAGGCCGATCCACTTGGGGATGGCTTCCTCGCCGATGTCGTGGACCAGTGGGAGCGCGCCACCAGCTACGCCCGCGACGCCGGGGTGCGCACCGTGAATATCCGCACGGGTCTGGCGCTCTCCGGCGCGGGCGGTCTCCTGCCGCTGCTGAGGCTTTCCGCGCAGACGGCAATGAGCGCCCGTTTCGGCGGCGGCGACTTCTGGATGTCCTGGGTCGCGCTCGACGACCTGACCGACATCTATTTCCGCGCGCTTGTCGACGACGCACTCGCCGGTCCGGTCAACGCCACTGCCCCGAACCCGGTGACCAACGCGGAGCTGTCCCGCACGCTCACATCCCTACTGCACCGGCCGGAATTGATGGGGATCCCCGAGTTAGGTCCCAAGCTCCTCCTGGGCGATGAGGGTGCCCGCGAGCTGGCGCTGGCCGACCAGCGTGTGGCACCGGCGGTCTTAAACGGTCTCGGCCACCATTTCCGCTACCCCACCCTCGTCGAAGCGTTGCGACACGAGCTGGGCAAAGAAGACTTCCTGGACGTTGAGCAAACTTCAGCCCTGTAGGGAGCCACGATGTAGCCTTGGGTGCCATGACCACACCGAACGACAATTCAGCCCCCGAGGCGGCAGCGGCCGGTGCGAGCGCCAGCGAGGACACTGTCCGCGAGGTGACGCTCACCGATATCGCCAATGTGCTCGAGGGGGAGAACCTCGAGTACCGCTTGGAGGAGCCCGTGGTGCGCACCGGCTTCGTCAACGCCGCGATGGTGTTCACCTTCGACGACGGAAAGCTCCTCTTCGAGTCCGTGTGGCGCGGCGAATTCGAGCCCGAGGATGTCTCCTCGCTGCTGTACGCCTGCAATGAATTCAACCAGTCGCACTTCACTCCGACGCTGCGCTTCTTCCAGAGCGAGGAGGAGACCCTCGCGATCACCGGCGTGCGCACTCTCGATGTGAGCAAAGGCTTGTCGACGAACCAGCTCGGTGCATTCGTTGTCACGTCGATCCAGGCGACGATGCAGGCGTTCAGTTTCCTGGCCGATTCGTTCCCGACAGCAGTCACGTGGGAGGAGAACTAATGTCCGCTGATTCCGCCACCCCTTCTTTGGTCACCATCGACCGCATTGTCCACGCTGCATCCCAATCCGGCATTGGCATCACCGCCGATGAAAGCGGCCGTGCCGCGCACGGCACCCACGAAGAGCTCCAGCTCATGGTGGTTCTCCTCGACTCGGTGTTCATCGTCCGCGCAGACTCCGAGACCGACACTGCCGCCGACTCCCCCGACGCGACCTACTACCTGGCGGCGAACGAGGTGAACTCCACGCTGATCGGCGCCCGCGCCATCGTGGGCAACCGCGCCGAGAATCTCGTGGTCCGCACCGAGGCCGAGCAGTCCGTCGCCGCCGGCATGACTGACGCACAGCTGCGCTCCGCCGTCTCCGCGGCAGTCAACGGCGTGGTCAGCGCCCACAACGCGATGTCGGCTCTATCCGAGCAGATCGCCGAAGCCCAGGCAGCCGCTGAAACGAACGGCGGAGCACAGTAATGACGTATCCCCCGTACGGCCCCCAGTACCCGGACAACAACCCGCAGCAGCCGGCCGGCGGGTACCAGCTCAACGGCCACCAGCCGGGCCAGCAGGGTCAACCGGGTCAACCGGGCCAGCCGTATGGGGCACCGATGGGCGGACCGTCACCGTATTACGCGATGCCGCAGAACGATCAGTCAGCAGGCGGCTGCGCCTCCGCGTTGGTCGTGCTCTTCACCTTGGGGCTACCGATCATCCTTCTGATCATCGGCACCTTATTCGTCGTCGGCTTCGGCGTGTGGGCGGTCAACTACACCGATAGTGAGATATCCAGCTCATCCAGTACCTCCGCAGCGTCTGCCGCCGTGACGACGACACCGCGGCCGGAGCCCGCCGCCTCCGAACCGCGGAAAGCCCCAGATAATGCCGTGCGGTAGTCCCCCCGCTACCGCGTATGGGACGTGGTGGATCTCGGCGGGCCTTGGCGGACTCGGGGGAATTAATTCCGCAGCTCGTGGCTGAGCGCGTCGAGCTCGGCTCCGCCGGACATTTCGCGGGTCAGCTCGTCGAGTGTCACCTCATCGCGGGAGGCGTTCAACTCCTGGCGTCCGAGCTTCAAAATGGTGAAGTGGTCCCCCACCATGTGCGCGTGATGCGGGTTATGGGTGACAAAAACGATGGCCACTCCACGGTCCCGTGCTGAAGCGATGAACTTGAGCACCACGCCCGATTGCTTCACGCCAAGTGCCGCGGTGGGCTCGTCGAGCACCACCACGCGGGCACCGAAATAGACTGCGCGGGCAATCGCGACGACCTGGCGCTGGCCCCCGGAGAGGTTCCCGGCCTCCACATTCACGTCGGGGATGTCGATTCCCATCTCCAGCAACTGCTCGGAGCAGATGCGTTTCATCTCCTCCTGTTTGAGCACCCCGAATGCGCCGGTTAGTTCCTGGCCGAGGAAGAAATTCCGCCACACGCTCAGCTCATCCACCACTGCCAAGGTCTGGTAGACCGTCGCAATGCCCGCATCAATGGCCTGGCGGGGTGAGGAGAAGGTGACCGGGGAGCCGTCGATAAGCAGCTCTCCGCTCGTCGGCTCGTGCAATCCCGCGAGGATCTTGATCAACGTCGACTTGCCCGCGCCGTTGTCGCCGAGGACACACGTGACTTCGCCTTCCTCGATGTCGAGGTCGACCCCGCGGAGAGCGTCGAAACTGCCGTAGGACTTGGTGATGTCCCGCAATTCAATGATGGCCATCGAGCTACCTCCGTTTCGTGATGTTGGCGAACGACGTGTTGGTGAACACTGCGAACAGGAGCATCGCGCCAAGGAAGAATTTGAACCAGTCGGGGTTCCACCCGGCATAAACGATGCCCTGATTGGTCATGCCGAAGATCAGTGCGCCGATCATCGTTCCGATCGCTGTGCCGCGGCCGCCCTTCATCGCACAGCCGCCGATGACGGCCGCGATGATGTACAAGAATTCGTTGCCCACGCCCTGCCCTGCCTGGATGGAGTCGAAGGCGAACAAGGTGTGCATGCCCACGAACCATGCCGCGAAGCCGACCGTCATGAACAGGGCGACCTTGACCCGGCCGACCGGGACGCCGACTGCGCGGGCAGCGTCCTCGTCGCCGCCGACCGCGGTGATCCAGTTGCCGAATTTCGTGCGGAAGAGCACGAAGGACGCGATGGCGACGAAAAGCAGCCACCACAGCACAGTGACGCTGATGCGCACATCGCCGATGTGGAAGCTACCGGCAAAGAATGTCCGCGCAGACGGGAAGCCCTCCATGTCTGCGATCGTCGGGGTGGCCACCTGGCCGGTGACAAGTTTGGTGACGGCCAGGTTCAATCCTTGCAGCATGAGGAAAGCCGCCAGAGTGATCAAGAAGCTGTCGATGCCTGTGCGGGAGACTAAGAATCCGTTCAAAGCGCCGATGGACAAGGAAATCACCAATGCGAGTCCTGCCCCGACCCACGAATTCAAGTGCAGGTTGTAGTTGAGCATCGTCGCCGCCAGCGCCGCCGTAGTCACGGCGACACCGGAGGACAAGTCGAATTCGCCGCCGATCATGAGCAAGCCGACGGCGAGCGCCACGATGCCGAGAGTCGAGCTGGCGTAGAGAATCGTCGCCATTGCCTCGAAAGAACGAAACGCGGGCGCCACCGCGAGAAAGAGCGCGAAAATAGCCAGGAAGCCGAGCAGGCTGGCCAACTCCGGGCGACGAATCAGTTTCGCCATTCCGGTGTGGGTGCGCAGACGGTCGTCGGCGTTGGTGTCTTGCGGGGAGACATGCGCTGTCGCTTTGACCTTTGTGACGGGTTCAGGTGCGGCCGTGCTCATCGCAGCCCTTCCTTCGCGGCTTCAGCAATCGTGTCCACGTTGCTGCTGTCCACGAAACTCGGTCCGGTGAACACCGGCTGCCCCCCGCCGAACGTGCCACCATTGCGCTTGGCCACCCACAGCGAGTCGACCGCCAGGTAGCCCTGGAGATACGGCTGCTGGTCGACTGCCCAAGCGACGCGCCCGTCAGCGATCGCGCCGACAAGCTCGGAGTTCGTGTCGAACGTGACCACCTGTGCCTCGGAACCGGACTGCTTGACTGATTCTGTGGCCCGCATGGCCACTGGAGCCTGCAGCGCGAAGACAGTGTCGAAGCTGGAGTCCTGGCTCAACTTCGAGTTGATTGTCGACTGCACGGATGTCAGGTCCTGGCCGTTGACGTAGAGGATCTCGACCTCTCCACCGCCGAGGCCCTTCTTCACTCCGTCGCAGCGGGCCTCCTGGGAGGAGTTGCCCTGCTCGTGAATCACGCAGAGCACTTTCTTCTTCCCCTCCTCCTTGAGGCGTTCACCCGCTGTGGTGCCGGCGATCGTCTCGTCCTGGCCGAAGAAGCCGGTGATGCCGTACTTGGTGTACTCGTCCATGCCCGCATTCAGGCCGACGGTGGGGATGCCTGCGTCAACGGCGCTCTGCGCCGCCGGCCCAATTGCTTCCGCATTGGGCAACGTCACTGCGATGCCGTCGACCTTCGAGTCCACAGCGCTGCGCACCAGATTCGCTTGGTTGGGCGCCTGCGGGTCGGACGAGTAGCGCAGCTCGATATTGTCCTTCTTGGCCGCGTCCTCCGCCCCCTTACGCACGAGGTCCCAGTAGGTGTCGCCGGGCGCGCCGTGGGTGACCATCGCCACGACATAGCGCGGAGTGTCCACTCCGCCTGCAGTCCCGTCAGAACCGTTATTGCGCGGCGCGCCGCCTGTGGCCGAGCAGCCTGCTCCCGCCAGCCCAACAGCTGCGGTGATAGCCGCTGCCTTGAAAAACTTTCCGATCTTTAGCACTCATCTAGTGTGCCCCGCATGTGCGAGAAAGCGGGCATTCCGGAGCTGCTTTACCGATCAAGAAATATTCGTGCCCCCAGCCGTCCGGGATGTCGGAGCGAGGCACCGGAACTTTAGGACTCTTCGAGCCGCTTCAGTTCCAGATCGCGGTCGAAATCTGCAGCCGGCCACTCGAGGTTCAGCTCGCGAAGCGCCTTCAACAACAAGGTCTTGACCACGGTGCGGCAGTAGTCCTTGTCGTCGGAAGGCACGCAGTACCACGGCGCGGCATCGGTGGAGGTCCGCTTCATCGCGATCTCGTAGGCCTCTTGGAACTCGTCCCAGAGCATGCGGTCGTCGATGTCTCCCGGGTTGTACTTCCAGTGCTTGTCCTCGCGCTCGATACGCTTGCGCAGGTTCTCTCCCTGGAATGCCTTTGAGATGTGCGGCATCACCTTGATGATCTTGGTGCCGTTCGCCGCGGCTTCCGCCTCGAAGTCCACAATTGCGCCGTAGCGGCGCTCAATTTCCTCCGGCGGTGCCATCTCGCGCACGCGTTGGACGAGCACATCCTCGTAGTGGGAGCGGTCGAAAACGCTCACCATGCCCGGCTCCGGGAGGTGGGGCTTGATCCGCCACAGAAAGTCGTGCTTTTGCTCTTCCTCGGTCGGCTTGCCGAAGGCTTTGATGTGCACGCCTTGCGGGTCTAGGAGATCGCCGACGACGTGGCGGATGATCCCGCCCTTGCCGGAGGTGTCCATTCCTTGCAGCACGAGAAGGATCGACCCTGCGTTCTCGTTGCCGGCGCGGCCGTTGGCGTACAGGCAGTCGTGGAGCTCGGCTATCTCCTCGTCGTACTTTTCGAAAGCGTCGTCGATGTCGTCCTCGTCCACGCCCGGCGTGGATTCAGGATCGACGTCGGCGATTGTGAAGTCGTCGTCGACGCGGAGTTTCTCCGCTTCCTTGATGGACACCTTCGCCATGGCTGCGCGACTCCTATTCCTTCTCTTCTGCCGCCGGTGCATTCGTCTCCGGCTGCTCGGCTTCCGGCTGCTCGGCTTCCGGATTCAGCCCGATCCACGCTGTGCCACCGGAGAGCTCGGTGGATTCGGTGACCTCGGGAGCGACTTCGGGACTGAACTGCGGAGCTTCCGCACCCCGCTCATCGCCGGAATCAAACTCATTGGCGGTACCGAACTCATCATCGGCGGTGTCAACACCGGCGCCTGGCGGGGAGGTCACCATCTCCGGGGCCTCAGCGGCGTTGGCCTGGATGATGTCGTCGAGGACAGCGTGAATGTACGGCGAGGCGTTGTCCCCGGCGTATTCCGTGGACATCTCCATGGCGTTGGCGATGATGATCGCCGGGGCGACATCGTCATTTTGGAGGATCTCCCACGTGGCAACGCGGAGGATCGCGCGATCGACTGCCGGGAGACGGTTTAGCTCCCAGTTCTCGGACAAGAAGCGCTCGATGGAATCGTCGATCTCGTCGAGATTCTCGGCGGCGCCAGCGATGATCTCGCGCGTGTAGTCAGCGACAGGGGCCACCGCATTCGCCGGGTCCTGGGCTAATGCGGCACGGTCCTCGACGATGGAGACGGGATCGATGTCGCGGGTCTCCGCCTCGAAGAGAATGTCTACTGCGCGGCGGCGCGCACGGTAGCGCGCACCATGACGTTTGTAATCAGGCATTTTCTCAACCAAGAAAGAAGGTGCAGGGAAAAATGAGGTGGATCCGAGCGGATCCACCTTCATTCGTGCGTCTTAGTTGTTGACGCGGGAGAGGTACTCGCCGGTGCGTGTGTCGACCTTGAGCACGTTGCCGGTCTCGATGAACAGCGGCACCTGGATCTCAGCGCCCGTCTCCAGCTGGGCCGGCTTGGTGCCGCCGGTGGAACGGTCGCCCTGCAGGCCCGGATCGGTGTGCTCCACCTTCAGGTCCACGGAAATCGGCAGCTCGGCGAAGAGTGCCTCACCGTCGTGGAAGGAAACCTGCACGCGCATGTTCTCCAGCAGGAAACGTGCGGCATCGCCGAACTTGTCCTCGCCGAGCTCGTACTGCTCGAAGGTCTTGTCGTCCATGACGACGTAATTGGTGCCGTCGTTGTACAGGTAGGTCATGTCGCGGCGGTCCACCGTCGCGGTCTCCACCTTCACGCCGGCGTTCCAAGTCTTGTCGACAGTCTTGCCGGAGACGACATCCTTGAGCTTCGTGCGCACGAACGCGGGGCCCTTGCCCGGCTTGACGTGCTGGAACTCGATGATCTGCTGCAGCTTGCCGTCAACCTTGAGCACAAGGCCGTTCTTGAAATCAGCGGTCGTTGCCACGATATTCTCCCTTATTTTCGGCTCGGTGGGTGATTCAAACATGGCTATGCTACACCACGGCCCGCGCTGGGCCGCACGGTCATAGCCCCGGGTTTACCTACAGGATGGTCAGTTCCTTCGGCGCGGGCGTGATCACTTTCGGCGCACCGGAGGTGATGATCAGGGTGTCTTCGATGCGCACGCCGCCCTTGCCGGGCACGTAGATGCCGGGCTCAATGGTCAGCGTCATGTTCTCTTCGAGCACGCCCTGAGCGCGTGTCGACGCGGCCGGCCCCTCATGCACTTCCAGCCCGATGCCGTGGCCGGTGGAGTGCACGAAATAATCGCCGTAGCCAGCCTCGGTGATGATGTCACGGCAGGCCTTATCGACGTCGACGAGCGGGCGGCCCGGTGTCGCGGCGGCGACACCGGCTTTCTGCGCCTGCAGGACGATCTCGTAGATCTCCCGGTTGAAGTCGCTCGGTTCACCTATGCAGAACGTGCGGGTCATGTCCGAATTGAAGCCGACGTAGTGCGCGCCGAAATCGATGGTGACCAGGTCCCCATCGGTGAGCTCACGGTCCCCGGCGGCGTAGTGCGGAAGCGCCGAATTCGGCCCCGACGCGACGATGGTGTCGAAGCTGACACGCTCCGAACCGAGCAAACGCATCCGGTGTTCGAGGTCGGCGGCGACCTCTTTCTCGGTGCGGCCGGCACGCAGCTCGCCGGCGTCGATAAGCTGCGCGAGCGCGTCAACGGCAATCTTCGCGGCGTCCTCGAGGCGGTGTAACTCAAAGCTGTCCTTGAGCAGCCGGATCTGCTCGACCACACCCTTCACTGGGACGAGTGCCACCGAATCGGGTGTGGCCTTGTCCAGCCGCTCGAGCTCGTCCACCGTCACCCTGGTGGGGTCGAAGCCGACGCGCCACCCTTCCGGCACTGTCGCCAGGACCGCGGTGCCTGCCTCACGCTCGATGATCGCATCGATGTCGGGGACTTCCTCGGCGATCTGGGTGGTGTACCGGCCGTCAGTGGCGATCGCGGCCGAGAGGTCCTTGTTCATCAGCAGCGCGCCGTTGGAACCGCTGAAACCGGAGAAATAGCGCACATTCGTGGGGTCCGTGAGCAGGAACGAGTCGATCCGCTGAGCCGCGAGCTTCGCGGACAGTTTGCGGCGGCGGGTGAGAAAGCGGGAATCTGCAAAGCTCATTTACTTAGCCCTCCTCAGGAAGTAGTCGAGCGCCATGTCGTAGCCGTCGGTGCCGAGCCCGGCGATGACGCCGGCGGCAATCGGCGAAAGGTACGAGTGGTGGCGGAACGGTTCACGTGCGTGGACGTTGGAGATGTGGACTTCTATGAAGCCGGGGCCGTCCTGCAGCTCCACCAGAGCGTCACGCAGCGCCACAGAGGTGTGGGTGAAGCCGCCGGGGTTGATGATCACGGGCCAGGAATTGTCGGCGGCCTCGTGCACGGCGTCGATAAGCTCGCCCTCGTGGTTGGACTGCAAGAACGCAATGTCCGTGCCCGCCTCCTCGGCGCGCGAGCGCAGGTGACTCTCAATGTCCGCCAACGTGGTCGTGCCGTACACCTCCGGCTGCCGCTTGCCCAACCTGTTCAGGTTCGGGCCGTTGAGCACCAGGATCTTCACGTCGGGGCCTCCTCGCCGCTCAGCGTCGCGCTGAGACTCAGTCTTGATTTGTCACCGGGCCAGGCACGGCCGGTGCTCACTGTGAAAGCTCAGTGTACGCGGTGCGCAGCTCCTCGATGCCCGCATCCTCGATTCGGGTGGTGCTGCCGATCCCGTCAAGGGCGACGAACCTGATCTGCCCGTTGCGGTTCTTCTTGTCGTGCGTCATGCCCTCGTACAGCTCATCGAACGCACCCACCTCGTAGGTCGTGGGCAAACCGACTGCTTCGAGGATCTCGCGGTGCATGTCCACCACATCGTCCCCGATGAGCCCGCGGTTGCGCGCCAGCTTTGCGACGAACATCATTCCGACCGCCACCGCGTTCCCGTGGCGCCAGCGGTAGTCTTCCCGCTTCTCGATGGCGTGACCGAGAGTGTGGCCGTAGTTGAGGATCTCGCGCAGGGAGGACTCCTTCAGGTCCTGTGTCACAACCGAAGCTTTCACCGCGACGGAACGCTCGATGAGCTCCGCGATCTTGTCGGTGGGCACGCTGCCTCCCGCGCGGTAGATGTCCAGGATCACCGGGTCAGCGATGAACCCCGTCTTGATGATCTCGGCGGAGCCGGAGACGAACTCCGCCTCCGGCAGGGTATCCAGGCGGTCGAGGTCGATGAACACGGAATCCGGTTCGTGAAACGCACCGACCAAGTTCTTGCCTGCGGCAGTGTTGATGCCGGTCTTTCCGCCGACGGCGGCGTCGACCATCGCCAGCAATGTGGTGGGAACCTGGACGACCTTGATGCCGCGCATCCACGTGGCGGCAATGAAACCAGCCAGATCGGTGGCGGCTCCCCCGCCAAGGCCAACGACAGCATCCTGACGCGAGAAATTCTTCTCGCCGAGTGTGTCCCACAATTGCCCGGCGACAGCGAGCGATTTCCCGTCTTCCGCATCCGGAATCGGAGCCAACGCCGCGCTGAGGCCTACGCCCTCCAAGCGCGCACGGAGCGCCTCAGCCGCACCCGCGAGCGGTTCCTGGTGCACGATCAGTGCCTGACGCGCACCTGACTCAGCGATGCGTTGCGCCACCTGGCCGTCCAGCCCGTGGTCGATCCGGACGGTGTACGGGGACGGTCCTGCGACCTGAATCTCGGCCATGAGGGGGGCGCTCCTTGCTGTGGGCTCTCGGGGTTGTGAACGTTGTGGGGGCTAGAGGGTGTCGATCAGCGAGAGAATCTCAGCGACGAGCCGCTGCGGCGGGCGGGAATCGGTACGCACACGGTGCATGGCCACCTCCCGGTAGAAGGGCTCACGGGACTCGAGCAGCGCACGGTAATGCGCCACGGGATCGTCGGCATTGAGCACTGGGCGGAAATCGTTGCCGGAGGTGCGGCGCACGCCTTCCTCAACGGAGACGTCGATCCAGACAACGTTGTGCGCCTGGAGCAGCCTCCGTGTGGACTCGGTGAGCACTGCCCCACCGCCCAAACTGACTACTCCACCGGATGCCAGCGAACGAGCGACGTATTCTGCCTCAACCTCGCGAAAGCGCTCCTCCCCCAGATCACTGAAGACCTCGCCGGTGGGTTTTCCCTCACCCTTGGCGATCAGATCGTCCGAATCGACCAACGGCAGGTTCATGGCGCGGGCGAGACGGCGGCCGATTGTCGACTTGCCGGCGCCGGGCGGGCCGACCAGAACAACGCGCGGCGAACCGTGGACCACGGGTTCCTCCGGCGCACCGAAAGCAGCGGCATCACCGTGCGAGCCGACCGGTTCCGCGACATTGGAAATTCGGCCGTGCTGCGCCGTGGACGGGTCGGGAGTACCAGCGGTGGCCGGGAAGCGCGCGGGGCGCTGCGGACGCGGCTTCGGCTGCGGCTGGGGCTGTGCCACAGAGTTAGTCATTGTTGTTTCCTCCAAACGCGAGACGCTCAGACACGTACTGCTTATACGCTTCAACGTTGCGTTTCGTTTCTTCCACGCTGTCGCCGCCGAATTTCTCCAACGTCGCACGTGCAAGCACAAGCGCGACCATGGCTTCGGCGACGACTCCGGCGGCGGGCACGGCGCAGACATCGGAACGCTGGTGGATGGCGGTGGCTGCATCCCCCGTCGCCATGTCGAGTGTCTGCAGCGCGCGCGGGACTGTGGAGATCGGCTTCATCGCCGCACGGACGCGGAGCTGCTCGCCGTTGGTCATGCCGCCTTCAAGACCGCCCGCGCGGTTCGTTGCGCGGTGAACGCCATTCTCATCGCGGAGGATCTCGTCGTGGGCTTCCGAACCGCGGCGGCGGGCCTCCTCGAAACCGTCGCCGATCTCGACGCCCTTGATCGCCTGGATGCTCATCAAAGCAGCGGCGAGCTGCGCGTCGAGGCGGGTCTCGCCGGAGACGTGGGAGCCCAATCCGATCGGCAGGCCGTCGACGATGACCTCCACGATTCCGCCGAGTGTGTCTCCCGCCTTCTTCGCCGATTCAATCTCGGCGATCATGGACTCCTCCGCATCCTTGCCGTAGGCGCGGACTGGGGACTCGTCGATCGCGTCATTGTCGCTGAACGACGGGGACGGGCCATCGTACGGCTCGGAAGCGCCGATGGAGATCACGTGCGAGTAGACCTCGACGCCAAGCACCTCACGCAGGAATGACCGCGCTACCGTGGCGGCCGCAACGCGGGACGCGGTTTCGCGTGCCGACGACCTCTCCAGCACCGGACGTGCCGCATCGAATCCGTACTTGACCATCCCGGAAAAATCCGCGTGGCCCGGGCGCGGCCGGGTCAGCGCCGCACCGCGGCCCGAATTCATCGCCTTCGCCACTTCCGGGTCGTCGTAGTCGAGCGCGTCCGGCGACATGATCGTCGTCCATTTCGGCCACTCGGTGTTCCCGATCATGATGGCGATCGGGCTGCCGATGGTCTTTCCGTGCACGACACCGGTCAGCAGGGTCAACTCGTCCTGCTCGAATTTCATGCGTGCGCCGCGCCCGTATCCGAGACGGCGGCGGGCGAGCTGGTGACCGATCTCTTCCGCGGAGACGGTGACCCCAGCCGGCATATTCTCGACCAGTGCGACAAGCGCCTGACCGTGGGATTCACCTGCGGTAGTCCAACGAAGCATGGAGGCATTGTCTCATACCGGTGACAGGAAAGTGCTAGCAATACCCACCAGCCATGCCGCGGCGAGCATAGACGGCCCGTGCGCCATCGTCTTCTTCCGCCGGGCCAACAGCACCAGAACAGTGAACATGCTGGCCAGAAACATTCCGGCGAGAACAGCGCCGACTCCCCCAAGAAGCGCGAGCACCACCCCCAGCGGCACCGCCAACTTCACGTCTCCCCCGCCAATTCCCCTTCCAGCAACCGCGTACGCCAGCGGCCAGACGAGCCCGGCCGCCCCTGCCGGCACGGCGACGCACGCGGCGGCCGCGGCACCCGCCACCGGCAAAGTCCACACGTCCGGCAGCCGACGTTCTTCCGCGTCCACCGCGATGAGCGCCACCGTCCAGATCGCCGCCGCCGCGCACAACACCGAGCTCACGGCAACGGCCCCCACCGAGATCTCCCCCATGACGCTCAACCTAGAACAGTGGCCGCCCGACCGCACAGGCGGGGTGCGCACTCTAATGCGCAACGGCGCTATCTAGCGAAGCAGTGGCGGAGTTCCAGGGCTCTACCGGCTTCACCGCTACTACCGGTTCTTCCGCGTCACTCCAGTGGGTGCCACCCAACCGACGTGGCGGAAGAGGGCTTCGCGCATTTCTTCGCGCGGAGCGGGGACACCGGTGAACTGCTCGAACTGCGAATAAGACTGGCACGCGAGCATGACTAGGCCGCCGACGGTCAGGTGGCCGTTTGACGCGCAGCGGGTCGCCAGAGGCGTGGGCCAGGGGTTGTAGATGACGTCGAGCAGCGGCGCGTGCCCGAGCTCCTTCTCACGTCCGGATAGCGCCGCTGAAGGGACGGTGGAGATGATCAGATCCACGCTCATCGCCAGCGGTTCCAGGTCTCGCTCGAAATCGATGAATTCCGTCTCAACGCCGTCCAGCAACGGCAGCAGCTCGGCCGAACGGTCGGAGCGGTTGAGCACCGTGACTTTTTCGGCACCGCGCTCCGCCAGCGACCACAGCGCCGGCCGGGCAGTTCCGCCGGCGCCGATGACAAGGGCATGGCCGATTGGTGTGTGCGTGCCGACGAGCTCCTCCAGCGCCCCCGCGATTCCTTCGCAGTCGGTGTTGTCCGCACGCCACGTCGACCCTTCGCGGACGAGGGTGTTCGCCGAACCGATCGCCTGTGCACGCTCCGTGACAGTGCCGCCGAATTCCAGCGCAGCGAACTTCCCGGGCATGGTCACGGAGAAACCACGGTATTCGTCCCCCGCCTCCCCGACTAGACCGGGGAGCCGCTCTGCATCGCACTCGATGCGCTCGTACGTCCAGCCTTCCAGGCCCGCGGCCTCGAAGCCGGCGCTGTGCAGCACCGGCGACAAAGAATGCTCGACCGGGCTGCCCAGGACTGCAGCTTTATGCTCGACGCTGACTGCTGTGCTCATCGCGTTGCTCTAACGCTGGGAATCGAGGATTCCGGAGTCGTATGCCTGCTGAACATTCGCCTGGTGCTCCTCGAACGTGTTGCTGAAGATCGTGGTGCCCTTGTCGTCGACGGTGACGAAGAACAGCCACGCGCCCTCGGCCGGGTGCTCCATCGCCTGGATCGCCTCCTCCGACGGCGATGCGATCGGAGTCTCCGGCAGGCCGTCCTTGGCGTACGTGTTCCACGGGGTGACCTTCTTGCGGTCGGTGTCGCCGGTGGCCAGCTCCACCGACTCCAGGCCGTAGTTCACCGTCGAGTCGAACTCCAAGCGCATCGGCTCCTTGAGCCTGTTGAGGATCACGCGTGCGACCTTGTCGAACTCCCCCTCCGGTGCTTCGCGCTCCACAAGCGACGCAGCGGTCAGCAGGTCGTAGGGGCTCAAGCCGATCGCCTGGGCGCGTCCGACGATGTCGGTGCTGTTGTACTTCTCTGTGGAACGGCTGATCAAGTCCGTAAGAATCGTCTGGGCATCCGCGTTCGGGTCGACGATGTACTCGCCCGGGGCGATCAGGCCCTCAAGGCGCTTGGGGTCGCCTTTGTGGGCGTTGACCGGGTCGACCGCCCACTGCGGAACACCGAGCGCCACCGGATCGGAATTGGCGGCCACGTCGTGGAGCTCCTTCACGCTCACGCAGCTGTCTTTCTCCCCTTCGGAGCCGCAGGAGACCGACGAGATGCTGCTGAAGATGCCGAAGCGCGTGTCGCCGCCGACGACCTTGACGTCCATCAACGTGGCGCCGCCGGGGATCTTGAGCATGTCCACCTTGTTGGCGGGATCGAGCAGGGCCTTGACGGCCTCGTCGGCACTCATCTTCTCCTGCAGGCGGTAGAAGCCCGGCTGGATGTTGTCCGCATCCGAGTTCGCCATCGCGGCATTCTGGAATGCTTTGTCTGAACGGACGACGCCTTTATCCGTCAGCGCGGGACCCATAGCCGAGAGGGTGGAGCCCTCCGGAATCTCAACGATCTGCTCGACGCCGTTACCGGCGCCTTTGAAATCGCTGCCGGTGGAGTTGCTCCGGGCGAATGCGATGTAGACGACAGCGCCGATGATCAGCAAGATCGACGCGACCAACACCGCGACTCCGCGGGTGCGCCCTTGAGACGAGGTTGCCGAGCTCACGTTTTAAGTCTCCTTGGGTTGTGGCGACGGATCCGCGCTGGCCGACTGCTCGGGCGCGGTTTCCTCGCGGTAGTTCTTACGTCCGTCCAGCCAAGACTGAAGGATGGCCACGGCCGCGGCCTGGTCGATGACGGAACGTCCCTCGCGCTCACTCACGCCAGAGGCACGCAGCGCATGCGTTGCCTCGACGGTGGTGAGACGCTCATCGGCGTACCGGACCGGAACATCGCTGCGGCGCGAAATCCGGAACCCGATCTCCTTGGCGTGCTTCACGCTGGACGATCCGTTGCCCTTGAGGTCGCGGGGAAGCCCCACCACGACTTCTACAGCGTCATATTCGTCGATGATTTCCAGCAGGCGTTCGATATCCTCGCCATCGCGGTCCTTGAACCCGGTGACGCGCTTGACTGTCTCCACGGGAGTGGCCAGCCGCGCATCGCGGTCCGAGGATGAAACGCCGATCCGGACGGTGCCGACATCGAGACCGATGCGGCGGCCGTTGCCGGGGTCGTCGACCCCGGGGTTGTCCGGATGAACTTTCATCGTGCGCGGGAACCTTTACTTTTGCTGAATACACCGTCGTTTCCACGGTAGTGCCCGGAGGCACTGCCGTTGTACCACAGGCAGGGCGTGTCACGTAATCAATTCGTGACCTTGTTGAAGCCTATCCTATATCTGCGAAATGCGTTCCCGGAGGGCAGCGAAACCTGCCTCGACGCCAGCGGCGTCCGATCCCGAGCCCTGCGCGAGATCCGGCTTACCGCCGCCCTTGCCGCCGACGTACTGGCCGAATGCGCCGACGAATTCGCCGGCCTTGACGCCCTCGTCCACGGCGGCCTTGGTCGCGGCCACTGCGAACGGGACCTTGCCGCCCGCTTCTGCTGCCAGCACAATCACAGCCGGAGTATCGCCGAAGCGGCCCTTGAGGTCCGTGGCGATCGTACGCAGGTCGCCGCCGCTCGTGCCGTCGGGAAGCTTCACGCTCAGGAAGCGGAAGGAACCGATCTCCTCCGCCTTGTTGACCAGTTCACCGGTCTGGTTGGCGAGCTCCTTCTTGCGCAGGTTCTCGATCTCTTTCTCGGCGGCGCGGAGACGCTCAGTGAGCTGGGCGACGCGTTCCGGAAGGTCCTCCGACGGGGTCTTCATCTCGCCGGCGAGCAGGTTCGCGATCGCGGCTTCCTTGGAGAAGTACTGGAAGGAATCCAGACCCGAGTACGCCTCAATGCGGCGTGCGCCGGACCCGACGGACGACTCGCCGAGGACGGCCACCGGGCCGATCTGCGACGAGTGTTCCACGTGGGTGCCGCCGCACAGCTCGATGGAGAACGGGCCACCGATCTCCACGACGCGCACCTCATCGCCGTAGTTCTCGCCGAACAGCGCCATTGCACCCATCTCCTTGGCCTTGTCCAGGGACGTCTCGAAGGTGTTCACCGCGAAGTCCGCGTCGACGGCCTGGTTGGTGATGGCAGCGATTTCCTCTAGCTGCTCCGGGCTCAGCTGCTCGGTGTAGTTGAAATCGAAGCGCAGGTAGCCCGGCTTATTCATGGAACCCGCCTGGACGGCGGTCGGGCCGAGCACCTGGCGCAGTGCCGCGTGGATCAAGTGGGTCGCGGTGTGCGCCTGGCGGGCGCCGTGGCGCCACGTCGGGTCCACCTCCGCCCGCACGGTCTGGCCGACATCGAGGCCGCCGTTGGCCACGGTCGCCTTGTGCACCCAGAGCTTCTTGTTGCCCACTTTCTGCACGTCGTGGACGTCCAGCACCGTGTCGCCTACGACGATGCGGCCGCGGTCGGCGAGCTGTCCGCCGCCTTCGGCGTACATCGGGGTAACGTCGAGAATGACCTCGACCTCGTCGCCCTGCGCGGCCTCGCCGACCTTCTCGCCCCCGCGGACCAAACCCAGGACCTTTCCCTCGTGGGACAGCTCTGTGAAGCCGACGAATTCGGTCGGGTGGCCGTCGATCCACTCGCGGTAGAGGGATTCGTCGATGTTGCCGTGCTTCTTCGCCTTGTTGTCGGCCTTGGCGCGCTGCTTCTGCTCGTCCATCGCCGCGTGGAACGCGTCCATGTCCACGTCTAGGCCGGCCTCCGCCGCCATCTCCAGAGTGAGGTCAATTGGGAAACCGTAAGTGTCGTGCAGCTCGAAAGCTTTCTCACCGGGGACCGTCTCTTGGCCGGACGATTTCAGCGCGCTCGCCGTCTCGTCGAAACGCGTGGTGCCGGACTCGAGGGTCTTCAGGAAGGCCTTCTCTTCGGCGATGGCGACGCGCAGGATGCGCTCGCGGTTGTCGGCGATCTCCGGGAAGGACGGGGTCATCGTGTCCATGATCGTGTTCATGAACGTCTCCAGCGTGTTGCCTGTCGCGCCGAGCAGGCGGGCGGAGCGCACGATGCGGCGCATCAGGCGGCGCAGGATGTAGCCGCGGCCCTCGTTCGACGGGGTGACACCGTCGAGAATGATCATCATCGCGGTGCGGGAGTGGTCGGCGATGACACGGAAACGCACGTCGTCGGACTGGTTGCCGGCACCGTATTTCGTCCCGGTGAGCTCCTCGGCCGCCGTGATCACAGGGGCGAGCAGGTCGGTCTCGTAGACGTTGTCCACACCCTGCAGAAGGCATGCCAGGCGCTCGATGCCCAGGCCGGTATCAATGTTCTTCTTGGGCAGTTCGCCGACGATGTCGAAATTGCCCTTCTTGTCCCCTTCGCCGCGGATGGACTCCATGAACACGAGGTTCCAGATCTCCATGTACCGGTTGTCGTCGGCGACCGGACCGCCGTCGGCACCGTACTCCGGGCCGCGGTCGTAGTAGATCTCGGAGCAGGGCCCGCACGGGCCCGGAATGCCCATGGACCAGAAGTTGTCCTCCATGCCCATGCGCTGAATGCGCTCGTTTGCGACACCGACTTTGTCGCGCCAAATCGCGGCGGCCTCATCGTCGTCGGTGAACACGGTGACCCAGAGGCGGTCCGGGTCGAGCCCGAAGCCGCCGTCTGCCTGGGACTTGGTCAGAAGGTCCCAGGCGAGGGTGATCGCGCCTTCCTTGAAGTACTGGCCGAAGGAGAAGTTGCCCGCCATCTGGAAGAACGTGTTGTGGCGGGTGGTAATGCCCACTTCCTCGATATCCAGGGTGCGCACGCATTTCTGGATCGAGGTGGCCTTACCGGTCTCGAACGGCGGGTTTTGCTGCCCCAGGAAGTACGGCTTGAACGGCACCATGCCGGCGTTGACGAAGAGCAGGGTGGGGTCGTCGAGGATCAGCGAAGCGCTGGGAACGGCGATGTGGCCGGCCTCGACAAAGTGCGATGTGAACCGGTCGCGGATCTCATGGGTCTGCACAGAGGAATCCTTAAATATGTGTTGCGTTGACAGTGCGTTTCTCGCCGTTTCACCTTACCCGCGCCAGGCGCACTCACGGTCACCAGCTCGCACGGAACGCGCGCAGAACGCAGTCACGGGGCATGCTTATCGACGTTCCGCCCCGCTGCCCCGCACCATTTCCCGCAGCCGTTCCGAATACGACTGGATGCGCTTTTCCGCCCCGTGGTCGGTCGGCTGGTAGTAGCGGGCCTCGTCGAGCCCTTCCGGGATGTAGCGCTGCTCCACCACGCCGCGGGGATCGTCGTGCGGGTAGATGTAGCCGACGGCATGCCCGATCTTCTTCGCGCCTTCGTAGTGGCCGTCGCGCAAATGTGGAGGGACGACACCGGACCGGCCGGCGCGGACATCGGCGAGCGCCCCGTCGATAGCCTGGATGACCGACGGCGATTTCGGCGCGGTGGCGAGGTGGATGGTGGCTTGCGCGAGCGGCAGGCGCCCTTCCGGCATGCCGATGAACTGGACCGCTTCCGCCGCCGCTGTCGCGGTCTGCAGTGCGGTCGGATCCGCCATTCCGATGTCCTCTGACGCGTGAATGACCAGGCGGCGGGCGATAAAACGCGGGTCCTCCCCTGCTTCGATCATGCGGGCGAGGTAGTGCAGCGCCGCATCGACGTCGGAGCCGCGGATGGATTTGATGAAGGCGGAGATGATGTCGTAGTGCTGGTCGCCGTCGCGGTCGTAGCGCACCACCGCACGGTCTACGGCGTTCCGGACGACATCAAGAGTCACTTCCTTTTTCCCGGAATTGCCCTCCCCCTCGCTGGCTGCAGCCCCCTCGGCCGCCGCCTCGAGGTAGGTCAACGCGCGGCGGGCATCGCCTCCGGCGAGCAGGATGAGCTGCTCGCGTGCGTCGCCGCTGAGCGTTATTTCGCCGCCCAGTCCACGTTCATCGGCGACCGCCCGGTCGAGCACCACCCCAATTTCGTCGTTGCCGAGGGACTCGAGTTTGAGCAGGAGGGAACGGGACAGCAACGGTGCGACCACGCTGAACGACGGGTTCTCCGTCGTCGCCGCGACAAGCAGCACCGTGCGGTTTTCCACCGCGGCGAGCAGCGCGTCCTGCTGAGTCTTGGAAAAGCGGTGCACCTCGTCGATGAACAAAACGGTGCGCTGGCCGCGGACAAGGTCCTGCTTCGCTGCCTCGAGCACCTCGCGCACCTGCTTGACTCCCGAGGACAGCGCGGACAAACCGACGAAATTCTGCCCCATGGCACCTGCGATGAGCGAGGCGATCGTCGTCTTGCCGGTGCCCGGCGGGCCATAGAGAATCACCGACGCTTCCCCGGATCCCTCGACCAGCCGGCGCAGCGGCCGCCCCGGCCCGAGCAGGTGCTCCTGCCCCACCAGTTCGTCCAGGGTGCGCGGGCGCATCCGCGCGGCGAGCGGCGCTGCGGACCCCGCATCAAAGAAGGCTGTTCCACGAGATGCGGCGGCTCCCCCGCCAGAACCGGACTGGCCCGGACTGCCTGTGCTGCCCGCACCTGCCGGATCCGTGAACAGTCCGCCTTGCGTCATACCAGCCACTCCACCACACGGCGGGCAAAGTTCGCCACCACCGCATATGTGGGTTCCGTACCAGTGTCTGCGTAGCGCGCCAACGCGTCGAACGTGCCCGCGACATCGCGGCGGATGGCGCGCGCCTCCGCCTCGTCTGGGTCAATCGTCATCCCGGCGCCGGCGGAGTTTCCGCCCTCAATCGCGCCACCAGCGACGCTGCGCGTGTACTCAAGCAACGACGCGCTGAAGAACGACCAGCCGACGAGCGCCGCGGTAATCCTGGCCTGCAGCGTTTCAGGGTTGAGGACCGACGGCCACACACCGCCGACCTCGGCCACCCACGCCTCGAGGAAGACTGCTGTCTCTTCCTCGCTGATCGGGCGCGCGGAGATGTACTGCGGAAAACCCGCGATCACGCCGGCGATATCTGCGACCACATCGCGGAAACCTGCCCACTCGTAGTCGAGGAATTGCGCCCGCTCGGCGAAGACGATGTTATCCGGCGAAAGATCGAAAGGCGTGAACGCGCGGGACCCGCCGTGCAGCATGCGCACCTGCACCGTGTCGGCGACAGCCGCGACATCGGCCGGCATCTCGATGCCTGCCTCACGGATGATGTCCACGCCTTCTTGGATGCGGTTCTCCAGCATCGCTTCGCGTTGAATCTGAATCTCGCGCGCCCCGTCGATCGAGCGCACCATGCGGGCGAGCAGGATATTGAAGCTCGTCTCCGCACCCGCGGTACCAGCGTGCATCTTGCCCAGCGACGTACCCAGATTCCGGAGGAGCCGCACCCGCGCTTCATCGTCGGATTGCTCGAGCAGGTCAGCGAAGGTCTCGCTGTTGCCCACATCCGACAAAATCAGCGTGCGGCGCTCAATGTCGTAGCCGAGCAGCACAGGACCGGGGCGCACATCTTCGCTTAGCGACGTCGTGAACTGGTACGCCACCACTTCCCTCATGAAAGCGGCATCGTCAATCGCATCGTTCGCCTGCGGCGAGTACTTCACCACGACCGACCGGTGCGGGAAGACCGGATTGTTGGCCACGCGCAGGCGCAGCACCGTCGTGGCGCCAGTCCCGCTGAGCTCCTCTGGTTCGGTGAGCTGCTGCTGACCACCGTAGCGGTGGTTCAAGACCGCCTCGGCAGTCGCGATGATTTCTTGGGTGTCCAGCATGGTTAGGCAACCAGCCCAGGGCGCACATGTCCCTGGCTCCGGCCGGCCTCCGTCCCTTTAATTCTCCGCCTTGGCCCTGGCTTCGGCGCTTGCACCAGCACCAGCTTCAGCGCCAGAATCCTTCTTCTCCGGCTTGAAGTCCACACCGGTCTCCTTGCGCTGTGCGGCAGGGATGGTGCCCGGAGCGTCAGTGAGCGGGTCGACGCCGCCACCCGACTTCGGGAACGCGATGACATCGCGGATGGAATCGAAGCCACCGAGCAGGGAGACGATGCGGTCCCAACCGAAGGCGATGCCGCCGTGCGGGGGCGCACCGAAGGAGAACGCGTCGAGCAGGAAGCCGAACTTCTCTTGCGCTTCCTCGTTGGTGATGCCCATGACGTCGAAGACGCGCTTCTGCACATCCTGGTTGTGGATACGAATGGAGCCGCCACCGATTTCGTTGCCGTTGCAGACAATGTCGTAGGCGTAGGCCAGCGCCTCGCCCGGCTCCTTGTCGAAGGTGTCCAGGTACTCCGGTTTCGGAGAGGTGAACGCGTGGTGCACCGCGGTCCACTGGGAGTGGCCGAGAGCCACATCGCCGGAAGCCGTTGCGTCGGCAGCCGGCTCGAACAGCGGCGCGTCGACGACCCAGGTGAACGCCCAGTCGCCTTCCTTGATCAGGCCGAGCTTATTCGCAATCTCGCCGCGGGCCGCCCCGAGCAGCGCACGGGAGGACTTGGTGTCTCCCGCGGCGAAGAAGATGCAGTCACCCGGCTTCGCGCCGACGTGGGCTGCGATGCCCGCCTTCTCCTCGTCGGTGATGTTCTTCGCCACCGGGCCAGTGAGCTCACCGTCTTCCTGCACGAGGATGTAGGCCAAGCCCTTTGCGCCGCGCTGCTTCGCCCAGTCCTGCCATGCGTCGAGCTGGCGGCGCGGCTGGGAAGCTCCGCCCTCCATGACCACAGCGCCGACGTACTCATTCTGGAACACGCGGAACGGGGTGTCCTTGAAGAACTCGGTGCAATCCACCAACTGGATGTCGAAGCGCAGGTCCGGTTTATCGGAGCCGTACTTCTCCATGGCCTCCTTGTACGTCATGCGCGGGATCGGGGTGCTGATCTCGTAGCCGATCAGCTTCCACAGCTCCACCAGGATCTCTTCCGCGAGCTCGATGATGTCGTCCTGGTCGACGAAGCTCGCCTCAATATCCAACTGGGTGAACTCCGGCTGGCGGTCAGCGCGGAAATCCTCGTCGCGGTAGCAGCGTGCGATCTGGTAGTAGCGCTCCATGCCGGACACCATGAGCAGCTGCTTGAACAGCTGCGGGGACTGCGGCAGCGCATACCAAGAACCCGGACGCAGACGCGCCGGGACGAGGAAGTCACGGGCACCCTCCGGGGTGGAGCGCGTCAACGTCGGTGTCTCGATCTCGACGAACTCGTGGCGGTTCAGCACATCGCGCGCCGCCTTGTTCGCCTTGGAACGCAGGCGCAGCGCATCCGCTTGGCGCTCACGGCGCAAGTCCAGGTAGCGGTAGCGCAGACGGGTTTCCTCGCCGACCTCGCTGGAGGAGAAATCCTCCACCTGGAACGGCAGCGGCGCAGACGTCGACAGGACAGTCAGCTCCGTCGCGTTGACCTCGATCTCGCCCGAAGCGAGGTTCGGGTTGGCGGAACCCTCCGGGCGCGGCTCGACCACGCCGGTGACCTTCACGCAGTACTCGCTGCGCAGGTCATGGGCGGCCTCCGCCACGTCGGATTCACGGAAGACCACCTGGGCGTAACCGGACCGGTCGCGCAGATCGATGAAGATGACGCCGCCGTGGTCGCGGCGGCGGCCGACCCAACCGGTCAGCGTGACGGTCTGGCCGTCCATTTCTTTACGGAGATCCCCTGCAAGGTGAGTGCGCAGCACGGTGTCCTCCACGTCCTTCCACGTGTCGTATATCTATTGCTCAACTCACGTGAGTCTACCGAATACGCCGCACCCGTCTCCTTCCGCGTCCGTATCTTTCCGTATCTTTCCGCGATCTTCCTCGGCAGCTTCCCGCGCAGCCCAGCCCACGGCGCGCTCTCTGCGAGGTCGCCGCCGCATGAAACATATCGAGAAACAGATAAGGCACAGATATGGCATGATTTGGCCCATGACCTTCAAGAGCGGTGTGACGCCTTCCGGGCGTGGAGTCAGTACAAGCCGGGGATCCCGCGGCGGCGGGGGCGGCATGCCCATCATGATCGGTGGCGGCGGCATCGGCACGCTCGTCCTCATCGCCCTCTACCTGCTGCTTGGCGGCGGCGGACTCACCCCCACCGACTCCGGCCAGCAAGCCCAGGAGCAGAGCGGCGAGAACTCGCTGGAGCACTGCAGTGCCGACGGCGCCGTAAACGAGTACGCCGACTGTCGTGCCGCCGCCATGGCCGACTCGCTGAATATCGTGTGGCCGGCAGTCCTCCCGGAGCAGGCCGATGTCGAATACCACGAGCCCGGCCTGCGGCTGTTCGAGAACAGTGTGCAGACCGGGTGCGGCAACGCGTCGTCAAGCACTGGCCCGTTCTACTGCCCGCGCGACGAGCACATCTACCTCGACACCAGCTTCTTCAAACAGCTCGAGCAACTCGGTGGCAGCTCCGGTTCCTTGTCGCAGATGTATGTCGTCGCCCACGAGTGGGGCCACCACATCCAGCAGCTGGAAGGCACGCTGGGCTTGAGCGACTACAACAACCCGGGCGAGGACTCGGCGGCCGTGGCAATCGAGCTTCAGGCCGACTGCTACGCAGGTATCTGGGCCTCCCGCGCCGACAAGGGCGAGGATGCTTTGCTGGAGCCCATCACCGAAGACCAGCTCAAGCAGGCGATCGACACCGCCCGCGCGATCGGCGACGACCACATCCAGCAAGAGTCCGGCCGTGAGGTCAACCCCGATGCCTGGACGCACGGTTCCTCCGAACAGCGCCAGCAGGCGTTCATGTCCGGCTACGACAGCGGTTCCATGGCTAAGTGCGACACCCTCAACCGCGGCGTGTACAAGGGCTAGAAGCCGCCGGAACGATGACAGGAGAGACCAGCACGGAGGAGACCGGCGCACCCCGCAACCGAGCCGTACCCTTCCTCGCGGCGTTCAACGAGATTGAGGGATTTCTGCGTTCAGCTCTGGACGCTAAGAAGTCCGACAGCTTCAACTGGATGGTCTCCAAAGCCGAGAAACGCCACATCGTCACGACCGCCCAGGCCAACGACCTCAAAGAGTTCGCGGGCCTGCGCAACGCGATCAGCCACGGTGAGTACCAGGACTTCCGCCCCATCGCCGAGCCGCTGCCCGAGACCGTGGCGGAGATCGAGGCGATCCGCGACCAGCTCCTCGACCCGCCGCTGGCCACCGACGTCATCGGGCACCAAGACGTGATCACGTTCTCTCCCGACGAGGACGTGCACGAGGCGCTCCACGTGATCCGCGACACCGGCATCTCCCAGTTCCCGATCTACGAGGGCAAGCAGTGCGTCGGTGTGCTGACCACGAACACGATCGCCCGCTGGCTCGCGTCCGAGCTCAACGGCGACGACACGGTCCGCCACCCGCAGATCCGCAACCTCCTCACCTTCAACGAGCGCAAGGACCAGGCTGTTTTCCTTCCCCGGACGTCCACCGCGGCAGAGGTCATCGCCGCGCTCACATCCCCCTGTGCGAAGCAGACCTTGCCGCGCTTAGTCATCATCACCGAGCACGGGCACGACAACCAGCAGCCGCTGTGCGTCGTCACGCCGTCGAACCTTCCCGCGCTTTTCGACGCTGTCTAGCCCGCGACAGTTTTCAGCACAGGCCTCGGTTCTGGCTCCTGGTGAATCTGTTCATATTTCGGTCGCAGGCCGTGGGGCTTCAAAACTCCTTGAACAGCGCTTATAAGCTTCGAGCCATGCCGGCTACGACAACAGATTCACCAGCCCCCAGACCCGCCCCCAAACTCACCCATATACCGGCAGGACCGAACACCTACCTGAGCCCGGTCTTTAGTCCCCCAGCTCCTGTCCGAGTGGCGCCGCCAGTACGAGCCGCACGAGATACAGCGCCGCCGCAGGCCCGAAGAAGAACACCAGCGGCACCGAGAAAGCGAGAGGCAGCTTGACGACGACCCACACCGCCCCGGCCACCACCGCCACCGCGGCTACGGTGCGGCCGAGGAATCGGAATGTGTGCTGGATCGACAATGCGGCGAGCTGGGCAAATCCCGGAGCAGGAGACCTGCCGGCACCTGTGCTGCCCGTACCGACAGATGCCAGAGCGAAGAACCACACGCTGATCCCGGCGATGATGAACGCCCCCGCCAAGGCGAGCGCTTGAATCACGGTGAGCGCTGCCCCATCGATGCCGGCCTGAAAGACGACGAACTGCTGGTACGTGAGAAACGCCCCGGCGGCCAGGAGGATCAGCCAGTAGAAAGTTGCAGGCTTCCACGCGTGTGTCAGCTGACGGATGAACGCTAGCCCGGGCCGTGAACCTCTCCCCTGCACCATGTCCCCGACCACGGCGTTGGCGGCCCGCAGGGCGGCACCACCGGTGACCACAGGTAGTGACGTGACCACCAAGAGCATGTTGACGATCACGATGTCGGCCAGCATCGTGAACGCCGCCATGAACTTCGAATCCGGGTTGAACACCTGCATGTCTGCCTCACCGGCGCCGTGGGGCGCTAGCCCTTCACCGCGCCAGCGGCCACGCCCTCGATAATGTGCTTCTGCGCGGAGACGTAGAAGATGATGATCGGGGTGATCGCCAGCACCAGCATGGCCATCATCGCGCCCAGATCGCGGTCACCCTGCGACCCGATGAACTGCTGGATCACGACCGGGATGGTGCGGTACGGGGTGGACAGACCGATAACCAGGTACGGCAGGAGGTAGTCGTTCCAGATCCACATCGCGTTCAAGATGGCCACGGTGATGGCGGTAGGTTTCAGCATCGGCATGACCACGCGGAAGAAGGTGGACAGCGGGGAGCAGCCGTCGATATGTGCGGCTTCTTCGATCTCCAGCGGGATTGACTTGATGAAGCCGGAGAACATGAACACCGACAGGCCCGAACCGAAGCCCAGGTAGAGCACCACCATGCCGAGCGGGTTGGCCAAGCCGAGTCGGTCGGCGATGACCACGGTCGGGAACATCACCATTTGGAACGGAATGACCATGGAGAACACGAATGCGTAGTAAAGGGCGCTCGTCCACCACGTCTTCACACGGGTGATGTAGTAGGCGGTCATCGCGGAGAAGAACACCACGGCGACTACCGAGCTGATCGTGATCACGAAGGACCACACGATCGCCCACCCGAAACCCTCACCCTGGACACCGGTGACGTAGTTCGTCAGGCCGGCCCACAGCTCGCCCAACGGCAGGGCGAACGGATTGGTGGAGATGGCGAAGCGATCCTTGAACGAGTTCAGCAGGATGAAGAAGATCGGGCCCAAGAACACGACGGTGAGGAAGATCAACACCGCGTAGATGAGCGCCTTCGCGCCGCCGGAAACAGTCGATTCATCGTCGTTCTTGCGGCTCCCACGGTTCCGCTTGGCCGCGGCCTGCGCCGGTTCGGCCTGTTTGCTGGCTTTGATACTCGTAGTCATTATTTATGCCTCCACTTCCCTGCTGCGGGTGGCGCGCAGCTGGAACATTGCGATGACGACGACCACGACGACGAAGATCACTGCCTTCGCCTGGCCGACGCCCTCGGCACCCACCCGGTTGAACATGGTCTTGACGATGTTGAGGGCGACCATCTCGGTTTGGCCGCCGGGGGCGCCGTCAGTGAGCGCCAAGTTCTGGTCGTAGACCTTGAACGTGTTCGACAGCGTCAGAAACAGACAGATGGTGATCGACGGCATCATCAGCGGGATGGTGACGTGGCGCAGCTCCTCCCACTTGGACACCCCGTCGATCTCCGCGGCTTCGATGAGCTCCTGCGGGACGTTCTGCAGTCCGGCGATGTAAATGATCATCATGTAGCCGATCAACTGCCAGTTCATCAGGATGATCAGGCCGGCGTAGCCGAAGCGCCAGTCGGCAGAGATGGTCGTCTCGTAATTGGCCAGGACCGCGTTGATCATGGACTGCCAGGTGTAGCCGAGCACGATGCCGCCGATCAGGTTCGGCATGAAGAACACCGTGCGGAAGAAATTGGTGCCGCGCAGCTTCCGCGTCAGCGTCCACGCGATGGCGAACGCGATGATGTTGACGGTGATGATGGACACCACGGCCACAGCGATCGTGAACAGCAGCGCAGAGACGAAGCCTTCGCGCTCGGTGAACACGCGGCTGTAGTTGTCCAGGCCGACCCAGGTTGCGTCGGTGATGGTGGTGAATTCAGTGAAAGACAGTGCCGTACCGACGAGGAACGGCACGAAAAACGCGATGCCGAATGCGATGAGCGTCGGCAGCACGAAGATCGGGAAGTATTTCTTCAGTGTTTCTTGCATGATGTGGTCCTCTTCGTCGCTCCCGGCTAGTTGAGCAATTCGATCTGGTTGGCCATCTCGTAAGCCCAGTCCTCCTTGAGCTTGTCCACCAGCTGCTCCCAGGTGAGGTTGCCGTTGGCGTACTGAGCGAGGTTCTGGCCGTAGAGGTCGCGGAACTGCTGGTTCGGTGTGTATTGGAAGTCCCACGGAAGCGACTCGGTCTCCGTGTCGCTCAAGGCTTCCTGCACCTGGCGGGCCAGCGGGTCATCCGGCACGTCTTCGTTGCCGTAGTTCGTGAACGGGGCGATGAAGCCGAGATCGTTGACGACGAGTTCCTTGCCGCGTTCGGAAAGGAACAACCAGTTGAGGAAGTCGCGGGTGGCTTTCTGATCTTCCTCGCTAGCCTTGTTGTTGACGGAGAGGAAGTTCTCGGTGCCCACGTTGAGGCCGACGTTCTCCTCGTTCGGCAACCCCATGTACATGGGCATGAACTTGAGCTTGTCTTCCTTGACCACGTTGCCGCCCTCACCGGAGATCTGGCCCCAGGCCCAGCTTCCGTTCTGGACCATGGCGGCCTTGCCGCTGGCGAATTCCGCCATCGAGTCGGACACCGCGCGGGCGGACGCCAGCGACGGCTTCACGGTGGAATTCTGCAGGTACAGGTCGAACAGGTTGCGGTAGTTGTCCCCGTAGGTGAATTCGAACTCGGCCATGTCCGAGAAATCCTTGATGCCGCGATCCTCGACCTCGTAGTGGATCGGTCCGTTCATCAGGTGGTTCGTCCAGCGCCACTCCTCGCCCGCACCGAGCGAGGTGGACGCGAAGACGCCTTCGATCCCCAATTCCTCTTTGCGCGCCTGCATGTCTTCGGCGACGGCCTTGAGGTCTGCGAAGGAATTGAGCTCCTCCATGGAACCGACTTTCGCGTCCGGCAGAGCGAAGTATTTGTCCATGATCTCCTCGTTGTAGAGGATGCCGAAGCCCTCCATCGCAAAGGGAATTCCCACGACTTGGCCTTCGGCGTTGGTGATCGGTTGGGCGTCGTCCTTCAGTGCCCCGGTGATCTCGTAGTCGGACAAGTCGGCCAAGTAGTCCTTCCAGATACCGTACCCTTCCTGACCGTTGATCTGGAACAGCGTCGGGGCGTTGGATTTCGCCATTTCCGCCTTCAACGTCTGCATGTAGGAGCCGGATGCCGCGGTGACGATCTTGACGGGGATGCCGGTCTGGGCGGTGTACTCCTCGGCGATCGCCTCGAACTGCTTGGCCTGTTCCGGCTTGAAGTTCAGGTAGTACACGTTTGGTCCGTTGTTCTGCCCGCACGCGGTCAGAAGCGACGCACTCAACCCGACCGCGGCTACGGCCGCTAGTGCTCGGGTGATCGGTTGCATGGTTTGTACCTCGTTCTTCGTAGGTGGTCTGTGTCGTTGTGAATCAGGAAAAATCGTTGTTCTCCGGCCAGGCGGTCTCGTTCGCGGTGTAGATGCGGGCCTCGTCCGGACGGTCGGGAAGGATGGTGCGGAAGTAGGATTCCGCGGCCTCGTCGAGACGCACGTAGCGCTGCTCGTTCTCAGAAATGAACCAGCGGTGGTCCAAGATCTCGTGGAAGACCTGCGGGGGTTCCAGCTTCTTGCGCAGAGCGGACGGAGTCAGGGCGACGACTGGTTCGTACCGGTTGACCAGCCAGTCGAGCGCGACCTCCTCCAAGGACACTGCGCCTTCGTGGTGAAGGGCCCGGTAGACCTCCATTTCCCCCAGCAGGCGCTGCGCCTGGCGGTCCTGGACGTCCAACCCGGTGAGCTGCTTGAGCTTGCGGCGGTGGAAGCCGGTGGAGAACACCGCAGGCTCGATGTTGACTCGGTAGATGTCGGCGGAACTGCCGTCGGGATTGCGGCGGGTCTCGTGGCTGATTTCGGTCTCGCCGCTGTCGAAGCCCAGCGAGTTGATCTTCTCGATGCGCTCCGCGATCTTGCCGAACGCATCGCCTTCCACGACGAGTTCATCCGTCATCAGGCTCCACAGTTCGTGGTAGGTGGCGTCGACGGCGTTGCCGAGGGCGATGACATCGACATCGGCGTCGATGAGTCCGCCTGCTTGGAGGTCCATGAGCTCGCCGATGATGTTGACGCGGGCGACCTCGACGTCGTAAAGCCTGCGCCCCTGCGAGAGTGGCTCGTGGAACTCCCCTGTCTCCGCGTCGACGAGATACGCGGAGAATTCGTCGGCATCGCGGCAGAAGAGAGTGTTCGACAGCGACACATCGCCCCAGTAGAAATTGACCAGGTGCAGGCGAACGAGCAACACCGCGAGCGCGCGGATGAGCTTGTTCACCGTCTCGGGGCCGAGCGACCGGCTGAACACGTCACGGTACGGCAAGGAGAACTCGAGATGCTCAGTGACCAGGCATGGAGTGAGCTCTTCGTCGCGGCTGTCGTTCGTGCGGTGCGCGATGACCGCCACCGGCTTCACACAGGGAATGTCGAGGTCGCGCAGCTTTTTCAGCATGCGGTACTCGTGGTATGCGACAGACTCGCCGATCTCCTTGATGGCCAGCGCCATGCCGCCCGCTGCGATGAGGCGCACGGTGTGGCGGGAAATGCCACGCGGGAAGGCGGCGAGCAGCTCGCTCGGCCATTCGGCGAGAGGAATTGCCCAGGGCAGGCCAAGCAGCACTTCGGCATACGCCGGCGACTGGACACTCATCTTCTCGGACATGGCTTTGAGCTTTTCAGCCTCCTTGCTGCGCGGCTGCCCCTCCGGGGCGCCGGTTAGATCCTGTTCCCGGTGGCCTTGGAGAACGCGTGCAGGCCACCTTCGTTGACGGTGACGTGGATGATGTCGCCGCCCTTGATCCCGGACATAGGTGCAACGCGCACAACGATCTGCCCCGCAGCGGAATCGTCGGAGCCCTCCTCGCGCCATTCCCCGCCGACGAGGTGGCCGTAGAGGTAGGAATCGGAGCCGAGCTCCTCGGTAAAGTCCACCTCGATGGGCACGGTGTGCTCGGTGGTGTCCGGCACGACGGTGAGTGCCTCCGGGCGGAAGCCGAGGATGATCTGGTTGTTGTCTTCCGGCGTTAGCGCCGCGACGTACTCGGGCGCCAACGGGATTAAGGCGCCGCCGAGCTTGGCCACATTGCCCTCGACGTTGAAGGTGGACAAGTTCATCGCCGGAGAGCCGATGAAGCCGGCGACGAATACGTTGTCCGGACGCTCGTACAACTCGCGCGGGGTGCCCACCTGCTGCAGCACGCCGAAGTTGAGCACGGCGATGCGGTCGCCCATGGTCAGCGCCTCGGTCTGGTCGTGGGTGACGTAGATGGTGGTCACGTTCATGCGGCGCTGCAGGCTCGCAATCTGGGTGCGAGTCTGCACACGCAGCTTCGCGTCGAGGTTGGACAGCGGCTCGTCCATGAGGAAGACCTGCGGTTCGCGCACGATTGCGCGTCCCATGGCCACGCGCTGGCGCTGGCCGCCGGAGAGAGCCTTCGGCTTGCGGTCGAGGTACTCAGTCAGGTCGAGGGTCTTCGCGGCCTCCTCGACGCGGCGGTCGATGTCGCCCTTCTCCATGCCCGCGATCTTCAGGGCGAAGCCCATGTTCTCGCGCACTGTCATGTGTGGGTAGAGCGCGTAATTCTGGAAGACCATCGCGATGTCACGGTCTTTCGGGGACTCGTTGGTCACGTCGCGGTCCCCGATCAGGATGCGGCCCTCGTTGGTCTCCTCCAGACCCGCGAGCATGCGCAGCGCGGTGGACTTGCCGGAGCCGGAGGGCCCGACGAGGACGAGGAACTCGCCGTCCGCGATTTCAAGATCAAGCTTATCGACGCTCGGTTTAACCGCCTTCGGATAAATCCTCGTCGCCTTGTCATAGGTCACTGTTGCCATGTGTTTCTCCTCTGTCGGCCGGCACGAATCCAGCGGATTTTCTGATTCAAACCTTAGATTGACCCTAACACTGGCTGTCTGCCCGAAAAAGGCGACCCGCTTTAGGGTTGGTAGACCGATACCCCCGCGCTTATCCTCGGGTGCATGAGTTCGCACCGTGTCAGCGTCATCGACCTGTTCAGCATCGGCATCGGGCCGTCGTCATCCCACACGGTCGGCCCGATGCGCGCCAGTGCTGCTTTCGTCGACAAGCTCGGCGTCGTCCCCGCAGAAGTCCACATTGAACTGCGTGGATCCCTCGCCGCCACCGGCGTCGGACACGGCACCGACCGCGCTGTCCTCCTGGGCTTGGTGGGCTACACTCCCCTGACCACCGACCAGACCGTCGAGCCTGTCCCCGGCACCCCCATCCCTGCCAAGGGCACCATCTCCGGACCCGACGGCAGCGTCGCGTACGAGCTGACCTTCAACCCGAAGCCGGTCGCCGAGCACCCCAACTGCCTCATCTTCGATGCCTGGGATGCTCAAGGCACGCGTCTGGCCAGCCGCAACGAGTATTACTCCGTCGGCGGCGGGTTCATCATGGACCGTGCAGAGATGAACGAGGCCGTCGAAGAGGGCGCCGCCACCGGCATCGCCGCTGCCACCGCCGTCGCCGAGGCCGAAGGAGAGAAGGATGGTTCCAGCACCGACCATGACGACGGCACCTACGCCTACGATTCCTCCGCAGACCTGCTCGCAGTCTGCGACCGCACAGGCCTGAGCATCGCCGAGGTCATGGCCCACAATGAGCGTCTGGCCAACGGAGAGACCGAGTACACCGCACACCTCGACAACGTCTGGTCCGTCATGCAGGAGTGCGTGAAGAACGGCATCACCACCGACGGTTCCCTCCCCGGCGGCCTCAATGTCCGCCGCCGCGCGCCCCGCATGCACGCCATGCTCACCAGCGAGCAGCAACGCCACAGCTCCGAGGGCCTCGACGCCATGGAGTGGGTGAACCTCTACGCTTTGGCCGTCAACGAGGAGAACGCCGCCCACGGCCGCGTGGTCACAGCTCCGACCAACGGCGCCGCCGGCATCATCCCGGCTGTCATGCACTACTGCCGCGATTTCACGCCGGATTTCACTCCTGAGCGCGCCCGGGAATTCCTGCTCACTGCCGGCGCTGTCGGGGCGATCATCAAAACCAATGCCTCCATCTCCGGCGCCGAGGTCGGCTGCCAAGGCGAGGTCGGCTCCGCGTCCGCCATGGCCGCCGCCGGCATGTGCGCTATTTTGGGCGGCACACCGGCCCAAGTGGAGAACGCCGCTGAGATCGCCCTGGAGCACAATCTTGGCCTCACCTGCGATCCGGTCGGTGGACTGGTGCAGGTCCCGTGCATCGAGCGCAACGCCATCGGCGCCGTGAAAGCCATCAACGCCGCTCGCCTGGCCAAGTGGGGTGACGGCACCAACATCGTCTCCCTCGACGATGTCGTCGAGACTATGGCCGCCACGGGCCGCGACATGATGACGAAGTACAAGGAAACCTCCGTCGGCGGCCTCGCCGTCCAACTCGGCTTCCCTGTGAACATCACGGAGTGCTAGCGGACCCCGCTGAACCGGCACCGGAACTCCCCTAGATCGTCCTCCCCGGCACCCTGGTGGATATAGATGACATAGTTCCCGCACCAACGAAAACTGACCTGTGAAAATGCGGGGGTGAACCCCGTTGCTAGCAATCCAGATCCACAGAGCCTGAGCGCGGCCACCGATCGGGAAGAATGTTGCCCTCCCCCCGGTTGCTCTAGTCCTCCGAGGTTTCCGCGGCGGAATCGCCGTCGGGGAGGAAGATCGCGTCGATGATCGCGGCGGCGTCGAGAGGAACAGTCTTCTGCGACTGGTCGCGCAGGTTCTTCATGGCGATTTCGCCGGTCTCGAGCTCGCGGTCGCCGAGCACGAGAGCGGTGTGGGCACCGGAGCGGTCGGCACCCTTCATCGCACCCTTAAGGCCGCGGCCTCCATAGGCCATGTCGGCGGAGATGCCGTCGTGGCGGAGTTCGTCGATAAGCTTGGCCATCTTCTTGGTCGCTTCGGGGCCAATTCCAACGCCATAAACCTGGACGCGCTGGTCGACCCCATCGATGGTGATGCCTTCCGCTTCGAGAGCGAGAACGGTGCGGTCGACGCCGAGGCCGAAGCCGATGCCGGACAGGTCTTGGCCGCCGATCTGGGCCATGAGGCCGTCGTAGCGGCCGCCGCCACCGATGCCGGACTGGGCACCGAGGCCGTCATGCACGAACTCGAAGCAGGTCTTGGTGTAGTAGTCCAAGCCGCGGACCATGCGCGGGTTGATTACGTAAGGGATGCCGAGGTTGTCGAGGGAGCCGGTGACGGTCTCAAAGTGCTCGCGGCACTCGGCATCTAGGTGGTCGAGCATGAGCGGTGCGTCGGCAGTCATCTCTTGGACCTCCGGGCGCTTGTCGTCCAGCACGCGCAGCGGGTTGATCTGTGCGCGGTGTCGGGTCTCCTCGTCGAGCGGGAGATCGAGCAGGAAGTCCTGGAGCTTCTGGCGGTACGCCGGGCGGCAGTTCTTGTCCCCCAGGCTCGTTAGCTCGAGACGGAAGCCGGTCAGCCCGACAGAGCGGTAGCAGCGGTCGGCCAGAGCGATGACCTCGACGTCGAGAAGCGGGTCGTCGACACCGATCGCCTCGACACCGACCTGCTGAAGCTGGCGGTAACGGCCGGCCTGCGGGCGCTCGTAGCGGAAGAACGGGCCGTAATAGTTGAGCTTGACCGGCAATTGCCCGCGGTCGAGATTGTGCTCGATCACAGCGCGCATGACGCCCGCTGTTCCCTCCGGGCGCAGAGTGACAGAGCGGTCGCCGCGGTCGGCGAAGGTGTACATCTCCTTGGACACAACGTCGGTGGATTCGCCGACGCCGCGGGCGAACAAGGTTGTGTCCTCGAAGACGGGAAGCTCAATGTGCTGATACCCAGCCAGATGTGTCTGCTTGACGAACTCCGAGCGCACCTTATGAAAGGTCGCGGACACCGGCGGCACATAGTCCGGCACGCCCTTCGGGGCTGACAGGGGTTGGAACTTCTCGGATTTCTGCTGGGTATCGCTCACGCCGGTCGATCTTAGCGCGAACGTCCTGCCGCGCTGAGATATGGGTTTGTCTCGCGCTCTTGCGCCACTGTGGTCGCGGGACCATGGCCGGGCAGAACTGTGAGGGCGTCGTCGAGATCCCAGACAGGGCCCGCTAGGGTGCGGTCCATCGCGGCTGGGTCACCGAGCGGCAGGTCGGTGCGGCCGATGGACCCGGCGAACAGTACGTCGCCGGCGAAAACAACGTCTTCTTCCTGCGCAATGAGCAGAGACGATCCTGGCGAGTGCCCTGGGGCGTGCACGATGCGGAAGTCCATCCCCGCGAAGGTCATGGTTTCCCCTGCCTCGAGGTGGCGGAGGTCCTCCGGCTGCTTCATGGAATCGACCTCGAAGATCCTGCCGAAGTCGCCGGGTGCGCCCCACTTCGGGTCCAGCATCACTTCATCGTCGGGATGGATGTAGACCGGCAGCCCGAATTCAGCGCAGTCACGCGTGTGGTCGATGTGGCCGTGGGTGAGCACGACAGCGACCAGCTCCGCCCCGGCGTCCTCGACAGTCTTGCGGACGTGAGCGGCGCTGTCCTTGCCCGGGTCGACGACGAAGGCCTCGGGTTTCGCGCCACCCTCAGTGTCCGCGCCGCCACCGGAATTGATGACGACGTAGGTGTTGGTGCCGAAAGGTCCGGCGGTGAATCCTGCGATCTGCATGCCCGCCAGTGTAGCCAGTCCAGGCAGCCGCCTCCCCGGACAGCTGGAGCTAGTTCTCCAGCGCTGCCGCGGCGGCGCCGTAATCGGGTTCGTTGGCGATTTCGTCGACAACCTGGGTGTGCACGATCTTGTGGTCGGCGTCGGCGACAACGACGGAGCGCGCCAGCAGGCCCTTGATCGGCGAGCCCTGCATGGTCACGCCGTAGTCCTCGCCGAAGGTGGAACGGAACGCGGATGCGCTGATGACGTTCTCGATGCCCTCGGCGCCGCAGAAACGCTGCTGCGCGAAAGGGAGGTCCTTGGACACGCACAGGACGACGGTGTTGTCCAGGCCGGCAGCGAGCTCGTTGAAGCGGCGCACCGACTGTGCGCACACCCCGGTGTCCACAGACGGGAAGATATTGAGCACGATACGCTTGCCAGCGAAATCGCTGTCAGTCACCGGGTTCATGTCGCCGCCGACGAGCTCGAATGCCGGCAGCTTGTCTCCCACTGCGGGGAGTTCGCCGGAAGTGGTGGTGGGTTCATTGCGGAAAGTCACGTTAGCCATGGCGCCCAGCATAAATAAAGGACCGAGCGCACGCACCGGCCGCGGGCGCGGTGCTGCTACTGTAATTGACCATCTGACCACCTATAGACACTGATGGAGGCCGAAGTCCGTGAGCACTAACGCGCAGCGCGGCAAGGACGCCCTGAAGGAACTCGACCGCGAGCTCAAGGCACGCGACCGGAAAGAGAAGAACAAGCCGTGGACGATCGCCGCGATGGCCCTGCTGGTCATCGCCCTCGTCGGAGGCGGCATCTACATGGCGGCGACCTGGGGCTCGGACGAGGAGGTCAACGCCCAGGACGAGTCCAGCGAGTCGGCGGAACCGACCGAGGACATGCAGCCCGTCGCGCTGAGCAAGAAGCGGGCGACCCCGCTCGACCCGCAGGTGACGTGCACCTACACCGAGGACGGCCAGGGCGAGTACTACAAGGGCCTGCCTGAGACCGAGAATATTTCCACCGAGGGCACCGTCGACCTCAACCTGGACACTTCCGCCGGACCGATCGGCATGACGCTCGACCGCTCCGTGTCCCCGTGCACCGTCAACGCGATCGAGTACCTGGCGAAGGAGGGCTACTACGACGGCACGGTGTGCCACCGCCTGACCACTGAGGGCATTCACGTGCTGCAGTGCGGCGATCCGAGCGGAACCGGCAGCGGCGGCCCGGGCTTCCAGTTCGCCGACGAGTACCCAGTCGACGACGACGCCGAGGGCCAGAAGCCGAATGTCCTCTACGAGCGCGGCACCATCGCGATGGCGAACTCCGGCCCGAACACGAACGGCTCCCAGTTCTTCCTGAACTACGGCGAGACTGCTCTGCCTCCCGCCTACACCTACTTCGGCACGATCAACGACGAGGGTCTCGCGACCCTGGACAAGATCGCCGAGGCCGGGATCGCTGAGCCTGCGAACCAGGAAGAGGCTGCGGCGATGAACCCGGGCGACGGCGCACCGAAGGAAGAAGTGAAGATCAACAGCGCGAAGGTCGCGTAGCTTCAGCCCACGTCGCGGCATTCACGCCACCGCACCTAGTGTAATGTTACTCACACTAGGTGCTTTTTCACGCCCCCACCTTAAAGTCACCGTAGTAACGGACAGCGGACATGCAGCTTATCGATCCCAACCCCGCGCCACCCCATCCCATCAACCCATCCATCAGTGCTTCCGCGAAAAAGTTCACCGGATTTCCAAGGTGCGCCACATGTTCCGCCCGTCACATTTGCCCCATGACCACCACTTCGCACTACAAAACCATAAGAATAGGCTGAGAGCCTGCTCCACAACCTGAATAAGCTCTCGTTATAGCCCTTGCAGCGCCTATAGCCCGGCTGTAGAGTGTTCCACGTTGATGAGAGCTTCTTTCTGAAAGGGACATTCATGACGATCCGTAAGGGCATCCTCGCTGCCGCTACCGCTGCCACTGTTTCCGTTTCCGGTGTCGTCGCCGCTCCGGCATTCGCCGCTGACACCACTAACGGCGCCGCCACCACGCAGGGCGCCAACAACGAGTCGAACACCGGCATCGAGAACAACGACGACAACGCCGACAACGGTAAGAACAACGAAGACGAGCTCTCCTTCGGCGAGAAGCTGAAGGCCAACTCCTCCGACAAGGACGGCAACTGGGACCCGAAGGCCATCACCAATTGGATCGGCACCATCACCGCTGTCCTCGGCCTGGTCGGCACCGTCATCGCCTTCGCCTAGAAGAACCTCAACCTCCCGAAGGCCTAAGACTGACCCCGAGCACTAAGCTCGACAGTCAAAGAACTACCGCCGCGACACTGTGTCGTGGCGGTTTTTCGCCCTTCTGAAGGGTGCTTGCGAAGTCGAGGTTGGATCTAGATTGACTTTCTAAAACCGCGACCTGGATAAACGCATTAGGAGTGACCCTGAAATGCAATCCAAATCCACCGCTCGTTCGGGCTCTCCTGTTTGAGCTCTCCGATTTGAGCGCATTGGTGCGGGAGGGCTTGGCTCGACGAGGGGCTGGGGCCACGACATGTCCGCGACTGGGCTGGGCAGTCTTGGACGGTCTTGGGCGAAGGCGAAGCCTAGGCAGTGACACGATAGACGTCAAAGACACCCTCGATATTGCGCACCTGGGTCATCAGCGTGCCCAACTGCTTGGTGTCGGAGACCTGGAAGGTGAACCGGACCGTGGCAATGTGGTCGTCGTCGCAGTGGTGGTTGAAGGCGATGACGGGCAGCTTCTGGTCGTTGAGCACGCGGGTGAGCTCCGCGAGCAGGCCCTGCTTGTCAAGGGCCTCGAGCTGCATCGTGGCCAACGAGGCGCCCTGCCGGGAACCGCTGTCCCACTCCACCGCGATCAACCGCGCGGATTCCTGCTGCAACTTCTCAGCGTTGGTGCAGTCCACACGGTGCACGGAGACTCCCCCGCCGCGGGTGACAAAGCCGAAGATCTCGTCGCCCGGAACCGGTTGGCAGCACCGCGCCAATTTGGCCATCACATCGGGTGACCCCTCGACGAGGATGCCGGGGCCGTCGGTACGCGTTGGAGTCCGCGTCAACTCCGACATCGGCGCGCGGGCAGTGAGCGCGTCGACAGCGTCGTCCTCGTCGCCGAACATCTCCACCAGCAAGCTGACCACATGCTTGGCGGAGACCTGCCCACCACCGATCGCGGTGTAGAGCGCGTCAACGCCATCGTAATGCAGCTGGGTGGCCACCTTGTTCATTGAGTCTGCGGTGAACAGTCGGTGCAGCGGAAGTCCCCCGCGTTGCACCTCGGCGGCGAGAGCGTCGCGGCCGGCCTCCAAGTGCTCCTCACGGCGCTCCTTGGCGAACCACTGGCGGATCTTGGTACGTGCACGCGGGGAGACAACGAAGTCCTGCCAGTCCCTTGACGGGCCCGCGTTGGCATCCTTGGAAGTGAACACCTCCACACGGTCGCCTGACTTGAGCGTCGACTCGAGGGCGACGAGTTTGCCGTTGACCTTCGCGCCGATACAGCGGTGGCCGACCTCCGTGTGAACGGCGTAGGCGAAGTCCACCGGCGTAGAGTTCGCCGGGAGGTTGATCACGTCCCCCTTCGGAGTGAAACAGAAGATCTGTGCTGAAGTCAGGTCGTAGCGCAGCGAATCCAGGAATTCGTTCGGGTCCGCCGCCTCCTTCTGCCAGTCAAGGAGCTGACGCATCCACGTCATCTGGTCCAGCTCCGCCTGGTCGCCCTTGTGGGAGCCCTTCGTCTCTTTGTACCGCCAGTGCGCGGCAACGCCGAATTCGGCGTTGTAGTGCATCTCGTGGGTGCGCACCTGGATCTCAAGGGCGCGGCCGGAGTCTGTCATCACAGTCGTGTGCAGCGACTGGTAGACCCCGAAACGCGGGTTGGAGATGTAGTCCTTGAAGCGGCCCGGCATCGCCGAGTACAGCGAGTGGACGACGCCGATGGCTGCGTAGCAGTCGCTCACGTTGTCCACCAGCACGCGGATGCCCACGAGGTCGAAGATCTCGTTGAAGTCGCGGCCGCGCACCACCATCTTCTGGTAGATCGACCAATAGTGCTTTGGGCGCCCCATCACCTCGGCTTTGATGCCGTTCGCTTTCAATTCGGCCTGGATCTCGCCGGTGATTTCCTTCAGTGCACGGTCACGTGAGGGTGCGCGCTCGGCAACAAGGCGGACGATCTCCTCGTACTTCTTCGGGTAGAGGATCGCGAAGGCCAAGTCCTCCAGCTCCCACTTGACCGTCGCCATGCCCAAGCGGTGGGCCAGCGGGGCGATGACATCGAGAGTTTCCCGGGCCTTTTTCTGCTGCTTCTCCGGCGGCAGGAACCGCATCGTGCGCATGTTGTGCAGGCGGTCACCGACTTTGATCACCAGCACGCGGGGATCCTGCGACATGGCCACGATCATTTTGCGGATCGTCTCCGCTTCAGCAGCCGCGCCGAGGGCGACCTTGTCCAGTTTGGTCACGCCGTCGACAAGCCGGGCCACCTCGGGGCCAAAGTCGTTAGTCAGGTCCTCGAGCGAATAGTCCGTGTCCTCGACAGTGTCGTGCAGTAAGGCCGCCATGATCGTCGTGGTATCCATGCCGATCTCGGCGCAGATCGTCGCCACCGCCAACGGATGGGTGATGTAGGGGTCTCCCGATTTGCGTAGCACACCCTCGTGGAGCCGTTCCGCTGTTTCGTAGGCGCGCGAGATATCCTCGACGCTCGCCTTCGGGTGGTACTTGCGGTGGATCGAGTACAGCGGCTCGATCACCGGGTTCGTCTTCGGGCGCCCGCCGGTGAGCGACCGGGCGAGCCTGGCCGACACGCTGCGCACCGACGAACCGGATCGCCGCTGCGGTCTGTCTTGGGACGTCATGCGCCCACCTTATTCCAAAATCCGGGTGGCCGTGTTGACGGCTTTCTACATGCCGCGTCTATGCCGCATCCCCGTCGCCCTGGTTGAGCACCACCAGCGGAATATCCCCCAGCTTGTCACGTCCGCCGAGGCCGGACACCTCAAGCACCACGACGCAACCGGCGACGATCGCACCGGCGCGCTCAATGAGGTCACAGGCGGCAGCGAGGGTACCGCCGGTGGCCAGCACATCGTCGACAAGCACGACGCGCTTGCCTTCCAAGTTCATGCCTTCCGCGGGGATCTCCAACGCCGCCTCACCGTATTCCAGCGAATACTCTTCACTGATCACCGGCGGGGGCAGCTTGCCTTTCTTGCGGATGGCCAGGATGCCTGTGCCCATCTCGTAGGCGACAGCGGAGCCGAGCAGGAATCCGCGGGCGTCGAGGCCGCCGATCATATCGGCGCCCAAGTTGCGGGATGCCTCGGCCATCTCAGAGATGACCACCTTGAGCGCCGCGCCGTCGGCGAGCACGGGGGTCAGGTCCTCGAAGAGCACACCCTTTTCCGGGAAGTCCTGCACGTAGCGCATTCGCGCGGCGAGGGCTTCGCGGGCTGTCCGGTAAGAGGGTTCAGGGGAGGTCATGGTTTACTTGTCGTCCTTCTGTTCCGGTGTGGCTTCCAAACCGGGAACGTGCCAGCGGTCCATGTTCCAGCCGATCCCGACAGGGCCAGTGTAGACCACAACATTCTTGATGCTGTTGTCCACGATGAAGGTGCGCGGCTGCGCCGACAGCGGGATGGACGGAACCTCGTCCCACAGGCGCTTTTCTTCGGCGCGCAGGCTCTGCAACTCCTCGGAGCGGGAGGTCGCCGACTCGTATTCGCTCATCGGGTCAACCGCGCCGAGGAAGGCGTCGATCTTGCCCTTGCGGTCCAGTTGGCCTTCAGCGTTCCACTCCGGTTCCTCGGTGAGTAGGTCGCCGCGCGTCTTGCCGTTGGCGGTGACGTCGACGATGGTGATTCCGGCGGGCTCGCACGACTTCTTCATCGCTTCGACCATGGCTGCCATGCGCTTATTCGGCCCGTTGTACCCGACATGCAGTTCGAGGCCGGAAGCGACGCGGGCTCCTTCGATGTCGACGTCGAGGTGCGGGTTGGCGATGTCGCCGAGACGCGCCGACATCGGGTCGTTCTGCGTGAGCACGTGAACTGGCGACGGCGGCAGCTCGATACCAGCCTCCTGCGAAGATGCCTTCGCGACAGACCGGATGTCCACGCACTTCGCAAGCGCCTGACGGTTGTCGTGGTTCGCCCACTGCCCCGCCGAGGCGAAGATGAGGGTGTCCGTCATCTCGCCGATCACTGTCTGAAGTTCCTGGTGGTTCTCCGGTGCGTTCGGATCCCCGGAAGCGGATGCGGTGCCCGCGGTCTCTCCAGCCGCGCTCGCCTCGGATTCTTCAGCGTCCTTGCCGTCCTTGCCGGTTCGCACATCGTCGGCGTTCGCGCCCTCGTCGGCGTCGGGAGCCGCATTGAACCAGTCCGGGTTGTGGTCGCTCAAGTCTCCGACCATGAGAGCGCCAGCCTTCTGGAGTTCCGTCGAATCCTTGGTGGACGGCCACACGACGATCTTGGGAATGCCGGGGGCATCGCCGTAGTACTTGTCGTTGGCGACGAGGACCACCTCACCGTCCGCACCCACAGACTCGATCTTGTACGGGCCGAAGGAAGCTTGCAGCTCCGGGTCGAAATTACCGAGGGCGAAACCGAACCGCCAGATCTCCGCCGTACGGCCGAGTAAATCCGGGTCGCGCGCTTCGAGCCCCTTCGTCAGATCAGCTGTCTCCATGCCGAGACGCTTTGCGACGGCATGCGCGGGCAAGACAGTGCCCGCCCCGAAAAGCTCACGCCAACGGCCACCTTGCCCCTGCTGGAATACGACCGTGAACTGCTTAGAACCCGGGGTGCAGTCGACCCGCTCCACCTGCTGCATCTGCGGCATGTGGGAGGAGAAGACATCCGGGTTCGAACCAGCAGCGAAAGCGAGGGCATAATCGTCGCAGGTCACCGGCTCTCCGTCGGAGAACACCGCCTTGTCCGACAAGGTGTAGATGACCTGGCGCTGCGGTGCAGGTAGCACCTGGGTGTTCACGAGATCCGTGTTCGGGATGCGCTGGCCCGACGGCCCAGGGATGAAGGCACCCGGGAAGAGGCGTCCGGACAGGCGCTGCATCTTCAGCGAGTCACCGATTTTCGTAGCCGCATTCGTGGTCACAAGCGGGACAGGCAGTTGGTAGCCGAAGTAGTCCAGAGCAGTGGGATCCTTCGGCTCAGTCTCGGAGCTGGAACAGCCCGAAACTATCGTGGCGGCGGCGGTCAGAATCGCGGCCACCCGCACCAGATGCTTGCGTCTCACGGTGAATTCCTCTTCCCTCTCTCGCGGAAATACCAGACTAGTTTTGATTCGGGCGCCAAGTCGCCGCCGACTGGCGGGCGTGCTCGGACGCCGAGGTCGCGGCGTTAGCACCATGAGCACCACTGTCGCGGTGCGGAGAGGTCACAGTGCGCTTTGCCCTTGCACCTGTTTCAGCGGTTTCCGCTTCGGAGGTCGAGGTGGCATCGGTGCCGGAGGTGCCGTCGATAAGCGCGTCCTTTTCCTTGCCCGCGCGGAATTCCGCGACCCGCTTGTTGTGCTCTTTGTACTTGCGCTGCGAATTCGTGAGCGTCACCAGCAGGGAGGACGCGAGGAGCAGCGAGGAAATGATGCCCTCGACGACACCGATCAGCTGGATCAGTGCGAGGTCCTGCAGGGTGCCCACGCCGAGCAGCCACACAGCGACGACCATCAGGGCGATGATCGGCAGCGCGGAGATGACGGACGTGGAGATGGAACGCATCAGAGTCTCATTGACCGCCAAATTCACCTCTTCGGCGTAGGTGGAGCGGCGCGAATCGAGAACGCCCTCCGTGTTTTCTTTGACCTTGTCGAAGACGATCACCGTGTCGTAGAGGGAGAATGTCAGCACGGTCAGCAGGCCGATGATCATGGCCGGGGTGACCTCAAGGCCGAACAGGGAGTAGATGCCCATGATGACCACGCCGTCGAAAAGCAGCGCCAGCATCGCGGCGATCGCCATGTTGCGCTGCAGACGCACTGCGACATAGACGGCTGCAGTGACGAGGAAGATCAGCATCGACAGCAGCATGCGGTTCGTGATGGTCGAACCCCAGGACTCGGAGACCGTCGAATCACCGATGGCATCCGGCGAGGGCTCACCCGATGCGTCGCGCGGCTGGTACTTCTCGTAGATCGCTTCTCGGGCGCTGTTGATCTGCTCCTCCGAAAGGTGCTCGGAGTTGATCTCCAGTGTGCGGGAATCGCCCGCACCGACAATCTGCGTCAGCTCCGGGGTCACGCCCGTCGCGTCCACGAAGGTCTCCTCCACCTGCTCCGCGACCAAGTCACCGGCCGGCATGGACATCTTCGTGCCGCCCTCGAAGTCGATGCCGAGGTTGAAACCGCGCAGCAGCATGGCTGCGGCGGAGATGACTAGCAAGGCGACCGCGAGGATGTACCAGAGCTTGCTGCGCCCGACGAAGTCGATCGCGCCCTTGCCCTCGTACAGGCGCTCAATGCCCTTGGTGGGCGTTGCAGTCGCGGTGTCTGCGGCTGCCGCGTCTCCGGCAGCCTTCCCGTTGCTCGCCGGCGAGGGAGTTGCGGCGTTCAGTGAGGTACTCATGTCTATTTCTCCTCTTCCCTGGTGGCCGTGGGCGTTGCGGTGACTGTGGTCGAATCAGCGGCGAGCGCCGGGGATTGTTCAGCCGGCGCGGTTTCGGCTTCGGCTGCTGCGTGGCGCCTCGTGCCGCGGGGGGTGACCGTCTTGCCGCGTCCGGCTTCGAATGCCTTGCCCATGCCGTTGACCGACGGCTTGGACCAGTACTTGCTGCGGGATGCCAGGATCATCAGCGGTGCCGTGATCAGGAAGGTGACCAGCAGGTCGAAGATCGTCGTGAGACCCATGGTGAAGGCGAAGCCCTTCACCTCGCCGACTGCGAGGAAGTAGATCACCACGGCACCGATGAGGGTGACCATGTTGCCTGTGACGATCGTTTCCTTCGCGCGATCCCAACCGTTGAGCGTCGCGGAGCGGAATGTTCTGCCGCGGCGCACCTCGTCCTTGATGCGTTCGTAGAGCACCACGAACGAGTCTGCGGTGGTGCCGATACCGATGATCAAGCCGGCCACGCCGGACAGATCCAGCGTGTAGCCGATCCAGCGGCCCAACAAGATGAGGGCACCGTAGACCAGCATGCCGGCGACGAGAAGCGTGAACAGGGAGATCAGGCCGTACAAGCGGTAGTAGACGAATACGAAGATCGCCACCAGTGCCAGGCCGACCAGGCCCGCGATGATGCCCGCCTTCAGGGAGGCGATACCCAGTGACGGCGGAACAGTCGTCGCGGTGCCGCCCGGTTCGCCGTTCTCGCCAGCGAAGGAAAGCGGAAGTGCGCCGTACCGCAGGTTATTGGCCAGATTCTCCGCCTCTTCCTGGGTGAAGTCACCAGTGATGGAGGTCGCGGAACCCACCGGTGTCGGCGACTGGATCTTTGGCGCGGAGATGATCTGGGAGTCCAGGGTGATGGCGACCTGCTGCCCCACCATTGCGCCGGTGAGAGCCGCCCACGTGGAGGAACCGTTGTGATCGCCGTCCTGCTTGAACGCGAAGTTGATCTCCATCTGGCCGGACTGAGAATTGAAGCCGCCGGTGATCGGACGGTTCGTGTCGATCTCGGTGCCCGTCAAGCGTGGGCCGTCGGGATCCTCGATGCCCTGAAGCAGAGGAACAGCGTCGAGCAGCATCGGCTGGCCGGTGGCGGAATCGCATGCCACCAGCGGGCGCTTCGGGTCATCGGTGCCCGCAAGCGGGTCGACCGGAGCAGGCCCCTCAGCCTCAGCCGGGGTGCACTGCATCAGCCAAGACGCCGCTTGCAGCTTCGTCATGTCATCGGACTGGCGGTCCTCCCGCAGCATCGCCGTGGCCTCTTGACGCAGCTCCGACGCCTGGAGCGTGTTCTCCGGATCAGGCTTCGCTTCGGCTGTCACCTCGGGGGCCTCGATCGGCTCGATCTTGGTCGCCGTCTGGCCTTCCTGGGCCTGCTGCTCCTGGGCTTGGTTCATCGCGTCAACCTGCTGGTTGAAGGTGTCGGCGAACTGTTTCATCTTCGCCTGCGCCTCATCCTTCGTGATCACGCGGTATTCGACCCAGCGGTTAGCCATGTCCTGCATGATTTTCGGGAAGTTGGCCGAGTCCCCCTGCTGGTCCGGTTGTGCGACAGGGCGGAACATGAGCTGCGAGGTTTGGCCGATATTCCGCACGTCGGCGGTGCTCTCGCCGGAGACGGTGATCACCAGAGTATTGCCGTCGACGACGACGTTGGCGTCGGAGACGCCCATGCCGTTGACACGGTTCTCCAGGATGGTGCGAGCCTGCTCCAACTGTTCCTGCGTGGGTTCTTCGCCCTGCGGCACGAGTGTGACGCGGGTGCCGCCGCGGAGATCGATGCCCAACTTCGGCGACGCCTCACGGTCCCCTGTCAGGAACACGAGGGCATAAGTGCCCACCAAAATAAGCGCGAATAATGCGATGGCCCGCTTGGGCCATGCGCGCTTCGATCCTCCCTCTCGGGCCGATCGCCTACCTGACGTTTTCGAAGTCACGTACGTGCTCTCCTCATTAACCTGCTCTACCCACCTCAGGCGGCTTGCCTCTCTCGGCCGCGCAAACGGCCGGCGACTTAAACCCGTTCAAGGTGTTTCTGTTGTCTTCTCTTCCCTGCCCGGCACAGACGCGTCATCACTGCCCCCATCCCCGGGCCGGGAAAAGGTCCAGTCAGTGATCGTACGTCATGGACGCGGAAATGATTAAGCCCGGCGTGCCTTTTCTCGTGCCACGCCGGGCGGCTGTGCCTGACAGCTAAGCGGTCTAGCGCTCGTCCTCGACCTCAGTGCCGGTCTCGTGGACGGTGCTCCCGGCGGCGGCGTTCCCGGGCTGGTTCGTGCCTTCCTCGTTGTCGAGCACCTTGTAGACACCCTCGCGCTCCATGGTGACGACGACGCCCGGGGCCAGCTCCACCCCGATGGTGGTTTCGCCGGCGGAGACGATGTCGCCGTGGAAACCGGACACAGTCACGATCCGGTCGCCGGGCTTCGCCGCGGCCTGGAGGGCGCGGGCTTTCTCCACGCGCTTCCGGTTCGTGCGCGACAGCAGGAGGGCGGGCAGCGCGAACAGGACGAAGATAAGAAGAATAGGTAGGTATTCCATGGTGAACCATTGTGGCACACCATGCGTGGCCCCTAATACAGGTGCATTTGGCCGGGTGCCTCCGGCGGCGGTGTCATGCCGAGGTGATTCCAGGCGGCAGCGGTGGCGACGCGTCCGCGGCCGGTGCGCGCCATGAGGCCCGCCCGTACGAGGTACGGTTCGCAGACTTCCTCCACGGTGGAGGGCTCCTCGCCCACCGCAATAGCCAGGGTGGACACGCCCACCGGCCCGCCGCCGTGGTTGCGGATCAGAGTGTCCAGCACAGCGCGGTCGAGCCGGTCCAGCCCGAGCTCGTCGACGTCGAAAACCTCGAGCGCCTGCTGCGCCGCCTCCACAGTCACAGTTCCATCGCCGTTGACTTCCGCCCAGTCCCGCACGCGGCGCAGGAGACGGTTCGCAATACGGGGCGTGCCGCGGGACCGCGAGCCGATTTCCACGGCCGCGTCGTGTTCAATCTCGACCCCGAGGATCGAGGCGGCACGGGTGATCACGTCGGTGAGGTCGTCGACGTCGTAGAACTCCATCTGGGCAGTGAAGCCGAAACGGTCGCGCAGAGGCCCTGTGAGCATGCCGGCGCGGGTGGTCGCACCGACGAGGGTGAACGGCGGAATCTCTAGCGGGATTGACGTCGCCCCCGGCCCCTTGCCCACAATCACGTCGATGCGGAAGTCCTCCATGGCCATGTAGAGCATTTCCTCGGCGGGGCGCGCAATGCGGTGGATCTCGTCGATGAAGAGCACATCACCCTCCATCAGGTTCGACAGCATCGCCGCCAAGTCGCCCGCGCGCTCCAGCGCTGGACCCGAGGTCATGCGTAGCGACGTCCCGAGCTCCTGCGCCACGATCATCGCCATCGTGGTCTTGCCCAGCCCAGGCGGGCCGGACAGCAGGATATGGTCGGGCGTGACGTTGCGTTTCTTGGCGCCGGTGAGGACCAACCCGAGCTGCTCGCGCACCTTCGGTTGGCCGATGAACTCGTCGATCGACTTCGGGCGCAGCGACTTTTCAAAGTCCTGCTCCCCTGTCTGCTCCGTGGCGTCCACAGGGGAGTTCGCCTGCCGGGCCAGGTCCGGCGGGAGTTCGAATTCCGTCTTCTCCACATCAGACATCCGCTGCGTCCTCCTTACACTGACTACTTCTTACCCAACCGGTTGAGCGCGCTGCGCAGCAACACCGAAGATTCCGCGTCCGGGGACTCGGCCGCAACGGTGTCAACCGCGGCGCGCGCTCCCTTCTCCGGAAAGCCGAGGCCGATGAGCGCCTCGACGACTTGTTCGGTGGCCAGCGATGCTGCCTTGGTGTGGGTTGGGGCCGCCTGCGCTGCCGCGCCCGGCTGCGAGCCGTAGACACCGGCGAGCTTGTCCTTGAGTTCCAGAACCAACCGGTCGGCCATCTTCTTGCCCACCCCGGGGATGGACTGGATGGTCTTGGAGTCCCCCGACGTGATATGGCTGGCCAGTTCCGCAGGCTCGAACACGGACAGAGAGGCGAGCGCCAACTTCGGGCCCAGTCCAGTCACGGTGGTGAGGCGGTGGAACATGTCGCGCGCGTCGTCGTCGGTGAAGCCGTAGAGCGTCATGTCGTCTTCCTTGACCACCAGTGTGGTGAGCACGCGTGCACGCTCCCCGCGGGTCAACCGGCCCAGCGTCGGAGGTGTAGCGAGGAAGCGGTAGCCAACCCCGCCGCATTCGATCACACCGTGATCCAAGCCGATCGAGATGACCTCACCGTTGAGCGAATCGATCACTGTCCCAGACTCCTTTTCCCAGTCAACGCCGCCGCGGCTTGGGTGCGGGCAAGAAGCGGCGCACGCCAGCAGTGGCACACGGCGATCGCCAACGCGTCGGCCGCATCCGCCGGTTTCGGCGGCGCGCTCAAACCGAGGATGCGCGTAATCATTGCCGTCATCTGTTTCTTGTCCGCCCGGCCGTTGCCCGAGATGGCTTTCTTCACCTCGGACGGGGTGTACATGTACACGGGAATTCCGCGCTGCGCGGCCGCTAGCACCATCACCCCCACTGCATGGGCGGTGTGCATGACGGTGGAGACGTTGCTGCGTTCGAAAATACGCTCCATCGCGACAACGTCCGGCTTGTAGTCGTCCAGCCATTCGTTGACAGCGTTGGACAGGCGCAGCAGACGCTCAGCCAGTTCCGCGTCGGACGGGGTACGCACCACGCCGACGGCGACGGGAATCACCTGCCGCCCCTTGCCTGTTTGTAGCACGGAGAGACCGCACCGGGTCAGCCCCGGGTCGATCCCCATCACGCGCAAGCCCTCCGTCGTAGTCACACATTTGTTCTACCACACGTCCGGGACACATCCCGCCACCCATGCCGGCGGGCATACAAAAGCGGACCCGGCCGCAGCCAGATCCGCTTGAGCAGAGCCCGCCGTGCGGGCAACGAGTGGGAGCTACTCGTTCGCGAGTGCTTCAGCCACCTCGTCGGACATCGTCGAGTTGGTGTAAACGTTTTGGACGTCGTCGGCGTCCTCGAGTGCGTCGATAAGCTTATCCAGCTTCTTCGCGCCGTCCAGATCCAGATCGACCTCGACCGAGGCACGGAAATCCTGCTCGGTGTCCTCGATCTCGATGCCGGCCTCGCGCAGCGCATCGCGCACGGCGTACATGTCGGTCGCCTCGGAGACAACCTCGAAGTGCTCGCCGAGATCGTTGACCTCTTCAGCACCTGCCTCAAGCACGGCCATGAGCAGATCATCCTCGGTCAGGTCGCCCTTGACCACGGTGTTCACGCCCTTGCGGCTGAACATGTAGGCCACGGAACCGGACTCGCCCAAATTGCCGCCGTTCTTCGTCATCGCGGTGCGGACATCGGTGGCCGCGCGGTTGCGGTTGTCGGTCAAGCACTGGATGAGCATGGCCACGCCGTTTGGGCCGTAACCCTCGTATGTAACTTCTTCCCAGTTGGAGCCGCCGGCTTCTTCACCGGAGCCGCGCTTGCGGGCGCGCTCGATGTTGTCCTTTGGGACAGAGGCCTTCATGGCCTTCTTCATCATGTCGTCGAGGGTGGGGTTACCCGCCGGGTCACCGCCGCCGGTGCGTGCCGCGACCTCGATGTCCTTGATCATCTTCGCCCACAACTTGGAGCGCTTCGCATCGTTGGCGGCTTTCTTGTGCTTGGTCGTCGCCCATTTAGAGTGGCCTGACATTCGCCATCTCCCCTTTCCTCCGGCTGAAGTGTCGGCTGTTCAGTATACGCGGACTGCTACGCGTCCTATTTAGGGGCTGTTAGCTAAATGCCACTCCGTTTTCGCGGAGTGTGCGGGTCAGACCTTCCTGCACGGTCATAGCGACGAGGTTGCCGGCGCTATCGAAGATGCGGCCCTGGGTCAGCGCTCGGGCACCGTGAGCCGACGGCGAGACCTGGTCGTAGAGCATCCATTCGTCAGCGCGGAAGGGCCGCAGGAACCACATCGCGTGATCCAGCGACGCCATCTGCACCTTGGCGTCGCGGTGCGGCACGAGCGCCGAGTGGAGCAGAGTCAGGTCTGACATGTACGCCAGGGTGCAGATGTGGAAGGTCTGGTCGTCCGGCAGCTCCCGCTTGGATTTGAACCACACCACCTGCTGGCTCGGCGTATACGGGTTGTGCTCGAAGTCCTCGTCCGGAACGATGCGCACGTCCCAGTCGTTCGCCCACATGGAGAAAAATTTCAGCGGCCCACCCGTTTCTTCGAGTGGGACGAGGCCCTCCGGGTCCGGTACCTTGCGCATCTTGTCGGAGTGCTCGATGCCCTTGTCGGAAGTGATGTGGAAGCTCGCCTCGAGCGAGAAGATCGTCTCCCCTCCCTGCACGCCGTCGACAATGCGGGTGGAAAAGCTGCGGCCGTCGCGGACACGGTTGACCACGAAAACAATGTCCTTGTCGGCTTGCCCCGGCCGGATGAAATATCCGTGGAGCGAGTGGACCAATTTGTCCTCGCCCACCGTCTTCGTCGCTGCGGACAATGCCTGAGCCGCTACCTGGCCGCCGTATGTGCGCTGCAGGCCGGTGAACACACCGGTGCCGCGGAAGATGTTGGCATCCAGCTGCTCCAGGTTCAGAATTTCATCGATGCTGGGAATGTCGAATTGCATGGGTCACAGCTTAAACGTTCCGCGCCGCCTTTTCCGGAGCTTTCGGGCCCCTACAGCCTCCCGTCAATGCGGCCCGCAGTGCTTGCCGCCCCGAATCTCAATGCTTCGGAATTCCGGCATCGGGGCTGTGCCCGCGAGCCGCATCGCACGCACGCCGGGTTTGAGCCGCACCGCCCGGGTCGCTGAGACAGCGGCGTTGTAGAGGCGCAGCGAAAGGGCCACTTTGTCCTCCGCCTCGTCGAGCGCCGCCAACGCCGCCTCATCGTCGCGAGTGGCGGCTGCGATTGCGGCGACCGCGTCGCGGTGTTCCAGCGCCGCGTCGAGCGACGCGCCCGCCCGGTCGAGCCGGATGTGCAACCGGTCCAGGCGGCGCGCCGTCCCGACCGCCCACACCGCAATGGCCGCAACGACGGCGATGACGACTACCCATGCCACTGCACTCATGCCCATGACCGTGTTCAAGACCGCCCCACCGCCGCGTTGTAAACCGCCTCGACCTGTCCAGCGACCGTATTCCAGTCATAGCGATTAGCCCGCCGTTCACCGGAAGCCGCGAGGTCCTCCCGCGCGCTGGGGTCCCGGATGAGGCGCTGCAACGCGACCGCGAGGGAATTCGCGTCGCCGGCCGGGAAGAGAACTCCCGCAGGCGTATCCGTATCAGCACCGCAGACATCGGCAAAAGCCTCGATATCGCTGGCCACGACGGCACATCCAGCAGCCATCGCTTCGACCAGCACGATGCCGAAGGACTCCTGCCCGGTGTTGGGGGCGACATAGATGTCGGCCGAGGCCAGCAGCTGCGCTTTCTCCGCTTCGCTGACCCGGCCGACGAATTCCACGTGTTCGGGCGCACCGGCGGGTCGTCCCCCGCCACCGCCGATGACTGTCACTCGGGAACGTTCATCCATGATTTCCAGCGCCTTGAGCAGGACCGGTAAGCCCTTGCGGGGCTCGTCGTACCGGCCGAGGAAGACGATGTGCACGCATCCGTCACGCCCACCCGCCGTGCGCGCCGCTTTCCGAGCTGAGCGGAACCGCCGGGTGGAAACTCCGTTGGGAATGAGCAGCGGGTCGCCGCCGAGCTGCTCCACTTGCCAGCGGCGGGACATTTCGCTCACGGCGATTCCCGCCTGAATCTTCTCCAACGCGGGCCGCAGCAGCGGACGGGCAGCGCGCAAGGCTCGGGAGGATGTGGCTGAAGCGTGGTACGTGGCCACGACGGGTTCGTCGGAAAGCAGCAATGCCGCAAGAGAATAGCTGGGCGCGTTGGGCTCGTGAATGTGGACGACATCGAAATGTCCCCCGCGCAGGAAGCGCCGGGTGGTCAGGAATGTCTTCGGTCCGAACGAGACACGCGCGACCGAGCCGTTGTAGCGCAGCGGCACGGTCCGGCCGCCGAGCGTGACGTAACCGGGCAACCGATCGCCCGCGCTAGCGACACCGCCCGGGGTGCCCGGCCCGAGAACACGCACCTCATGCCCGCGGTTGGTCAGAACCTCGGCAAGGTCGAGTATGTGCGTTTGCACCCCACCGGGGTGGTCGAACGAGTACGGGCACACCATACCGACACGCACGTTGAATCACCGCTTCCGTTTCGCGCGGTCGGCGGGCCATACCGGCTGCAGGGCATGCCAGTCAACGGGATGGGCGGCGATATTAGCTGCGAAGATGTCGGCGACGCGTTGAGTCGTCTCCGCCACGTCTGTGACCTCAATGGCCGGCGAAACAGAGTGCCCCCAGTCCGGCCCAGCCGCGGTGCCGGCGAACCAGGAATGCGCCACGTGCAGGCCCGCCCCCGTCTCAACCGCCAGTTTCGCCGGGCCTGCAGGCAGCGTCGTCTCCTCACCGAAGAAGCTCACCGGCACACCGCGTGGAGTCATGTCACGCTCCCCCATCAGGCAAACGATTCCGCCTCCGCTGAGCACCTCCCGCAACCGCTCGAACGGCGGCACAGTTGAGCCGGCCGCGGCGATGACCTCGAATCCCAGTGATTCGCGGTAGTCCACGAAAGCGTCGAACAGCGCTTCAGGCCGCAGCCTTTCGGCGACGGTGGCGAATCCGCCGTAACGGGACACGAGCCACATCCCGGCCATGTCCCAGTTACCGGAATGCGGGAGAGTCAAGATGAGGCCCTTTCCTTGCCCCAGCGTCTTCTCCAGGTGCACGCGGCCCTGCACCCCAGCGTCGAGGCGGGCAAGCAGCTCTTCATCTCCCGCGATCGCTGGGAGACAGAACGCTTCATTCCAGTATCGAGCGTACGAGCGCATCGAATCGCGCACGAGCTCCCGGGTGACGTTCTCCGCACCCACGACGCGGATCAAGTTACGCCGCAGCATCTCCATCCCGCGTCCGCCGTCGGAGGCGTAGTCCGCTCCCGCGTTGAAGATGCGGGCAGACAGCCGCAACGGCAGATGGCGCACGACTTTCCAGCCCGCGATGTATCCAGCGGCAGCGAGACGCTCACCAGCCGAGGTAGCCGATCCCGTAGCCAAAACCGTTGCCGCCGCCACTAGCGCGCAGCCTTCGGTTCCGGCGCACCCGCCGGCGCCGCAATACGGTTCCCCGCATTCGGGTCCCGGGAAGCCTTGACCAGACGCTGCACCACAGTGAAGACGGAACCGGCGGCCAAAACCCACAGCGCCACCTCAATCGCCCCGTGCACACCGAGACCCTCGATAAACAGTCCGCCGAGCGCGAGAATGAGCCGTTCAGGACGTTCGATGAGCCCGCCGTTGACCTTCAACCCGCCGGCTTCCGCGCGGGCTTTGATGTAGCTGATCGTCGGTGAGAGCGCGAGCACCACCAGCGCACAAGCGACCGTTGCCTTGTCGGCGTGGTCGACGAATACGAGCCAGTAGGCGATTGAGCCGAACAAGGCGCCGTCGGAAAGCCTGTCGCACGACGCGTCCAACGTCGCACCGAATGCGGTACCGCCGCCGCGGATGCGCGCCATCGTCCCGTCGATCATGTCGAAGGCCGCGAAAAGGGCCGTGAGAACACCGGCCCACACCAGGTGTCCGCGCGGAATGAGGGCGACGGCCACAGCGACCGTGGCCAGGGTGCCCATGACGGTCACGGCGTTCGCGGAGAGTCCTGCACGCAAAAATAGCTTTGCGACGGGCTCCGCCACCGCCGCCGCTGGCTTCCTTCCGTGGAGACTGAGCATCAGGCGTTGTCCTCCTCGACGATTTCCTTCCAGCCTTCGGCCAGAAGCGCACGTGTCTCCCGCAACAACTGGGGAAGCACCTTCGTGCCGTCGATGACCGTCATGAAATTCGAGTCCCCCGCCCAACGCGGGACGACGTGCATGTGCAGGTGGTCGCCGACCGATCCGCCGGAGGCTTTGCCGAGGTTGAAGCCCACGTTGACCGCCTCTGGGCGGGAGACGCGCTTGAGGGTGCGCACCGCGAGTTTCGCGAACTCCATGAGCTCCGCAGTTTCCTCGCCGGTGAGGTTCTCCAATTCCGCGACTTTGCGGTACGGCACAACCATCAGGTGGCCGGCGTTGTACGGGTAGAGGTTGAGCAGCGCGTAGACGGTCTCACCCCGCGCGATGATGAGCGCGTCCTCATCGGACTGCTCCGGCGCGGCGAGGAACGGATCCGCCTTGCGCTCCTTCCCGCCTGGGATGGACGAGATGTACGCGGAGCGGAACGGTGCCCACAACCGCACGAGGCGGTCCTGTTCGCCCACACCGGAATCGACATAGGTCTCCCCGTTCACGTCGGACCCGGCGGCGGGCTTATCCGCGGCGTGCCTCAAAGGACACCTCATTCGGCTGCTCGTTGAGCTGGTCGCTCACCCATGCAGCGATGAGCTCCACAGCTTCGTCGACCGGCACGCCGTTGACCTGGCTGCCGTCCAGGAAGCGGAAGCTCACCGCGTTCGCCTCGACGTCGCGCGCACCGGCGAGGAGCATGAACGGCACCTTCCCCTGGGTGTGGGTGCGGATCTTCTTCTGCATACGGTCGTCGGAGTGGTCGACCTCCGCGCGGACCCCGCGGGCACGCAGCTGCTCAGTCAGGTTGTCCAGGTGCGGGGCAAAATCGTCTGCCACCGGAATCCCCACCACCTGGTGCGGTGCCAGCCACGCGGGGAAGGCGCCGGCGTAGTGCTCGAGCAGCACGCCGAAGAAGCGCTCGATGGAACCGAAGAGTGCGCGGTGGATCATCACCGGCCGCTTCTTCGTGCCGTCGGACGCGGTGTATTCGAGGTCGAAGCGCTCCGGGAGGTTGAAGTCCAGCTGCACGGTGGACATCTGCCAGGTGCGGCCGATGGCGTCGCGCGCCTGGACCGAGATCTTCGGGCCGTAGAAGGCGGCACCGGCCGGGTCCGGGACCAGTTCCAGCCCGGACTTCTCTGCCACGGACTGGAGGATGCTCGTGGAGCGCTCCCAGATCTCGTCGTCACCGATGTACTTCTCCGGATCCTTGGTGGACAGCTCCAAGTAGAAATCGTCCAGGCCGTAGTCCTTGAGCAGGGAGATGATGAACTCGAGAACATCGGTGAGTTCCTGCTCGAGCTGGTCCTCGGTGCAGTAGATGTGCGCGTCGTCCTGGGTGAAGCCGCGGGCGCGGGTCAGGCCGTGGACCACGCCGGACTTCTCGTAGCGGTAGACGGTGCCGAACTCGAACAGGCGCAGGGGCAGCTCACGGTAAGAGCGCCCGCGGGAGTCGAAGATCAGGTTGTGCATCGGGCAGTTCATCGGCTTGACGTAGTAGTCCTGTGCCTGCTTGGTCACTTCGCCGGCATCGTTGGTCTCGCCGTCGAGCTGCATCGGCGGGAACATGCCGTCGGCGTACCAGTCGAGGTGGCCCGACTGCTTGAACAGGTCGCCCTTGGTCACGTGCGGGGTGTTCACGAAGGAGTAACCAGCCTGAATGTGACGCTTGCGGGAGTGGTTCTCCATCTCCATACGCACAATGCCACCGTCCGGGTGGAAAACCGGCAAGCCGGAACCCACCGCGTCCGGGAAGGAGAACAAATCCATCTCGGAGCCGAGGCGGCGGTGGTCGCGCTTCTCGGCTTCCTCGATCATGTGCTGGTATTCCTCCAGCTTCTCCTTCGACTCCCACGCGGTGCCGTAGATGCGCTGCAGGCCGGCGTTGGCCTGGTCCCCGCGCCAGTAGGCGGCGGAAGAACGGGTCAGGGCGAAAGCCGGAATGTACTTGGTGGTGGGTACGTGCGGGCCGCGGCACAGGTCGTGCCAGACCACCTCGTTGGTGCGCGGGTTGACGTTGTCGTAGTGGGTGAGGTCACCGGCGCCGACTTCGGTGGCTTCGTCGGAGTTCGGGTCGACGGACCCCTTGTCCTGAATCAGTTCGAGCTTGTACGGCTCGCCTTTGAGATCCTCCGCTGCCTCCTCGGGAGAAGCGTAGACACCGCGGACGAATTTCTGGCCCTGCTTGATGATCTTCTTCATGCGCTTTTCCAGCGTCTTCAGATCCTCAGGGGTGAACGGTTCGGCGACGTCGAAGTCGTAGTAGAAACCGTCGTTGATCGCGGGGCCGATGCCAAGCTTCGCATCGGGGAATTCCTCCTGGACCGCCTGCGCGAGAACGTGCGCGCACGAGTGGCGGATGACGCTGCGGCCCAGCTCCGTGTTGGCGGCGACGGGCATGAACGACGCGGTTTCTTCCGGGACGTGGGAGAGGTCCTTCGGGTTTCCTTCGGCGTCCTGGACACAGACAATGGCGTCTTCGCCCTTGTTCGGCAGCTCCAGCTCCCGCATTGCCGCACCGACGGCTGTGCCGGCGGGCACCTCGAAGGGCTCGTGGTTCACTGCAGTTGGGGCAATCCCGCTGGACATATGTTCTTCAGCGCTCCTTTGCGCTCGTGCGGGACGGCATACCTGGCCGCGCCCGCGGTTCGTTCATTTTTAAAACCCGCGCATGCCGCCGGTGGGCAGCCGGCGCGTGGGCACTGGGGGCGATCTTACCCCTGCCCTCCGCGACAGCTCTGCGGGAGCTGCTTACTTGGTCTCCGCCTCACCATCGAGCTCGTCCATGTCGCGGACCCGCTGGGTCGCGTCGTCGTTGCGCTGGCGGCGGCTCAGTGCGGCGATGACCACTCCGCCGAGTAGCAGCGCACCGAGCAGCAGCCAAAGCCAGGTGTAGCCCGAGCCGGATTCCTCTTGCGCTTCCTCGCTCTCCGACGTCGCATCTGCCTCCCCTGCCCCCTGCTCGCCCTGCGCGGACTCGCTGCCCGGCGCGGTGGACTCCCCGGCTGCTTCGGCGGGCTGGAAGGTGAAGCTGGTGGTGCCCTTGGTGGCGTGCCCGTCGGAGGAGGTGATCTGGTAGCCGATGCGGTACTCGCCCGGCTGTGCGTCCACGTCGTCCGGGACGTCAATGAATACCTCGCGGTCATCGACTTCGGGCTCGCCGCTGAACAAGACTTCGTTATCGGAAACACGAGACAGCGCCACGGTGTTGAAGTCTTCCTTCGGCTGCGCGGAGAATTCCAGCACGAGCTCCGTCGGGAATTCCGACACAGTCTCGTCGATGCCCGGACGCGCGGAGATCACTGAATCGTGTGCAAAAGCCGCTGGTGCTGTGCCGACCGCGAGCATCGCTGCGGCGGTGCCCGCGATCAGAGTCCGGGTAGTGGCGGAATTCATGGTGCGTGCCATATGGGTCTTCTCCTCTTTCCAGGTCGTGTTCGGCTGTTCCACCCGAGTGTTCAATAGTTCCTCCGAAGTATCCAGCAGTTCTGCATCAATATTCGATGGAACGAAATGGTCTGTGGTCTGCCGTAGTAGTACCCACGCTAGCCCCGAAAGTTCCCGCCATTGTCATGTGAGGTTGTCTAGCCGTGACAAACCACTGGTTAAGGCGGTAGGTTGACCGGGTGATTTCCCGAGACCGTCGCATGCGCAAGAAACCGGCCAACCCGAACCGTTGGCCATTTTTCATTGTCGTGTCGCTCGGCCTGTTGATGGTCGCGCTGGATAACTCGATTCTCTACACCGCGCTTCCCGCCCTGGATGAGCAGCTCGGCGCGACGGCATCCCAGTCGTTGTGGATCATCAACGCCTACCCGCTGGTGATCACGGGCCTTCTCCTAGGGTCCGGCTCGCTCGGCGACCGCGTCGGTCACCGCCGCATGTTCATGGTCGGGCTCGTGATTTTCGGTATCGCGTCTCTTGCCGCGGCATTCTCCCCCACTGTGTTGTCGCTCGTGATCGCGCGCGGTGTTCTCGGTGCTGGTGCGGCGACGATGCTTCCCGCCACGCTTGCCCTGATCAACCAGATTTTTCCGCACGAGCGCGAACGCAACCTCGCGATGAGCATCTGGGTTTCCGCTGCGGTCCTGGGTGCCGCGCTCGGCCCTGTGGTGGGCGGTGCACTGTTGCACTTCTTCTGGTGGGGCTCGGTCTTCCTGATCAATGTTCCGGTCGTTGTGTTGGCCCTCGTGTGCACGCTGCTGATCGGCCCGCGCAACAGGCCGAACCCGGACAAGCACTGGGACCTTATTTCCTCAGTATTCGCATTGTTCACCTTGTCGGGGATGACGCTGACGATCGAGGAAGCCGCTCGCCTCGACACCCACATGCCGGTTCTTATCGGTGCCGCTGTGGTCATGGTCTTCGGCGCCGTCATGTTCGCTCGCCGCCAGAAGAAGCTCGACGACCCGCTTTTGACTTTCGACATCTTCAAAAACCCGGTCTTCACCGGCGGCGCGGTCTCGGCTGCCGGCGCCATGTTCGTGTTAGTGGGCTTAGAGATGACCTCGACGCCGCGCCTACAGCTTGTCGACGGCTTCTCGCCCTTCCACGCCGGCCTTGCCATCGGCGTGATCGGCTTCGCGGCGTTGCCGTTCACGATCGCCGGCGGCGCGCTGCTGCACCGCATCGGTTTTCAGACCATCGTGTCCGGCGGCTTCGCCGCATGCATCGCCGGCGCGCTTATTTGCTGGTGGGGTTCCGCAATCGATAACTTCCCCGTGTTCCTCGCCGGCGGCATTCTCCTCGGTGCCGGAGCGAACTTCGCAATGTCGGTCTCCTCCACCGCCATCATTGGCGCCGCTCCCCCGGAACGCGCCGGCATGGCCGGCGGCGTGGAGGAGGTGTCCTACGAATTCGGCACCCTCATCACCGTCGCCGTCTCCGGCTCAATGCTGACCTCGCTGATGCTGTCATTCCTTCCGCCG